>DATBGU010000196.1:0-52591 GCA_036557825.1 Gemmataceae bacterium
GAAGTAGAGTTCGAGTTGGTTGACAATGAATCCTTCGATTTGGTCGGGGGACATGCCGACGTAATCGAGGAAGACGTAGATTTTGGGTACGTTGAGGGGTGGGAAGATATCGACGCGCATTTTGCTGTAGGCGAGGACTCCACCGCTGATGAGGGCCACGACCAGCATCAGGGTGGTGATGGGGTGGCGCATGGCGAACACCGTCGGGTTCGCCCCCGAGCCACCCTTGTGCGATGATTCTGCTGCCATCAATCAGTCTCCTGGGGCCGACTTGCTCCCGCATCCTCGGGAGATCCCAAATGTGGCCGTGCTTTGAGTCAGGTGGAAAAAGGGAAAACCATCTCCCGATCCAAACCTGAAATTGAAAAATGTGACTCGATCGAGCAACTTAGGGGGCGGATTCCGCACGGAACACATTGGAAATCCCCTCTCATCCGCGATGATTGGAGATGTGGTGTTCACGCAACCTGCCGGTGGGAGGTCCCCATCCCTGTGTTGCATTCCTGTGTACAAATTCGGCGGTTACAATCGTCTCTTCGGGTCATACCTTTCGAATTGTAAGTCCAT
Organism: Gemmataceae bacterium; assembly: GCA_036557825.1. Classification (GTDB taxonomy): domain Bacteria; phylum Planctomycetota; class Planctomycetia; order Gemmatales; family Gemmataceae; genus JAJPHU01. The sequence continues at coordinate 568 of DATBGU010000196.1, forward strand.
ACTGGCAAATGGTCTAGGGCAATTGCCCTTACAAATTCGTTAGATTGTGTGCAGTTCGTAATCATTCAGTGTTAATTGTTTGATTACAATTCGGACAGAAACCGGATGGCGCATCCATTCGGCACACAACTTCAACAAATTCTGATTCGCCGCGAGCGGCGAAATGATGTGGGGCAGGAACGACGCGGAGCCGTCTCCATCGAACCGCGACGAATCGGTTCGGTGAACCTTTCCCGGTTCCACGATCTTCGCGGGCTTATCGGAAGATAACGGTTATTCCAGCTTTCGCGTACTTTTCGATTTAACTCGATTTTACCGATATTCCGATAGGAGCAATACCAACCGAGTCGCAGAGAACGGAGGTGGCAGGAGCAATGCCGATGGAACGATTCGACAGGGTGTTGATCGTCCTCACGACCCTACTGCTCCCGTGGTGCGAGCCGTTATCCTGCCGCGCCCAGCCGCCGGCCCCGCCGCCAACGGCGTCCTCCCAGGCTCCCGCGCCGGCGCGCGGCGATGCCCAGCCGGATCTTCCGACACCGCGGCGGACCGAACCCTCGCCCCTCCTCCTCAAAGTGCCCGTGAAGCTCGATCTGCCTCCGCAGCCGAGCCAGAAGTCGCCCCTGGAACTGCCGCCGCCGCCTGGCGGCGAAACTGTGGCGTTGCCGCTGCCGCCGATGGAACCGGGTGACCTGCGCTTCCCCATCAACCTTGCCACCGCCTTGCGGTTGGCCGACGCCCGGCCGTTGATCGTGGCCTCTGCTCAGGCCAGCGCCTGGGTGGCCGAGGCGCAGCTTCAAAAGGCCAAAGTCCTTTGGATCCCCGCCTTCATGATGAACGCCGTTTACTACCGGCACGACGGCTACGGCCCGGACTTTAATGGGGGCATTAATGTTCCGCAGGGGCTTAATGCCTTTGGACAACCCGTGGTGGGCAGCTTCGGAAAACCCCTCAACCAGAACCTCAACTGGTTCATATCCGGCGTCTCCTTGTACCAGGCCATCGCCGTGACCGACGCCATTTTCCAGCCTCTGGCCGCGCGGCAGGACTTGAATGCCAAGCGCTGGGACATCCAGACCGCCAAGAACGAAGCCCTCCTGGAAACTGCCCGCGCCTACTTCAACGTCCACCGCTACCGCGGGCGGTATGCCGGCGCCGTGTACTGCGTCGATCAAGGGCGCAAGCTGCTCGAAAAGATTAACACGCTGAAGAGCGACCTAATTCCCGCCGTCGAGGTGGACCGGGCCCGCAACCTGCTGGCCGCCCTGGAGGAGCTAGCCGTCTCTGACCGCGAGGAGTGGCGTGTCGCCAGCGCCGATCTTACCCAGGTTCTGCGCCTGGACCCGCGCGCAGTGGTCGTGCCGCTCGAACAAGATCACCTCCAGATCACCTTGATCGAGCCCTCCCGGTCGCTCGATGAGCTGATCCCGATCGGCTTGACCAACCGTCCCGAACTGGCCGCGCAGCAGGCGCTCATCCAGGCGGCACTGGTGCGCATCCGTCAGGAGAAGATGCGTCCCCTCCTCCCCTTAATCACGATCAGCGGCTTTCAGACTCCCGGAGGTATGACAACCGAGGCCTCAATCTTCGGTACCGGCAATGGCGGCAAGCTGAACCTGTGGAGCTTCCGCGATGACATCAGCACACAGCTGATCTGGCAATTGCAGAACATGGGGTTTGGCAATATGGCCTTGATCAAGAAGCGGCGCGGCGAGCAGTCGCGGGCCACCGCCGCGTTGTTCCAGATACAGGACATGGTGGCCGCGGAAGTAACGCAGTCCCAGGCGACCCTTCAATCGGCGGCGGCCCGCGTCGTCCAGGCCGAACGCGGCTTGCGAACGGGCCTCGTCACGTTCCAAAGGAACTTGGAGGGCCTGGGCCAAACGAGGCGTTTTGAGAACGTCCTGGAACTGATCTACCGGCCGCAGGAAGCGGTTTACGCTCTGAAGCTGTTGAAGACGGCCTTTGACGAGTACTTCACTACGGTTGCCGAGTACAACACGGCGCAGTTCCAGTTGTTCCACGCCCTGGGCTATCCGGCCCGAGAAATCGAGTACTTCCACCCGCCGGACGGCCTGGTGCCGGTGGACACGTCGCGGCCCAGCTACCTGCCTGCGGTAGGCACGGGACCACCGCCGGCTACCCGCTAACCGCTGTCCGCTTTCCGCTATCCGTCAAACCACCGGAGCGGAAAGTGGAGAACGGAAGGCGGATCGGAAAGCGGACAGCGGAAAGCGGACAGCGGAAAGCGGATAAAGGAGCCATCCCGATGGAACGATTGCACAGGCTACGGATCGTCCTCGCGCTCTTGCTACTTTCCCAGTTGGGTCTGTCGCCCGGTCGCGCGCAGTCCCCGGCCCCGCCGCCGCCGACCTCTCCGGGCGCGGACGCTCCTGGCTCGCCGGTGGCGAACGCAAGTCAGGCTGAAAAGCCGGACAACGGAGGACAAGGTCAGGCTGGAAAGTCGGACCTACCTTCCACCCCGGATCGCACGTCGCCGCGCGGCGTTGCCGAGCGGACCCCTACCCCCCAGCGGCTGGAACTGCCCGCCCGGCCGAGCCAGAAGTCCCCTCTAGAAAAGCCGCCGCCGCCCAGCGGCGAAGTCGTTCCGAAGCTGGAACTGCCGCCGCTGGAACCCGGCGACCTGCGCTACCCGATCAACCTGGCCACCGCCTTGCGGCTGGCCGACGCCCGGCCGCTGATCATCGCCGCGGCTCAGGCCAGTGCCTGGGTGGCCGAGGCGCAGCTCCAAAAGGCCAAGGTCCTCTGGGTGCCCGATTTCAACCTCGGCTTCGTTTACCTCCGCCACGACGGCTTCGGTCCGGATGTGCTCAATGGCCTTAATGTTCCGGGTCAACAAAATATCTTTGGGCAAGCCGCACCGGGCGGCTTTGGAAAACCGCTCAACCAAAACATCAACTTTTTCTACAGCGGCGGCGCCCTCTTCATCATGCGCAACGCCACCGACATGATCTTCGAGCCACTGCGTGCGCGGCAGGACTTGAATGCCAAGCGCTGGGACATCCAGACTGCCAAGAACGACGCTTTGCTCATGACCGCCCGGGCCTACTTCGATGTCCACAAGTATCGCGGCCAGTATGCCGGCATGATCGATACCGTCCAGAGAGGCCGCAGGCTGGTCGCGGAGATCGCCGCACTGAGCCGCGACTTGGTTCCGGCGGTCGAGATTGATCGGGCCCGCAACTTTCTCGCCAACGTGGAGCAGCAAGCCGTCTTGGCTCGTCAAAACTGGCGACGCGCCAGCGCCAATCTTACTCAGGTTCTCCGCCTGGACCCGCGTGCGGTGGTCGAACCGCTCGAAAAAGATCATCTCCAAATTACCTTGATCGAGCCCTCCCGGTCGCTCGACGACCTGATCCCGGTCGGCTTGACCAACCGCCCCGAACTGGCCTCGCATCAGGCTGAAGTCCAGGCGGCGCTGGTGCGCATCCGTCAGGAGAAGCTGCGCCCCTTCTTCCCCACCATCATGCTCCAGGGCTTCCAGACGCCCTACGAACAGCTCGAATTTGGGGTCCAGGGCTTCGGCAATGGCGGCAAGCTGAACTTGTGGAGCTACCGCCAAGACATCAGCCCTCAGGTCTTGTGGCAGGCCGATGCTCTGGGGTTAGGAAACATGGCGATGGTCAAGTGGCGGCGCGGCGAAGCCTCGCAGGCCACCGTCGAGCTATTCAAGTACCAGGACATGGTGGCCGCGGACGTGACCCGGGCCCAGGCGCGTCTCCAGTCGGCGGCGGCCCGCACCGTCCAGGCCGAACGCGAGCTGCGCGGTGCCATCGACAATTTCGATGGCGTCATCGAGGGCCTGAAGCAGACCAAACGTTTTGGCAACGTCCTCCAGCTGATCTTCCGGCCGCAGGAAGCGGTCTTTGCCCACCAACTGTTAATGATCGCCTACCAGAATTACTACACCACGGTCGCCCAGTACAACATGGCGCAGTTCGAGTTGTTCCACGCTCTGGGCTACCCGGCACGGGAAATCGCGTTCTTCCGGCGCGCCGGCGACGTCATGCCGGTGGACACGTCGCGACCTGGCTATCTGCCGCCGGCGGGTACGGGACCGCCGCCGCCAACGCGCTAGCTTCCACCCGCAGCGTCAGCTGCCGGGTGGCCTAGACGACACAAGCACCACCAACCGCCATGAACATTCTCCTTGCAAGAGCCGATGAAAGTTGAAGGACCACGCCCGAGGGCATGGAAGGAGCCATCCCGATGGAACGATTCAACAAGTTACTGATCGTCCTCACGGTCTTGCTGCTTCCCCAGTTGGGGCTGTTGCCCTGTCGCGCCCAGCCTCCGGGCCCGCCGCCGGCGACCTCTCCGGTCGCGGACGCTCCTGGCTCGCCTCCAGCCCCCGTGCCGGCGCGCAGCGAGGCCGAGCGGCCTCTTGCCGCCCCACAGCCAACGACGTCTCCCCCGCGCACCGCGCCGCCGCGCGACCAGGAACGGGCCGAGACCTCCTCGCGACCGAGCCAGAAATCTCCCCTGGAAAAGCCGGCGCCGGCCGGCGGCGAAGTCCTGGATCTCAAGCCGCCGCCGCTGCAACCCGGCGACCTTCGTCTCCCAATCAATTTGGCCACCGCCTTGCGGTTGGCCGATGCCCGCCCGGTGATCGTGGCCACCGCCCAGGCCAGCGCCTGGATGTCCGAGGCGGATCTTCAGAAGGCCAAGGTCCTCTGGGTTCCTTCGCTCAACATGGGCGCCGCTTACGTTCGGCACGACGGCTTCGGCCCGGATTTTAATCGCGGCGTTAATGTTCCGACCGGATTAAATGCCCTGGGGCAAAACTCGCCGGGCAGTTTCGGAAGGCCGCTCAACAACAACATCAACATTTTCATGGGCGGAGGCGGCCTCACCTTTACGCCATCCTTCCCCAACTATTTCTACCAGCCCGTCCCGGCCGGACCTCTGCTTCCCTCGCCTCAGATGCAGTTCCTCACCGACATTTTCTTCGAGCCGCTGCGTGCGCGGCAGGATTTGAACGCCAAGCGCTGGGACATCCAGGGCGCCAAGAACGACGCCTTGCTCATGACCGCTCAGGCCTACTTCAATGTCCACAAGTATCGCGGCCAGTATGCCGTCGCCATCGATGCCGTCCAGAGAGGCCGCAAGCTGGTCCGGGAGATCGCGGACCTCAGCCGCGATCTGGTTCAGGCGGTCGAGATCGATCGGGCCCGCAACCTGCTCGCCGATCTGGAGCAGAACGCCGTCTCGGCCCGCGAAAACTGGCGCATCGCCAGTGCCGCCCTCACCCAGGTTCTGCGCCTGGACCCGCGTGCGGTGGTTGAGCCGCTCGAACAAGATCATCTCCAGATCACCTTGATCGAGCCCTCCCGGTCGCTCGACGACCTGATCCCCATCGGCTTGACCAACCGCCCCGAGTTGGCGAAGCATCAGGCGCTGGTCCAGGCGACGCTGGTGGCCATCCGCCGGGAGAAGCTGCGCCCTCTCCTCCCCTCTCTCCTATTCAATGGCTTCACGACGCCCTACGAATTGATGCAGGCTACGGCCTATGGGGAGGGCAGCGGCGGCAAGATGAACCTGTGGAGCTTCCGCAATGACATCACTCCCCAGGTTCTGTGGATGGCCGAAAACATGGGGTTGGGGAACCTGGCGGACATCAAGGAACAGCGTGGCGCGGCGTCAGCGGCCATCGTCCGCTTATTCCAGATCCAGGACTCGGTGGCAGGGGACGTGACCCGGGCCCAGGCGGATGTTCAATCGGCGGCGGCCCGCGTCGTCCAGTCCGAACGCGAGGTGCGCGGAGCCCTCGTCAATTACAACGGCAACGTCGAGGGTCTGAGGCAGACCCAACGGTTTGGCAACGTCCTGATCCAGATCTTCCGGCCGCAGGAAGCGGTCTTTGCGCTCCAGTTGTTAATGACGGCCTACGACAATTACATCGCCACGGTCGCCGAGTACAACACGGCGCAGTTCGAGTTGTTCCACGCCCTGGGCTACCCGGCCCGCGAAATCTCGTTCGCCCGCCCGCCCGGCGAAATCCTGCCGGTCAATACGTCGCGACCTGACTACCTGCCTCCGGTGGGCACCGGACCACCGCCGGCAACCCGCTAACGCGACCCGACGAGATGCCCGCGCTTCCGAGCGCGGGCATCTCGCCCACCAATACCGCAGTCCGTGCGCGACAGCCTATTGGTATTCTCCTGACCCAATAACCCCTGAGGGGACTTTCCATGCGACGGCAACTCTCACTCCTTGTTGGCTCGACGGTCTTGACCGCGATGCTGTCCCTGACAGCGGCGGCCCAGGAATGTGCCAACGACGGCGCCCCCGCGAACGTGTACGGGCCGGAGTACTCCAACGGCGGCGCCTGCGCGAAAGGGCGCGGGCCGGCGATCCTTACGCCGGTGGAGGCCTTTGGCGTCCACCCGCCTGGACCCGATCCCGCCGACTTGAACCGCTGTTTCTTTCACCGTTGGGCCGAGAGTTTCATTCCCTATTACGCCCCGTTATCTCCGACCTCGACCTCGGTGCGCTGGAAGCCGTGGTGTTACTTCCCGCTGATGCCGTATTACACTCCGTATTACTGCGGTTATTGCCCCCATCGTCTCCACAATCCGAAACCTCCGCCTTACGGCTTCGACGGAGGATGGGGACCGGGGCCGGGGCCGGGGCCGGAGCCTGGTCCCGATGCCAAGAGTGTGACCGGCGCTCCACTCAACTATGGTGTCTACACGTCCATCTTGAAGGACGATACCGTCTTCTGGAACATGGGCGGCAACGGTCTCGTCCCCTATGGCACCCCGCGTTCCCCTCACGGCAATCATCCGGACCTCGTGGACATGATCCGGGGCAGCCGCCAACACGGCGGCGCTCCGATCGCGGCCATGAGCGGCGAAGCGCTCCCCGCCATTTTGCCGCCCACGGAGAAGGCGGACGAGAAAGGCGGTTCCGAGGGCGACAAGAAAAACAAAGGGGAGGCTTCCGAGGAGAAGCCGGCGCCGCCCCAATAATGCCTCGTCGTTTTTGAAAGGCTCGCTCTTTTTGGCGAGTCGGGTGCGTAAGCGACCGGCTTGCCAAAAGTGCGAGCCCTTTTCCGGTCGCGGCTCACCATGTTGTGAGTGCCCTTCCCCCTCTTCTGCACAATTCCGCTTCGGATTACAATTTAGAAAGACATTAATCTTCGCTTGGAGAGTCGCGCCTACGATGGAGATGATTTTATAGGGAGGGCGGCGAATGCAATTATTGGTGGTCGAGGATGATCCGGTGGTCGGCCGGGCCTTGCGGCAAGGGTTCTCGGAAGCGAACCTCGAATGCGAGTGGGTCCGCGACGGCGAGCAAGGTCTGGAACGGGCCAAATCCCAGCAGTTCGACGTGATCGTCCTCGACCTGCTGCTGCCCCGGCGCGGCGGACTCGACGTGCTGCGCGAGCTGCGCGGCGCGGGCATCCAGACCCCCATTCTACTGCTGACCGCCCTGGGCACTATCGACGAGCGCGTCGCGGGATTGACCAGCGGCGCGGACGATTATCTGGTCAAACCGTTCGCCTTTCCGGAACTGCTGGCGCGCATCAAAGCGGTGTGCCGCCGCTCCATGACGCGACCCTCGCCGACGCTGCAAATCGGCGATCTGTGCCTGGACCTGGCCTCGCGGCGCGTCACTCGCGGCGATGTGGAAATCACCATCAGTCCGACCGAATTCAGTCTCCTCGAATATCTGATGCGCCACGCCGGACAGGTGGTCACGCGCAAGATGCTGTGCGAGCATCTCTGGTACGCCGATTGGGAAGGCATGACCAACGTGATCGAAGTTCACATCAACCGCCTTCGCAGCAAGCTCGATCGAGGTTGGGACACATCGGCGATCCAGACCATCCGGGGGCGCGGCTATGCCATTCGAGCGAATTAGGATGTTCGTCCAGACTGTCCGCTTCCGCCTTACCCTCTGGAGCACCGCCGTCGTCTTCCTCCTCCTGCTGTTCAACATCGTGGCCATCCGTCACGGACTGGAAGCGACCCATCTGCAGATGGTCGATGAGTTCATTGAGGAAGAACTGCACGCCGCCGTTCTCGATCTCGAACATCTCGGCGATCGACCGGACCGACTGCACGAGCAGTTCAATCGCCAGGCCACGGGCCATCCGCGCCGCCGTCTTTTCATCCAACTGATCGACCGTCAAGGAGCGCTGGTTTGGTCCAGCGAGCAATCGCCCTCCGCGGACGTGCTGCCGGCCGGCGTGCTGCCGGAGCAAGAGCCGGAAACGGTCGCCGACCATCGCGTCCTGACGCAAACGCTGCTTCGCCCCGGCCGGCCGGAGTTGACGGTGCGCGTCGGTTGTTCGCTGGAGCGGGCGCACCAGGAATTGGCCCGCTTCACGTCCACCCTGTTGGCCGTGGGGATCGTCCTGCTTCTGATCGCGCCGGTCGGCGGATACCTGCTGGCCGGACGGGCGACGCGTCCCATCGCCCGCATCATCTCCACCACGGCCCGACTCGATCCCTCGCACCTCGACGAGCGTTTGCCTCTTCGCGGCACGCACGATGAGTTGGATCGGCTCTCGCAGACGATCAACCGTTTCCTCGACCGCATCGCCGCCTACTTGCGCCAGAGCCGAGAGTTCACCGCCAACGCGGCTCACGAGCTGCGCTCGCCGCTGACCGCCTTGCAAAGCTCGCTGGAGATCACTCTCAACACCGACCGTTCCATCGAAGAGTACAAGGAAGTGCTGGCCGTTCTGCTGGAAGAGTGCGGGCAGATGCGCGTCCTGGTCAATCAGCTGTTGCTCTTGGCCGAGGAAGACGCCGGCCGGCTGCAACTGCACTCGCAGGCGCTGCGGCTGGATCAGATCGTGGCCAATTCGCTGGAGATGTTTCAGGTGGTGGCGGAGTCGGCCGGGGTGGAACTGTCGGTCCGTCGACTGGAACCAGCGATGCTGCGCGGCGACGGCAACCGGCTGTGGCAGGTGGTCAACAACCTGCTCGACAATGCCATCAAGTTCACGCCTGCCGGCGGCCGCATCGCCCTCGATCTGCGGCTCGACGACGCGCGCCGCCAGGGCGTGCTGGAGGTGAGCGATACCGGCACGGGCATCGACCCGCACGATCTGCCGCACATCTTCGACCGCTTCTACCAGGGCGACAAGGCGCGGCAGCGCGAGACGATCTCGCGGGGGCTAGGACTGGGCTTGAGCATCTGCCAGGCCGTGATCGCCGCCCACGGCGGCACCATCGAAGTCGCCAGCGCGCCTGGTCGAGGCACGACGTTCACGATACGGCTGCCGGATTGCACGCGCCCCGGTCCCTCCGACCCCCATGCCGTTCCGTCGTCAGCCTGGCAAAGCAGCGACGGCAAGCCGGTCGCCGAGTCCGCCTGAAAGATCAATTCCTCTCGCAACCGTATCGGCCAGCGCCGAGGGTTGCAGGTTCCCATCCAATCGGCGATAATCGGCCGAGCTTTCTTCCCCCCTACGAGGTAACGCACCGTGAAACGCATCCTTTGCTCGCTGTCGCTGGTCGTGTCGCTGACCGTCTTCTCCGCCGCGTGGGCCGACGAGAAGCCCCCCGTCGTCGCCGTCTGGCCCGGCAAGCCGCCCGGCGAAGATAAATCGATCGGCGAAGAGAGCGTCCGCGAACGGAAGGCCGGACAGAAGACCATCCAAATCCTGACCAATGTCAGCAAGCCGACCCTCACCGTCCTTCGTCCGTCCAAGGACAAGGACACGGGCGCGGCGGTGCTGATCTGTCCGGGCGGCGGCTACAACATTCTGGCCTGGGATCTCGAAGGCGAGGAAGTGGCGGCGTGGCTGAATTCGATCGGCGTGACCGGCATCATCCTCAAGTATCGGGTGCCGCGCCGCCCCGGCCAGGCGGGTGACAAGCCGCCCATCGGGCCGCTGCAAGACGCCCAGCGCGCCCTGAGTCTGGTGCGCGGCAAGGCGAGCGAATGGCACCTGGATGCGAAGCGCATCGGCATCCTCGGCTTCTCGGCCGGCGGCCATCTGGCGGCCTCGGCGTCCACGAACTTCGATAAGCGCGCCTACGAGCCGATGGATGAGATCGACAAGCTCAGCTGCCGGCCGGATTTCACCGTGCTGATCTATCCCGCTTACCTGCTCACCAAGGACGAGAAGGAACTGGCCCCGGACATCCGCGTCCGCAAGGAGTGTCCGCCGGCGTTCTTCGCGCACGCCAACGACGACCCCATCAAGCCGGACAACAGCGCGCGGATGTATCTGGCGCTGAAACGCGCCGGCGTTCCCGCTGAACTGCACATCTACTCGTCGGGAGGACACGGTTTCGGCTTGCGAGCGTCGGAGAAGCCCTGTTCGACCTGGCCGCGGCGCTGCGAAGAATGGATGCGCGCGCAGGGATTGTTGAAGGCCAAGCCTGCGGAATAAGAAGCACTAACTTTTGGCGAGCAGGGGGCATCGGCCCCCCTGTTGGAGGCGCGAACAGGGGGCTGACGCCCCCCGCTCGCCAGGCGGACCGGAGAGTTAGCGTTTGTTGCTGTACCAGGTGAGGCCGCCGATCACCACGAGGATGATGCCGCAGATGAAAAACACCTGCCCTGGAAAGCCGCCGACCTGCTCGACCCATTCCCACAGACGGACGAATGGACGTGCGATTTCGTCCACGATCGTTTCCTCCCGCGAGGTTTGAGACTCCCCGAACGCGAGAAAAAATCTGTTGAAGTATAGCTCGCGTTCGTCAACGGCGCCGGGTGATGCCGGGATTGCGGCCTGTGCGGGCGTCATCGGCGTGAAAAAGAGCAATCCCGGCTCATCCGATACAGTCCGTCCTCCCATCCGCCGGATAAAAGAAGAAGGATCGAAGTCCTTTGCCGGAGGGGAGAGCATGAAGCCGCGGACTTTCGGATGGATGGCGGGCTTGATTGGGGGCGCGTGTCTGCTGCTGGCGAGGGGAGCGAGCGCGGGACCGTATGTCGAGGTGATGCAGCCGTGCGATTGTCCGCCGACGCACTACAGCGCTCTTCATGTGCTGACGCCCATCGCCTACCGCTGGGCCGCCTGGTGCCAGGGACCGTGCCGCTATACCTTCGTCAAAAACTATTATCCGACCGTCGCCCCAACCGATTACGTGACGAAGTATCACTGTCCCTCGGTCAATCCGCTCCAGTTCTCGGTCCTCAACTATCCGGGGCTGATGCTTCCGCCTCCCGGTTCGACCTATCAATCGCCGTCGCGCCCACAGCAGCAGAAGCAGCGCGAGAAGCAGCCGCAAGAGCTGCCGTCGCCGAAGGTGGACAATCAGCCCGAACTGCTGCCGCCGCCCAAGGAAGAGCCGAAGAAGTGATCCTTCGCCCTTCGTGGCGACGATCACGCCTTGGGCAGTTGCCCGATGGCTTCGCGGAAGTCGGCGGCTTTCTGAAAGCGCAGATTGGGATCGCGCTCGATGGCCTTGAGGAGAAACTGGGCCGTCTTCTTGTCCAGTTTGGGGCAGGCCTCGCGGGGATCTTTGCCGGGGCTGTTCATGTGGCTGAGCAGCGTCTGCAACGACTCGGCCTTCTCCCACGGCAACGCAGCGGTGTACACCTCGTAAGCCGTCACGCCCAGGGCGAACAGATCGACGCGATGGTCGGTCGTGGTGCGGCGGATCACTTCCGGGGCGAGATAGTTCGGCGTGCCGGTGCGGTTGCCCGGTTTACAAAACTCCGGCCGGTCGGGAATGGTCAGGCCGAAGTCGATCAGCTTGACGACGCCGTCCTTTGTCACCATGACGTTGCGCGGACAGATGTCGCGGTGAAGATAGCCCTGGCGGTGCAGGTATTCCAGGGCGTCGGCCATCTGCGCCAGGATTTTGGTGCGGTTGCCTTCGAGTTGGGGGCTCTTCGTTTCGATCAGGAAGTTAAGTCCCATGCCGTCGATCAGTTCCATGACCAGGTAAGGCTCGCCCTCGGTGGTGAGTCCGTATTCGTGGGTCTGAACGATGTTCTTGTGGCGCAGCGTCGTGCAGATGGCGCCTTCGCGGGGCTTGTTGAGTCCGACGAAACGCATCTCGAACTTGGCCGTTTTTTCCTTGTCGAGCAGTTTCAAACAGACCATGCGGCCGAGGCTCTTGTCGCGCGCCCGCCATACCTTGGACATGCTGCCCTGGCCGGTTCGGTTCAGCAGGTCAAAGCGCTTGCGCACGTCGATTTTCGGCAAATTGCGGTTGGGATCGGGCTTGGATTTGAACCAGCTAAACAGACCCACGGACAACCTCTCTTCAAGAGAGTCACCACGAATCACACGAATCACACGAATAAAGAAGAAAAATCAGCACCCTGCTCGGCGATGGCTTTTGATTGAATTTCTTGTCTTTTATTCGTGTGATTCGTGTGATTCGTGGTGACTCTCTAATGTTCACAGTAATCAATGATCTGCGCGACTTCGGTGCGTAGATCCTTGCGCGAGACGATGCGATCGACGAAACCGTGTTCCAACAAGAACTCGCTGGTCTGGAAGCCTTCGGGCAACTCCAGACGCACCGTGTTCCAGATGGTACGTTTGCCGGCGAAGCCGATGAGCGCGCCCGGCTCGGCCAGCGTCAGGTCGCCCTGCAAGGCGAAGCTGGCCGCCACGCCGCCCATCGTCGGATTCGTCAAGATCGAGATATACAATCCGCCGGCGCGGTCGTACCGACCCAAGGCGGCGGAAATCTTGGCCATCTGCATCAACGACAGGATGCCCTCCTGCATTCGGGCGCCGCCGCCGGAGCCGCTGACGAGGATCAACGGCAACTGCAAGCGCGTCGCCTCCTCGGTCGCGCGGGTCAGCTTCTCGCCGACCACGGAACCCATGCTGCCGGCCATGAAGGCGAAGTCCGTCACGCCGAAGACGAGCGGCCGGCCGCGAATGAAGCCGCGACCAACGACCGCCGCATCCATCATGCCGGTCTTGGTCTGCTCGGCCCGCAAACGCTCGGAGTAGGGCAGCCGGTCCTTGAACTCCAGCGGATCGCACGGCTGCAATTCGAGGAACCACTCCTCGAAGCTGTCGGCGTCGAGCAGCTGGGCGATGCGGGCGCGCGCGGGCAGGTAGAAATGGTACGAACATTCGGGACAGACATTCAGCCGGGCCTCGGCCTCTTTGCGAAAGATGGTGGCCTTGCACTGCGGACAGCGAATCCACAGCCCTTCCGGCACGCCGCGCTTGGGCCGCTCGGACATGGACGTTCCCGGTTTGTTTTCGTTCGGTGTCATCCCGCTCACCCGCCCCTCGCGGGCCATGCAATCCACAGACCTTATCACACCCGCGGCGGGCCGGATCGTCAAGCTCTTTTCGCCCTGCTGTCTGTCCGATTCGAGAGGCGTCAGGTGACGGAGGGACGGCGGCGAAGGAGGGTCGCCAGCAGCGGAGCGGCCAGGGCCAGACAAGCCAGCACGACTCCGGAACTCAGCAACGGCCGGCCGGACAGCGCGTCGTTGATGTGCTCCAGCAGCTTCGGCTGAAGTCCCGGCACAATCAACAGGACGTTCCAGACGAGGTGGAACGCGATGGCGGGGAGGACGCTGCCGGTTCGGGTGACGAGGAGGCCGAGCACGACGCCGGCCAAAAAGTGCGGCACGGCCTGAAAGACGTTCATCTGATACAGCGCGTACAGAAAGCCGCTCAGCAGGATGGCCGTCCACGGGCGGAAGCGGCGAGCCAGACCGCTGAGGAGAAAGCCGCGGAACGCCAGTTCCTCGCAGACCGCCGGCAATACGCCCACTACCAGCAGAGGGGTCAGGGGCCAGGGGTCAGGGGTCAGAAAAGAAATGCCTGACCCCTGACCCCTGACCCCTGACCCCTGCGAAGCGAGCAGCGTTTGTTTGATGTGCGGGAATTGCTCAAGCAGGAACAGCGTGAGACTCACGAACGGGGGCAACAGCAGCACGGCGAGCGCGATTGCCGCCGGCCAGGCCCACCACGGCGGCAGCCGCAGCGCCAATCCCTGCTGCGGCCGCGTGGTCAGAAGCAGGACCATGAACAGCGGCGGGGCCGCCACGAAGGCGAGATAGCGAACGGTGCTGAAGGACAGGACCGACACGCGGCCGCCCGCGCCCAGCGACAACCAATGCAGGCCGAAGATCAGGGCGAAACAAAAGCACGCCTGGCCCGCGCTGGGCAGCCCCTCCTTCTCGCGGAACAGCCGCCGCAGCCACAAACCCAGGTCGAGGCGCTCGGCCTCGCGGAACAGCACTTCCTCGCGCTGGAATTGCTCGATCGCCCAGCGCAGGGCCAGCCAACTGTACACGACCATCGGCGCCAGCACCGGCACGAAGTAGCCCCACACGCCGCTGTCGGGCGGCTTGACGGCGATCAGTTTTTGCAGCAACAGCGCCACGCCCGTCACCGGCACCATGCTGTAAAAATGGTTCAACTCGACCCCCGGCGCCAGAGTCAGAAAGATGAGCGGCATGGTGACGAGGAACAGCGGCATCAGGTAATACTGTCCCTCCTTGGTGCTGCGCGCGTAGGCGCCGACGGCGAGGCAAATGGCACTGAAGAAGGCGGACAGCGGCAGCAGCAGGGCGACGGCCCAGAACAAGGCGGCCGGACGGAAGGCGTCGTCGGCCGTCAGCACGTTGCTGAACTTCCAGGTCGTGACGGCCATGCTCAGCAGGTTGAGCAGGGCGGTGGCGGCGCTGAAGACCCAGATGGTCAGGAACTTGCCGCAGACGATCTCGGCGCGGCTGGCCGGGCTGATGAGCAGTGTCTCCATCGTGCCGCGTTCCTTCTCGCCGGCGCACAGATCGACGGCCGGATACAGCGCCCCCGCCAACGACCACATGACGAGGATGAACGGAAAGATGCGCACCAGCATGTCGAGCAGTTCGTCGGAGGACCGCTTGGCGAGGGGCCGAGTCCGCGCCTCGTCGCGCACCTCGATCGGTTCGTCGTAGTCGGCCGGCAGTCCGCGCCGCAGCAGTCGCACTTCCTTGAGGCGCCCCTTCCACCGCCGCAAGATCAGTGACAGTCGATTGTCAGCGAGATGCGAGCGCTCCTCGTCCTCGCGCGTCAGGACGTAGAGCGGCGGCCGGCCGTCGCTTTGCAGAACTTCCAGGAAGTTCGCCGGCACGACGAGCAGAAGATCGACCTGCCGGCTGTCGAGAGCGCTTCGATCGACGTGCTTGAGGAAGTCGTGCGGCGAGCCGGACCTCGAATCGCTCGGCGTCGGCCCGTCCAGCGCCCGAAGGACGAGGGCGCGGGCGTCCTCCGGGTAGTCGAAATACAGGCTGGGGAAACGAAGGTTGTCGCCGTCATGCACCACGAGGGGCGGATAGTCCTGTTGGCGGTCGGCGTGCCGCGCTCGATCCAGCGCGCCAGCCGACATCACCCGCTCGAGGCCGCCGAGCGGGGCGCCTGGTCCCGCCGGAGCGATGGTGAACCACGATAGCGCCGGCACGGGACTGAAGGCGGTGCATTTCGGCGTCAGGGGAGGGAGGTGTTGTTGGCCCTGAATGCCGACGACGCTCTGTTTACCGAGGTAGCCGGCGGCCATCTGCATGACGCCGAAGCCGGCGACCGGGTAGAGCAGCACCGGCAGCACGGCGATCATGAAAATGGTTCGACGGTCGCGCAGCTGGTCGCGCAGTTCTCGATGCCAGATTAGTCGGATGATCGACCAGCGCATGAACGCAACCACTCTCCGCGACGACGATCGGGGCGGTACGAGAGTATACAACGCGGCCTGAACGCGTGCGGAAATCCGTCGTTGCGAGGACGGTTCGAGCAGATACAGCTTATACTATGGCCGGCCGGAGAGGCGGGGGGGCGAAGTGACGGCGGGGAGCGGAAAAGGAACCGCCGCCCTCGTGCGGCAGTTGCAGCGCCATTAACGCGAGCAAGGCATCCCGCACCCGTTTATATCTCCAAGCGATCTCCCATTCGCTCGCGCAGACGAGAAACGATGGCTTTCCGGATTCGATTTCCCCGCAGAACCAGCCCCGCAAGCTGACTTGGGAGGGGAGAATCGGCCAGGGCGGAGGCTCCGACATCGCCGATCCGAGTGTACTGAAGTTCCAGAATTTTGAGTTTCGGTACATGCCCCGAGGCCGCCAGAAAGGCCAAGGTCTTCGCGCCGGCCGATGTTATCAAGTTCCAGCCGAGATCCAATTCCTCAAGGCGATGCAGCCAGGTCGCTCGCGCCAGACGCGTGATGGCTGCCGGACCGATACCGTTGGAGCCCAAGCCGAGTCGGAACAGTGAAATCGGTCGAGAACAATCGGCCAATAACCGAATGCCTTCGTTTCCGATACTGTTCCCGCCGAGGGACAACCAGCGCAGGCGAGCAAGAAGGGGCGACTCGACGAGAGCGGATACCCATCCCGGCCCTATGTTGTTACCGTTCAGCACGAGGTCAGTCAAGCTGGGCCAGGAGAGGAGTTCCCTGGCACTCGCCTCACCGATACTGTTTCCCGCTAGCCCGAGATACTGAAGCTGCCTATGCACTGGCCATGTACTCAGAGATCGGATACCGGCCGCACTGATGTCGTTCGACCCCAAGTCCAGGTTGGTTAACCGTGTCAGATGGGGAGATTCGATAAGCGTTTGAACGCCTTCGTCTCCCAACTTGTTCAAGCTCAGATCGAGTTCCGTCAATCGCGACAAGCGTGGGCAGTTAACCAACATCCCGATCCGGCTCCGATCGACTTGGGCTGCCATGCCTAGCCGACGCAACCGCTCCAACTCAGGGCAGGACAAGAACACTTCCAGATCTTCTATACGCTCATTGATACGCAGTTCCTTGATTGGTGCAGCGCGAAAAAGGGCAGCGGCCTGTTTTTCAAAGGCTTTCTCATTCTCGGCGATAACGGCACTGGCGAAACCCCGCTCGAAGCAAGGAACCATGTCCCGCTTGCCTGTGGGCATCACCTCGTCCCATTTGATCCCTTCCAGGCTCGGCAATTCCGCCAGCCACTCCTTGGCGTGCGTCGAGAGTAAAGTCCACTCGCGCGTCAGGAGAGCCGGCCGCCGCGCTTCTTCGTCTTCCGGCAAGCGGGCCAGTTCGCACTGGACCCGAATGAACTCGGCACGGTGAACATCGCCATGCTCCTCCAACCAATCGGCGTAGATTAGCCGAGGTGTGTCGTCGTCGGGATCCTCGACGATCGCTTGCAGGAAGGCTTCCCTCGAATGCATACTACTTCACCTGCCGTGCAACGGACATCCGAGACATCGAAATCCTGGAGGGCCATCGGAAAACAAATGGAATACCATTCCGCGCTCGCCAGAAGGAACGGATCGGTACTCCATGTTCGTCGCTTCAGGCCATCGGTTTCAGAGTCTGGAAGTATCCATCGCGCAGTAATCCGGGAATGACTTGCTGAATTGCCTGAGTTGTGACTTCCGGCACAACGACCAATCCTGGCTCCGTGTAATAACGTTTCCCCAATGTGGCCTCCTCTTCGAGGGTCTGCCGGAGCCTTACCGGGTCGATAAAGTACAATTTGTAGCGCGCTCCGTCTTCCAGGCGCACTACAACGTCAGACAGATACCCCTTGAAGGGTGTTTCATGTTCGCAGCGTGCATCGTACCATTCGGGGAAAACGATCGTGAAGGGAGTGGTTTGGGTTGGCACGGATAGTCCTCCCGCCCCTGTGGGCCATCCTACTCCTCGTCGAGTTCACGCAGGTTTTCCTCGATCGCCTTGATCTGGTTTTGCAGGTCGGCCACGAGGTCGCGCTGTTGCTGTACCACGTCTTCGGGGGCGCGGGCGACGAAGTTGGCGTTGCCGAGCTTCGCCCGCGCCGCTTGCAAGTGCTTGATCTTCTCCGCCAGCTGCTTCTGCAACCGAGCTTTCTCCACATCCCTGTCGATCAGGCCGGCGAGCGAGACGAACACCTCGAACTCCGGCGTCACATGCGTCGCCGCCTGGCGCGGCTTGTTCGTCAGGGGACCGCACTCCAACCGGCCGACGCCCGCCAGCACGGCGATGAACGGCGTCAGCGTCCGGAAATCCTCGGCGATCGGCTCCGCGCAGCGCACGAACACATCGAGAGTCGTTTTCTGGTCTATCATCGGGTAGCGGTTGCGCACCTCGCGCACGGAGCGGATCAATTCCTGCATGCGGCCGATGCGCGTCTCCATCGCGGCGTCCTGCCACGCTTGCGGCAGGCACGGCCACGGGGCGATGACGACGCTTTCGGCGGACGGTTCTGGCGCCGGCAGGCCGCGCTCGAAGGCGGATTCGCCCAGCGCCTGCCAGATCGACTCGGCCACGAACGGCATGACCGGATGCACCAGGCGCAGGATGCCGTCGAGCACGCCGACCAGCACACGCTGCATCAGCGGCCGCGACGCGGCATCTTGCAGCCGACGCTTGCTCATCTCCACGTACCAGTCGCAGAATTCCGACCAGGTGAAGTCATAAATCGTCCGCGCCACCTCGCTAAAACGATAGTTCTCCAGGAGCTGCGTCACCGCCGCCGTCGTCGTCGCGAGCCGGCTCAAAATCCAGCGATCCTCGATGGGCAACTCGTCATGCCGGATGGCTTCCGGTTTGTAGCCCTCCAGGTTGAGGAAGAGGAAACGCGCGGCGTTCCACAGTTTGTTGGCGAAGTTGCGGCCCAGATCGAAGCGTTCCGACGCCTGCTTCGCCGTGGTCAATTCCGGGTCGGGGGCCGGCCACGGACCGCCGGGACGGAACGGCTTCTTGCAGCTGGGGCACGTCACCTTGCGCGTCCGCATGTACATATGCTCTTGCTTGATGGGCACGAGCGTATCGCAGTGCGGACACACATTCGCCACCGGCATCTTGCTGTCCTGCGTCTCGGTCGCCTGATGCACCATGAGGAAGCGCAGCGCGTCGGCGCCGTAGCGCTCGATGATGTCGAGCGGATCGATGCCGTTGCCCTTGGTCTTGCTCATGCCCTCGCCGAAGCCGTCGAGGATCTTCGGATGGATGTAGACGTGATGAAACGGCACCTTGCCGAGGTTGTACAGTCCCGTCATCACCATGCGCGCCACCCAGAGCGTGATGATGTCGCGGCTCGTCACCAGAACGCTGGTCGGATACCAGTAGGCCAGTTCCGGTGTATGCTCCGGCCAACCGAGCGTCGAGTGCGGCCACAGCGCCGAACTGAACCACGTATCGAGCACGTCCTCGTCCTGCTCCAGGGCGTATTTCGGGCCGAGAAGGTCGGGCGGCAGATCTTCGAGGGCGCAGATCAGCCAACGGCCGTTGGCCTCATCGAGCCGCCACGTCACATCGTCGTGGCCGGCGAACACGCGCTTCAACTCGGCCTCCGGGCAGCAGGCGTACCAGATAGGAATGCGATGGCCCCACCACAGCTGCCGGCTGATGCACCAGTCGCGTTTCTCGCCCAGCCAGTCGAGGTAGGTCTTGGCGTAGCGCTCGGGGGTGAATTTCACCCGGCCATCCTTCACCGCGTCGATCGCCGTCTGAGCGAGGTCGGCCATTTTCACGAACCATTGGTCCGACAGATACGGCTCGATGGGCGACTTGCTGCGATCACTGTGAGCGAGGTCGATGTCGCGGTCTTCGCGGCCGTCAAATAGGCCGAGTTTCTCCATGTCCTCGGTCACGCGCTCGCGGGCCTTGAAGCGGTCCAGGCCGGCATAGGGACCACCGTTCTCGTTGATGGTGCCGTCCGGGTTGAGGATGTTGATCATCGGCAGCGAATGCCGCAGACCACACGCATAATCGTTGGGATCGTGGGCCGGCGTCACCTTCACGGCCCCTGTTCCCAGCGATGGATCGACGAGAAGACCGTCGGCGAGGATCGGGATGTCCCGGTTCACGAGCGGAATCGTCACCATCTTGCCGATGAGGTGCTTGTAGCGCTCGTCGTCGGGATGCACGGCCACAGCCGTATCGCCGAGCATTGTCTCCGGCCGCGTCGTCGAGAAGCGGATGAACTCGTTGCTGCCCTTCACCGGATAGCGGAACGTCCAGAAGCCGCCCTTGATCGTCTCGTGATAGATTTCGTCGTCGGCCACCGCCGTTTGCAGCTGTGTGTCCCAGTTCACCAGGCGTTTGCCGCGGAAAATCAGTCCGTCCTTGAACATCTTGAAAAAAGTGGTGCGCACGGCGCGGGCGCACACCGGGTCCAGCGTGAAGCGCGTCCGCTCCCAATCGCAGCTGCAACCCAGCTCGCTGAGCTGGCCGAGGATGCGCTTCTCGTACTGGTCCTTCCACTGCCAGATGCGTTTGACCAGCTCGCAACGACCGAGATCGTGGCGCGTTTTCTTCTCCTCGTCGCGCAGGCGGCGCTCCACCACGGCCTGCGTGGCGATGCCGGCATGATCGGTGCCGGGCATCCAGAGCGTGTCGTAGCCCTGCATGCGCCGCCAACGGATCAGCACGTCTTGCAGAGTGTTGTTGAGCGCGTGGCCCAGGTGCAGCGCCCCGGTGACGTTGGGCGGCGGGATGACGATGCAGAACGGCTCGCGGTTGGCATCGGGGCGAGCGTGAAAGAAACCGCGCTCGTTCCAGAAGCGCAGCCAGCGCTGCTGGGCGTCGCGGGGATCGTAGTGCTTGGGGAGTTCCATCGACATGGGCCAATGCGTCCTTTCGCTAGGTACAGAGGAACTAACCACAGAGTCACAGAGAACACAGAGAAAGACACACAGAAGAAAACGAGAAGAATCTCAATATCGCACGGGGATAGCGTGTCTCTTTTCTCTCTTGTTAAGGTTGTTTTTTCTGTGTTTTTCTCTGTGTTCTCTGTGACTCTGTGGTTAGTTCTTTGCCGGCGGCGGTTCACTTGCGCTCGGCGTCCTTGAACAGTTTGTACTCGGTGGCGTCCACCAACGCCAGCCAGCTTGCCTCGACGACGTTCTCGCTGACGCCGACCGTCCCCCACATGTCGTCGCCGTCGCGCCACTCGATCACCACGCGCACGCGCGCCGCCGTCTCGGCCCGCGCATTGACCACCCGCACCTTGTAATCGACCAGGTGCATCGCCGCCAGACGCGGATAGAACGGCAGCAGCGCCTTGCTCAGCGCTTCGTACAGGGCGTTGACCGGGCCGTCGCCCTCGCTGACTGTGTGCATGAGCTGGCCGTCCACGCGCACCTTGATCGTCGCCTCGGTGATCGGCTTGCCGTCCGGACCCGCCTCGATGTTGACGCGATAGCTCAGGCGCTCGAACAGCGGTTGATACAGCCCCGCCGCCTTTTTGACCAGCAGATCGAACGATGCCTCCGCCGCCTCGAACTCGTAACCCTCATTCTCCAGATCCTGCACCCGATTGAGGATCTTTTGCATCAGCGGCCGATCGTGCGTCAACTGGTACTTCATCGTCTTGGTCAGGATGGTCGATTGCCCGGACAGCTCGCTGACGAGGATGCGGCGCTCGTTGCCGACGGCGGCCGGGTCGATGTGCTCGTAACTGGCCGTGTTGCGGGCCACGGCGTGCGTGTGCATACCGCCCTTGTGCGCGAAGGCGCTGGCACCGACGAACGGCTGGTTCGAGCGGAAATTCATGTTGGCCGTCTCCCACACATAGCGCGACACCTCCGTCAGTTTCGGCAAACTGCCCGGCATAAGTACGTCGTGGCCGCACTTGAGGGCCAGGTTGGCGAGGATGCTGACGAGATCGGCGTTTCCGCAGCGCTCGCCGATGCCGTTGATGGTGCCCTGCACCTGCGTGGCGCCGCGCGCCACGGCGGCGAGCGAATTGGCCACGGCCACGTCGCAATCGTTGTGGCAATGGATGCCCAACTCGACGCGCAGCGCCCGCCGCACTGCCTCGACGGCGGCGGCGATGTCGTCGGGCAGATTGCCGCCGTTGGTGTCGCACAGGATGACAACCGAGGCGCCGGCGTCCTGCGCCGCCCGCAGCGTTTGCAGGGCGTACTCAGCGTTATGGCGGTAGCCGTCGAAGAAATGCTCGGCGTCGTAGAACACCTCGCGGCCGGCCTGCACGCAGTGGGTCACCGAGTCGGCGATCATGCGCAGGTTCTCTTCCAGCGTCGTGCCGAGCACCTCGCGAACGTGCAGATCCCACGTCTTGCCGACAATGGTGACAATCGGCGTCTGGGCGTCGAGCAGCGCCTTGAGGCAGGTGTCCTCCGCCGGCGCCACGCCCTTGCGGCGCGTCATGCCGAAGGCGGCGACGCGCGCATGGCGGAGCGACAGCTTGCGGACTTCCTGGAAGTACTCGAAGTCCTTGGGGTTGGACAGCGGATAGCCGCCCTCGATGAAGTCCACGCCCAACTCGTCGAGCCGGCGCGTGATGCTCAACTTGTCCTGTAAGGAAAAGTTGACGCCCTCGCCCTGGCTGCCGTCCCGCAGAGTGGTGTCGTAGATGTGAATGCGCGTCATGGTCCGATCCTGCAACGAAAAAGCCCTGAAGCGCTCGCTCCAGGGCCGGGTAAGAAGCAACGTCATGCTGACCAGCAGATCCCGGCGTTAGTCTCCCGTAACGGTAATGATGACGACGCGGCGCGCTCTCCGCGCCCCGCGAATCACGATCGGCCGCACTTTAAGGGAAGACATCCGCACGTTGGGAATCCTCTCGATGCATCTCCTTCGCTGTCGAGGGATATTAAAGCATATCCGGGCGTCGTTGTCCAATGCGACCGCGCCAGGCGAGGGATGCAGCCCGATCGGCCGCATTCTTCTGGATCATTTGAGTGAGGATGAGGTTCGGGCGCTTCCCGCCGAGTAGATAAACGTGGCCAGAAAGATCAAATAGCACAGGCCGCCGTACATCAGGGCGAGCGAGCGCAGCGATGCCCTCATTCCCCGACCGGCGGTATCCGTGTGGGACAGCCCACTCATCCGCCCCCCTTGGCGTATCGCATGGGCGGCTCGGGATCGACGCCTAGGCCGTCCAGCACGCGGTTGATGAAATTGAAGTACCCGATGCACTGCACGGCATCGACGAGTTGCTCGTCGCTGAATCCGCGGTCCCGCAGAACGTCTACGTCGTCCCGCTGCATGGCGCTCGGGTGCTGGGTGAGCTTCACGGCGAAGTCCAGCAAGGCGACCTCGCGCGGCGTCAACCCCGCCGAGCGATAGTCGGCCTGCACCCTTTGCCGCTGTTCGTCATTTTCGACCACCGACCGGAGGTCTTTCTCGTGCGACTCCATTCAGTAATGGCAGCCGTTGACCTTCGAGACCACCGTGGCGATAAGCACCCGCTCGCGCTTGCTGATGCCGGTGGGGTCGTCCATGAGTTGACAGTAGAGATTGAAACCATGCTCCATCGTCTTGGGGCGTAACGATTGCAGCTTGGCGATGTTCCCCACCGCGCCCGCGCGCTCACGCACGCGCCCATAGACCTCGTGCAGCTTGCCCGAAGCGACCTCCTCGGCGATCGTCTGAATCCACGCCATTATCCGTCCTCCCGCGGCAACGATTCGCGCCCATGCCCTCTGAATCAAAGGCAACTTAGCCCCATCGCGATGGGAGGAGTTAGGTCATTCCGCTGATACGCGGATGCGTCCTCATAAGCTCGGCTTATGGCGGCGAATCGGGAAGAGGATGGGTTTCAAGAAAGTGCAGGAACAGCCGGGCCGGAGGCGGCAGCACGCGCCGGCGGTCCTGGACGATGAACATGTCCCGATCGCAGCGAAGGTCGCGGACTTTCAGGGCGTGCAACTGGCCGGCCGCCACTTCCTTTTGCACGGCGTAGGCGGACAGGATCGCCAGTCCGACGCCGCGCAGGACGGCTTCCTTGATCGCCTCGTTGCTGCCGAGTTCCAGGGCGACGCGCAGATCCACCAGGGACTGCCCCGCCCGCTCCAGGGACTTCTCGAAGCAGTGTCGCAGCCCGGACCCGCTCTCGCGCAGGACGAGCGGATAGGCGATCAATTGCTTCACCGTCACTTTCTGCCGCCCGTTCAGAGGGTGACGGGGCGGCACGACGAGCACCATGCGATCGTGAGCGAGAAAGCGATATTCCAGATGTTTTTTTTCGACTTTTCGCCCAGCCAACCCAAGATGGACCTCGCCGCGCTCCACCTGCCCGACCACGGCCATGCTGTCGTGGACCTCGGCGCGGACTCGGACGTGCGGATAGCGTCGCCCGAAGTCCGCCAGCAGGGCCGGCAACAGGTGCTCGCCGGGAATGGAGCTGGCCGCCAACAGCAACTCGCCAGCGAGGGGGGCGTCCCATCCAGTGATCTCCCGGCGCGCCTCGCGATGGAGGTCGAGAATGCGCTGGGCGTAAGCGTAGAGCTTCTGTCCCGCCGGGGTGAGCAGCACTCGGCCGCCCCGACGCTGGAACAGGCTCTCGCCGAGGGACTTCTCAAGCGCCTGGATGCGTTGGCTGACGGCCGCCTGCGTCAAGCCGAGTGCCTGGGCCGCCGCCGTGAAGCTGTTGGACTCGGCGGCCTTGGAGAAGGTTTCCAGGTGTGGAAGCGGAATATCCTCGGATTCCACGGCGTCACCACAGGAGAGTGAGGAGAATCCTCATGGACAGTCTTGCGAGGCAGGCTACCATTGACAAGGGCTGTTGGCCCGTGGCTCCCGGCAAGGGAATGCAGGGGAGGAGGCTTTTTATGAACGATGCCGTCGTCCCACGCAAGAACGGCTCGCCCGTACTATGGGCGAGCGTGGTCCTGTTCGGCCTGTTCGGAATTCAGACGGCCTATCAGCTCTACCACGCTAACCGCGTTCAGATAGACGTGAACGCCGACCTGAGCGCCGAACTGGCCGACGCGATCATTCTCGACGAGGAGCCGGCGCCCGCCTCAGCCGGTTGGCCGCAGTGGCGCGGGCCGCACCGCGACGGCGTCGTCCATACGACCGACCTGCGAACCGACTGGCCCGACGATGGTCCCAAGCTGCTGTGGTCGAAAACCGTCGGACTCGGCTATTCGTCGTTCGCCGTGCGGGACGGCCGGCTCTATTCACTGTTCAGTGAAGGCGACAAGGAAGTCGTCGCCTGCTGGCGCGTCGAGGACGGCGGGGAGGTCTGGCGCTACGCCTACGACTGCTTCTACACCCCCGCCAACTATCCAGGGCCGCGCTCCACACCCACGCTCGACGGAGATCGGCTCTACACCGTGGGCAGCGCGGGGAAGTTCCTCTGCCTGGATATTGCCACCCATTCGCCGATCTGGCAGAAAGACTTGCTGAGCGAATTTCACGCCTCCGCTCCCAAGTGGGGCGTCGCCTTCTCACCGCTGATCGAAGGCGATCTCGTGTTCACCAGCCCTGGCGGCCGCAACGGCAACTCGCTCGCCGCCTTCAAGAAAACGACCGGCGAACTAATTTGGAAGGCACTCGACGATCCGCCGGGCTACAGCTCGCCGCTCGCCGTCACCATCGCCGACACCCGGCAAATCATCTTCTTTACCGGAGACAGTTTGGTGGGTGTGACGGCGAGCGGCGGCAAACTGTGCTGGCGATTTCCCTGGAAGACCAGCTTCGACGTCAACGCCGCCACGCCTGTGGCGTTTCAGGCGCGCAAAGACGATCAAATCCTCCATTATATCTTCATCTCGTCCGGCTATGGTAAGGGCTGTGCGCTTCTGAAGATCGCGCCGACGAAAGCAGACGGCTTCGAGGCGAAGGCGGTCTACCAAGGCAATCAAATGTCCAGCCATTTCGCCAGCCCCGTCCGCCGCGGCGACTATTTATTCGGCATCGACGATTCGCGCTTCGCCTGTCTGAATCTTCGCACCGGCAAGACGAAATGGACGCAGGCCGGCATCAACAAGGGATCGCTGCTGCGCGTGGACGATCAGCTTGTCGTCCTTGGAGAGCAAGGCAAGTTGTTCCTCTTCGACGCCGGCTCCGAGCGCCGCGGCCCACGGGCGGAGGCGCGGCCGTTTCGCAATCGCTGCTGGACCATGCCGGTCCTGGCCGAGGGCCGGCTGTTTCTTCGCGACGAACGACAGATCAAGTGTTTCGACCTGCGCAACAATCCGAACCAAGCCGAGGGAGGGGAATCGCGTGGCAGGTGAGACACAAGGGCTGTCCGAGCCGTCGTGGTGGGGACAAACGGCCGTTTGGAGGGCCGTTCGCAAGTACGTCAACATCTTCCGCGTCTCGCTCATCGAGCGCATGGCCTATCGCGGCGATTTCTTGCTCGGCACCATCCTACGCTTCTTCCCGGTCATCACGACCATCCTCTTGTGGAGGGCCGTCTTCGCCGGCAACCAGCAGAAACCCATCGCAGGGTTCACCGAGAACCGCATGATCGCCTATCTGCTGCTCATCCACATCAGCCGCATGTTCTCCAGCATGCCCGGCCTGTCGGGAGCGATCGCGCGCGACATCCGCGAGGGCACGCTCAAGAAATACCTCCTTCAACCGCTGGACATGATCGGCTATCTGCTGTCGTATCGGGCCGCGCACAAGGTCGCCTACATCACCACCTCGGCCGGACCCTACGCCGGTTTGTTCCTGCTCTGTTCCGGCTACTTCGTTGGCCTTTGGCCCGACGCGCTGACGCTTCTGGCGTACATCGCTTCGCTGTTGCTGGCCTTCCTCATCGGCTTTTTCTTCGAGGCGTCGATGGGCATGGTCGGCTTCTGGCTTTTGGAAGTGACCTCGCTGTTGTGGGTGGTCAACACGGTCAATTACTTCGTCTCTGGTCAAATGTTCCCGCTCGGCCTGCTCGGCGAGCCGTGGGTCACCATCCTTAAATGGCTGCCGTTTCAGTACCTGGCCTACTTTCCCGCCGTCGTGTTTCTCGGCGAGGTACGCGGTCAGGCGCTGGTCAAGGGGTTGCTCATGGAGTTGGCATGGGCGGCGGTCCTGATCGTCCTGTCGCGCTGGCTGTTCGCGCGTGGGCTGCGCCGCTACAGCGCTTACGGAGGATAGAGCATGGCCCGCTATTTCCGCCTGTTCTCCGCCTTCGCCCGCTTCGGCCTGGCCAGCGAGATGGCCTTCCGCGCCAACTTCCTCGTCAAGCTGCTCGTCGAAGTGCTGTGGCTGGGCATTCTGCTCGTCTTTTACTGGAAACTGTTCGAGACCACTTCGAGCATCGCCGGCTGGACCCGCAGCGAATACTTCTTCTTCGTCGGCTGTCACTACGCCCTGGCCGGCATGGTCGAAACTTTCTTTCTTTCCAACTGCACCGAGTTCGCCGAGCTGGTCCGCTCCGGCGATCTCGACATGTACTTGCTCAAACCGATCGACGAGCAGTTTCTGGTCAGTTGCCGCTGGATCGACTGGTCCACGCTGCCCAACATCGTGCAAGGGATCGGCATCATGGTCGTCGCCCTAGCCGTCATGGACTGGACCTTCGATCCGCTGCGCCTATCTCTGTTCCTGGTGCTGTTCGCTTGCGGCTGCGCCCTGGCCTACAGTTTCCTACTGATGCTGTCGTGTACGGCGGTGTGGCTGGTGCGCAATCAAAACCTGATGGAAATGTGGTGGCTGTTTACAACGCTGATGCGTTACCCGCGCGCCATCTACGACGGCCCGCGGGGAGGCCCCTTTGGCCTGTTCTTTACCTATGTCGTTCCTATCGTGGTGGTCGTCAGTGTTCCGGCGGAGACGATGATCAAGGCGTTCGATCCGTGGGTCATCGCCTGGACGATCGCCGCTGCGGTCGTAATGCTGCTCATCAGCCGTCGCTTCTTCCGCCGCGCCTTGCAGTCGTACCGCAGCGCCAGCAGTTGAGCCGATCCATCGGGACAATCGTACAATTGCGGACAACGTAGTCGAGAACGGTCCGGGATCTGCGTCCATCTCCCCAGAGGAAATAACGGAAGAGCATCAGCGGTGTGGTTCCCTCGCATCGTGGAACATCGCATCAGCCTGAAGAGAGGATCGCTTCATGTTTCTCGATCAGCAATGTCCGCGACCGATGACGAATGGGGCGTCTGACACTCTGGCTTCCTCTTTTCAGGAAGTGCGTTCCCTCACGGAGCGATTGTGCGCTCCGCTGGCGGTCGAAGACTATGGGGTGCAGTCGATGCCCGACGCCAGCCCGGCGAAGTGGCACCTGGCGCACACCACCTGGTTTTTCGAGACGTTCGTGCTGGCCCACCGCGATCAAACCTATCGCCTCTTTCATCCGCGATTTGGCTTGCTGTTCAACTCCTATTACAACACGGTCGGGACGTTCTGGCCGCGCGCCCAGCGCGGC
Source organism: Gemmataceae bacterium (assembly GCA_036557825.1). Classification (GTDB taxonomy): domain Bacteria; phylum Planctomycetota; class Planctomycetia; order Gemmatales; family Gemmataceae; genus JAJPHU01. The sequence continues at coordinate 28,546 of DATBGU010000196.1, forward strand.
TTGCTCGCGCGCCCCACGGTCGCCGAGGTCTTCCGCTACCGCGAACACGTCGATGCCGCCCTACTCGATCTGCTGCGCGAGAAAGGAACGCGCCTCACGCCGGAAGTCCCCGCTCGGATCGTGCTCGGTCTGAACCACGAGCAGCAACATCAAGAACTGCTGCTCACCGACCTCAAGCACGCCTTCTCCTGCAATCCGCTGCGGCCCGTCTACCGCGAACGACCGAGCGCTCCGTCGTCGGCCACCGAACTGCACTGGCGTCACTATCCCAACGGCGTGCGGTGGATTGGACACGATGGACCCGATTTCGCCTACGACAACGAGAAGCCGCGACATCGCGTCTTCGTGCAATCGTTTCAACTTGCCTCGCGACTTGTGACCAACGGCGAATACCGCGCCTTCCTTGAGGACGATGGGTATCAGCGTTCGGAGTTCTGGTTGTCCGACGGCTGGGCGATGCGGCGTGCCGAGGATTGGCGGGCGCCTCTTTACTGGGAGAAACACGACGGTGCCTGGTTCAGCACGACGCTCGGCGGATGGCATCCGGTGCGCGACGCCGACCCGGTCTGTCACGTCAGCTACTACGAGGCCGACGCCTACGCCCGCTGGGCCGGGGCGCGCCTGCCCACGGAGGCGGAATGGGAGACGGCGGCGCGCGAATGTCCGGTGGACGGAACGTTCCTGGACTCGGAGCAACTTCACCCCCGGCCCGCGTCCACCTCCGCTGGCGATGGGCCGGCCCAGATGTTCGGCGAGGTGTGGCAATGGACCGCCAGTCCCTACGTCGCCTATCCGGGATACCGGCCGTTGGAAGGCGCTCTCGGCGAATACAACGGCAAGTTCATGTGTAATCAGATGGTCCTGCGCGGCGGCTCGTGTGTGACACCGCGTTCGCACTTCCGCCGCGGCTATCGGAATTTCTTCGCTCCGCACGCCCGCTGGCAATTCACCGGCATTCGATTGGCGAAAGACTCATGACGAAGCAATTTCGTGCCACGCCCTTTCCAACTCTCTCCTCGGAATCGACGGCCGACTTTCGGCGCGAGGTGCTGCACGGCCTGAGCCAGCCGCACAAGCGCCTGCCCTGCAAATACTTCTACGACCAGGCCGGCGCCGAATTGTTCGAGCGCATCTGTGAGCTGGACGAGTATTATCCCACGCGCTGCGAGTTGGCCATCCTCCAACAGCATGCGCCCGCCGTCGCCGACTGCCTGGGACCGGGCGTCGCCCTCATCGAGTACGGCAGCGGCAGCAGTCGAAAAACGCGCCTTCTGCTGGATCAGCTGCGCGAGCCGGCCGCCTATCTGCCGGTGGACATCAACGGCGATCAGTTACAGGAGACCGCCCGCAAGTTGTCCGCGATCTATCCTCACCTTCCTGTACGTCCCGTCGAGGCGGACTTCGCCCATCCCTTTACGCTTCCCGTGCTGGGGCGGCCGGCCGCGCGGCGCGTCGTGTACTTCTCCGGCTCGACGATCGGCAATTTCGAGCCGGCCGCCGCCAGGGATCTTCTCGTTGGCATTGTCGAATTGTGTGGTCCGGGCGGCGGGTTGCTCATCGGTGTCGATCTCAAGAAAGATCCGAACGTCCTCCATGCGGCCTACAACGACGATCAGGGAGTCACGGCCGCGTTCAACCGCAATCTCCTCGCTCGCATCAACCGCGAACTCCGCGCCGACTTCGCCCTGGACCACTACGATCACTACGCCTTCTACAACCCCGTTCGCGGGCGCATCGAAATGCATCTCGTGAGTCGCGTCGAACAAATCGTTCGCGTCGCCGGCACGGCCTTCGCGCTCGCGGAGGGCGAGAGCATCTGCACGGAGTATTCCTGCAAGTACAGCCTGAAGGATTTTGCCGGACTGGCAAGCGAGGCGAGACTGCGCGTGCGGCAAGTGTGGCTCGACGAACGGGCGTGGTTCAGCGTGCAATATCTGAGCGTGGAGGCGGGGTGAGGAGAGGCGATTGGCTCACGTCGGGTGATGCGATCCCGATTGATGCGGCGAAAGATTGGGGAAAACGTCGCTGTGGGGCATCAGTTCCAGATCCTCCGGCAGCAGGGGGGACGCCGCGTCCCCGGACGGCGCCGGCGGGCCGGCGAGGGGCAGGGCCGCGGGGATGGGGGGGGCCGCGCCGGGTTCATCGAGCGGCACCGGATCGTCGCACGCTTCGAGCAGTTCATCCTCGACACCGGCCGCCGGTGACGGCACGCGCACCGTTGGTTTTCGCGGCGCCGGCGAATGGGGAGTGGGCGGCATGGCGTCCCACGTCACCTTGTAGCGATTGTTGCCGATGGTCAATTCGTCCCCAGACGCCAGGCGGCCCTCGACGACGCGCAGACCGTTGATGCGGATGCCGTTGGTACTGCCGAGGTCGCGAACGATGAGATAATCGCTCACCTGCGCGATGCAGCAATGACGGCGCGAAATCTTCCGCGAGTCGATTTGAATATCGCACTCGGGATGTCGGCCCAGCAGCAGGATCGGTTTATCCAACAGGATGTTGGGGCCGATATCAAGCGCCAAGAGCTGCGCAGGCATGGATTCTCGCCACCTTCCAGCAGCACGACGAAGTTGGCCGCCTTTCACCGTTACTATACCATGCAGCCGTATGGGATCATACGGATTCTCCCGGATTGTCGGCGAGAGGCGCGGAAAGTCTTCCGAAGAGCCTTGTACCCCGGTTTCTCGGCGGCGGCAAGCGGAATCCGGATGAGAAAGGAGGACCGCGCGGAAAATCGTTTGGCCGCAAGAATCGGATAGAAGACCCTCCCGCCGCGCGGGTATCTTCTCCAACGGAGGGACCAAGATGAGCGCGGAATCGATCCGAGAGCCGTGGCCGGGGGGCGCCGACGAAGAGGGTTGCTGGCGAGCCGTCGAACAGCGCGACGCGGCCTGGGACGGCCGCTTCGTTTACGCCGTGCGCTCGACCGGCATTTACTGCCGGCCGTCCTGCCCGTCGCGGCGACCTCGTCGGACGCAAGTGGTCTTCTATCCAGTACCGGAAGCGGCGCAGCGGTGCGGCTATCGGCCGTGTCGCCGTTGCCTTCCCCACAAGACGATCGCGGCCGATCCGCGCGTGGAAATGGTCCGCGGCACCTGTCGATACATTGAGACGCACCTGGAAGACCCACTCACGCTCGACGCGCTGGGCGAACAGGCGGGAGCAAGTCCCTTCCATCTTCAGCGGATTTTCAAGCGCATCGTGGGCATCACGCCGCGTCAGTACGCCGACGCCTGCCGTCTGGGCGTCCTTAAAGCGCGGCTGAAAGAACGGAGGACCGTGACGATGGCGATGATGGAAGCCGGGTATGGATCGAGCAGCCGATTGTACGAGCGGGCCTCCTCGCAGCTGGGGATGACTCCCGGAACCTATCGGCGCGGCGGGGCGGCGATGCGGATCCGCTATACCGTGGCGGAGTGCCCGCTGGGCCGATTGTTGTTGGCGGGCACCGAGCGCGGCATCTGTGCCTTGTACCTCGGCGACAGCGATGCGAAGCTGGCCGCCGAACTGTCTCGCGAATTTCCCGCAGCCGAGGTGCGGCGCGACGATGAGAGCATGAACGAGTGGGTCAGCGAACTGGTCGATCATCTCCGCGGTAAGCAGCCGCACCTCGATTTGCCGCTCGACGTGCGGGCGACGGCGTTTCAGTGGCGCGTGTGGCAGGAATTGCAAGCGATCCCCTACGGCAGCACGCGCTCCTACAGCGAAATCGCCCGCGCTCTCGGCCAGCCGTCGGCTGCCCGCGCCGTCGCCCGCGCCTGCGCCACGAACCCGGTTTCGATCGTCGTTCCCTGTCACCGCGTGGTGCGCGAGGACGGCAGTCTCGGCGGCTACCGCTGGGGCCTGGAACGCAAACAGGCGCTGCTGGATCACGAGAAGGAGACAAGGCCATGACGGGCAAGGTGGACCGGAAGCCGGCTGTCGTGCTGCTCAGCGGCGGTCTCGATTCGGCGACGGCCCTGGCCGTCGCGCGGCGCGACGGCTTCCGCTGCCACGCCTTGACGATCGCTTACGGCCAGCGGCACGCCGTCGAGTTGGAGTCCGCCCGCCACGTGGCCGCCGCCCTCGGCGCCGCCGAGCAGCGCGTCGTCGAACTGGACCTGCGCGCCTTTGGCGGCTCGGCGCTAACGGCGGACATCCCGGTGCCGCAAGATCGTTCGCCGGAAACCATGAGCGCGGACATTCCCATCACTTACGTTCCCGCTCGCAATACGGTGTTTCTCGCGCTGGCGCTGGCCTGGGCGGAGACATTGGGAAGTTTTGATATTTATATGGGAGTGAACGTGTTGGATTACTCGGGCTACCCGGACTGCCGTCCCGAGTTCGTGGTCGCGTTCGAGCAACTGGCCAACCTGGCAACGAAAGCAGGCGTCGAGAATCAGGGCCGTTTCCGCGTCCACACACCGCTGATTCAATTGTCGAAGGCCGACATCATCCGCCTCGGCGCATCGCTGGGAGTGGATTACGCCCTGACGCACAGTTGCTACAGTCCGGCGGCGGACGGCGCGGCCTGCGGTCGTTGCGATTCCTGCCAGCTGCGCCGCGCCGGCTTTGAGGCTGCCGGCATCCTCGATCCGACGCGCTACACCGCGCGGGAATGAGAAATCAGATTGTTCTGTCGAAACCCTGGCGAGCCGGGAGCGTAACTCCCGGCTCGCCATCTTGTTCGTGCCGAAGGCAGTCCCCTTCATCGCGGCGGCAGAGGACGAGGCGGCGGGAGCATGGAAGGATCCGTCGCACCGGCCGCGGCGGCACGCGCGCGGAAGCGACGGCCGAAACAGCCGTATTCCTGAAGGGCGTCGCGCAGAGAAGGGTAGGGATAATCGCGGTAATAATAGCTTCCGGTGCCGGGGATGCCGTTGTCCGTCGTCAATCGGGGATCGCGCACGGGCGGATACGGCGCGCCGATGCGATACAAGGGCGGTTGCCCGTGTGCCATGCCGACAGCAAGCGGCAGCAAGACGAGAAGGAACAGAGAGAGACGGGCAGTCCGGCGGTGGGAATCGTTCATGCGTCGTCCTCGGCGGCATCCGGCGCGCACATCCGGCGCGCCGGCACATCCTTGCCTACCGAGAATTTAGCACGCGATTCTTGAAGAGAGCGGAAACGAGACGGCGGAGACGGGCATTCCTGGAAGGAATCGCCCGTCTCCGCCGTTACATGCGGAGCGGTTTATCGGCTCGGTACGCTCAGAACGCCATCTGCAACTGAGTGCGGACCATCCAGCCGTCTACGCCGGCGATGAAACCGCCGGGAGAGGCGCCGCCGGAAGCCGGGTTGCCGCCCCGGTACCAGTTGACGTCCGTGGACCACTTGAGCAGCTGACCGTAGAAGAAATAATTGAAGCCCGCAGCCCACTCCTGAGCGCTCTGGAAGCGGCGAAAGGCGCCGTCGATGACGCGCACCGGCGAGGACGCGCCGGCAATGGTCGTGGTGGTGAAACGGCCGTCGCCGTTGATGCTGCCGCTGTCGCCGACAATCATGTCCCAGCGGCCGGCGATTTCCAGCTTGCGGGGAATGAGGAAGTAACCCACCTGCACCACGGTGCCGCAGTCGACGAGCACTCCGCCGGGGAACAGGGCGTTGGCGCCGCTGCCGTCCTGGTAAATGATGGCGTTGCGGCCCGCCGGCGTGGTTGCGAAGCCGCTCAGGATGCGGCACCACGACTCGTTGTAGACGCTCAGGCCGCGATAGTGCAGCGAGGCGAAGCCATCGAAGGTCCACGAGTCGAATTTATCGACGGCGTGCGCCCCGGCCGGTGCGACGGTGTCGCCGTTGAGCAGGTTGATGAGCCGCGTGCCGCCGGGTCCGCCGGGCACGACGAAGGCACGGCTCTGCTCCAAATCGCCGTAAATGCTGCGGCGACCCATCGGCACGAGGTTGGCCGCCCCGCCGAGGCGGACGACGGGCTTGACGCTGTATTCGAGGTCGGAGAGCGAGTTGCCCCACAGGTTCCAGCGCTTGGCCTCCTCGTTCCACGAGCCGCCGAGGTCGTACCAGAAGCCCATGATGAAACCGGGCAGCTCGTCCATCAGGACGTTGGGGAACTGCGATTCGTTGCCGTTGGTAACCTGGAACGAGGCGAAGAGACGGTCGTCGAAGGCGCGAAGCTGAGCGGCGACGGCCATCAGCATGTTGTTGTCGTCGGCGTCGAAGAACCAGTCGGCCATGCTGAAATCGACGAACTGGGCGTTGGCGCTGCCAAGGATTTCCGTGAGGCCGAAGAACGGCTGCTGCTTGCCGGCGATCAGGGTCAGCGTGGGGTTGTAGCGGTGCGTCCCTTCCGGACAGTCGTTGCCGCAACCCTTGCTCGATCCCCCCAGATGGATGTCGTAGCCGACAAAGGCGGTGAATAGGCGCAGGCCGTGAGCGTCCAGCGTGTTGCCGCCGATGGTCGTATCGACGGCGCCGATGCCGGGCGCGCCGAAGTTGGCGGCCGGCGGCACGCCGGCGTTTTGGATGTCGCGGTTGCCCTGCCAGGCGGCCAGGCCGCGCGTGTTGCCGTCGATCTGGAACTGGTAGAACAGGTCCGGCGTGAAGGCCGTGCCCTCCCAGAACAGACGCAATCGCTTGACTTCCAACTGCGAGAAGTCGCCGACCGCCGGCTCGTAGTGCTGCCCGGTCAGGTGGTTGTAATTGTCGGTGACTTTGTAGAAGTAGTAATCGGTCTGAACGCGGCCGCGGATGCGCAGCTCAAAGGGGATGCGCGCGGCGTCGTCCTGCCATTTGATGTACGGCGGGTTGGGTGGACTGCGGATGTAGAAGCCTCGACCGGCCTCGAAGCCGGTCTGCACGCCCGGCGGCATTCCGGCGCCGGGATTGTCCTTCAAATATTGATCGATGTTTTGCGACGCCGGCGCGGCTTCGGTCTTCTGTTCTTTCTCCTCCGTTGTTTTTTTCTTGTCGCCAGGCTTTTGAGGCACGTCGGTGACGGGCGGCCCCGGTTTTTCCTTCTGGCCGTCTTTTTTATTGGGTTGAGCGCCCGCCGCCTTGTCTTTGGGTTGCTGACCGTTCGCGGCGGGCAGCGGTCGCGGCGGACCGAGCGGCTCGTCCGCCGCCGCGCCGAGCCGTTCGTTCAGCGCCTTGATCTGGCGTTGTTGCTCTTCCAGTTGCTTCTGCTGTCTTTCGACGATGGCGCGCAGGTCCGGCGTGTCCACCTGGGCTTCCTGGCCTCGTCCCATCGCGGCAACAGCCACGACGACCAGGCACGACGCCGGCCACCAACTCCCCCGACTCCATCTCATCCCGCGCTCCCCCGTCCGCGTACCCTCCGTGCGCGGGCGTCTGCCCCCTGTCGCCCGCCGCGCGAGTGGTCCGTTGCAGCGGAAATGTTCAGCCGTCTGAACTCTTACGAGTTCAGCTACATTCCTGCTGCAACAAACCACGAATCGCTGAAATTGCGTAGTGTGTATAGCGGGAGGAGGCACTGCGAAAAAGAGCAACCGGCCCCTCTTCACCAAATCTACACAATTCACAAACCGGGGAGCAAAAACCGCCTGCGGCTTCGCAGGTTCGGTCGCTCACGCCGCAGGCTCTGACGTGGGTTCCTCGCGGACGGCCAGCGAGTACAGCGCCGGCGTCACGACCAGAGTGCTTATCAAACTGGACAGCAGACCGCCGATCACGGCCCGCCCCAGGGGAGCGTTCGCCTCGCTGCCTTTCTCCAGGGCCAACGACATCGGGATCAAGGCGAAAATCGCCGCCACCGTCGTCATGACCACGGGACGCACGCGCGCCTTGGCCGCCGCGATGATGGCCTCGGTCGGAGGAAGCTTCTCTTCTCGCTGCTTGTTTTCGGCGAAGTCGGTCAGCAGCACCTTGTGCGAAACGATGATGCCGACCACGAAGATGACGCCCAAGAGCGATTGCACGTTGATCGCCGTGCCGGTCAAAAACAGCATGGGGATGATGCCGAGCAGACCCAGCGGCACCGCGTACATGATGAGCAGCGGCACGATGTACGAATCCAGCAGCGCCACCATCAGGAAGTACACGAACACGACGGCCAACGTCAGACCGATGCCGAATTGCGTGAACGTGTTGGTCATGTGACCATACTCGCCGCTCAGCTTCATCTTGGTCGCTTCCAGCAACTTCTGACGGCTGGGGTCGTCGGGGTCGAAGGGCAGCCAAACCGCTCCGCCCGCTTCCTGGTTGCCGATCATCGACCAGAACGAGGTCTTCTGCGGCGCGCCGAACTGATTGAGGAGCCGCTCGATGTCGTCGGCGACGTGGCCGAGATCGCGGCCCGCCACGTTCATCTCCACGTCGATGGCCGTTTGCAGATTGTCGTGCGTCACCTCGGCGGCGATGTTGGCGGCGCGCACCTTGACGATGTTGCTGAGCGGGACGGCCTGTTTTTGGATCGGACTGGTGATGGAGACGTTCAGCACTGTTTCCAGCGATTTGATGTCGGCTTCCCGATATTGCACGCCGACGAAGTACTGGTTCTGGCTCTTGGGGTCGATCCAGAAGTTTTTCTTGTTGAACTGGATGCTGGAGTTGAGGGCCGCGATGACGCACTTCATGATCTCTTCCTGCGTCAGCCCCAGCTCGCGCGACTTGGCCCGGTCCACGTCGAGGACGAATTCGGGGTAATCCAGTCGTTGCAAAATGCGGGCATCGACCACGCCGTCGATCTTCTTGACCTCGCGGAGCACGTTCTCGGCCACCTTGCGCGAACGGTGCGCGAACTTGCCCTCGATGCGAAGGTTGATGGGCGTGGGCCGGCCCTCGTTGAGCGCGCTGCGGATGGCGCCGCCGGTGTTGAACGAGAACTCCAGGTCGGCGAACTGCTCGTCCTGGGCGAAGGCCGCGCGCAGGTTTTTCGCGTGGAACTGGGCGGGGTGGTTCCGCTCCGCTTTCAACTGGACGCGCAAGATGGCATCCATCGGACCCGAATTGGGCGTGTACGCCGCCGACCAGTCCGGCCACACGCCCAGTTCGCTGATGACCAGTTCCAGGTCGTCGCCGACGATTTGTCCCACGACTTTTTCGACCTCGATGATCCGATCCTCCGTGCGCTCGATGCGTGTGCCGCTTGGGGCGCGGACGTACATTTCCAGGGCGCCGGAATCGACTTCGGGGAAGAACTCGCGCCGCATCAACGGCCCGACGCCGATCACGAGCAAAATCAAAATCACCAGCGGCGTCAGCACGATGAGCCAGCGATGCCGCATCGCCGCGTCGAGGCGGCGTCCGTACCAGGCAATTCCAGCCTCCAGCCAAGACTCCCAGCGGGCGTAGGCGCGGCCAATCCACCCCGGTCGCGGCGCGCTGCTGGCCGTCGCCGGATGTTCGGCGCTGGTTTGGATGTCCGTGGACGGCGGGTGGGTGGAAGCCGGCGGATGGCTGTGGGGCTTCAGCCATAGGGCGCAGCGCGAGGGAATGAAGGAGCGCGACAGCACGTAAGCGACGGCCATGGCGAAGGCGACGGCCAGAGCCATCGGTTTGAAGAGGAATTGTCCGGAGCTGGGCATCAGAGCCAACGGCGCTAACACCAGCAGCGTGCAGGCGCTGGCCGTCAGTTCCGGCAGGGCCACTTCGCTGGCCCCCAGCTTGGCCGCCTCGCGGACCGAGGCGCCTTCCGACAAATGGCGCTCGGTGTTCTCCAGACAGATGATGGCGCTATCCACCATGGGACCGACCGCCAGGGCCAGGCCACCCAACGTCATGACGTTGATGGTTTGCCCCGCCGCGTACAAGAGCGCGATGGACGTCAGCACCGTGATGGGAATGGTCAGCACCGCCATGAAGGTCATGCGCCATTGACCGAGGAACAGCAGGATCGTCAGCGAGCAAAGCACCGCTCCCAGGATGCCCTCGACCGCGAGGCTCTTGATGGATTGGCGGACGTAGATGGATTGGTCCATGACCAGTTTGAGGTTGATGCCCGGCCGCGTCAGCCGCGGCGACCATTCCGGCAACACCTCCTTCAAGCGATCGACCACGGTCAGGGTGCTGGCGCCGTGCTGGCGGAACACCGGGATGTAGACCTCGCGCTTGCCGTTGATGCGGACTACGTTGGTTTGGATGAAACTGGCGTCCTGGGGATCGGCCACGTCGCCCAGGAAGTCCACCTTGTCCGGGCTGACGCGCAGCGGGATGTCCTTCATGTGCTCCACCACCTTGAACAAGGCGTTGGAGTCGATGGCGTAGTCGAGATCGCCGAACTTGGCGTCGCCGGTCGGGAGGAAGACGTTGTAGCGGTCCAGCGCCGTCAGAACGTCCACCGGCGACAGCCCCCGCGCTTGCAGCTTGACCGGATCGACGTAGGCCAGCACGCAGCGGACCTTGCCGCCGAACACGACCGGCGCGTTGGCCCCGGGCGAACTCATGATGTAGTTACGCACCTCGTAGCGGGCCACGTCGTACAGCGCCGATTCGCCCTGCGTTTCGCTGTCCACGGCGATGATGCACGACGGCACGGTGTCGGTGGGATCGTACGGTAGGACGATGGGAGGCAGCGTGCCGGGCGGCAGGTTGGGGATCTCGGCCAGGGCCAGCGAGTTGGTCTGCGTCAAGGCGCCGTTGGGATCGACGCTGCTGTGGAAGAGATTGCGGACGATGCTGGTGCCCATGATGGAGCGCGATTCTTGGCGGCGCATGCCGCTGGCCTGTCCGGCCCAGCGTTCCATGCGGTTGGTGATGGCGTTGGAGATGCCCTCGGCGGGCATGCCGGTGTAGAACGTCAGCACTTGCACGCCCGGCCGATCGTAGGTCGGCAAGATGTCGGTCGGAATCAGCGTCAGGCACAGCACGCCGATCAGCACGAGGCCGAACATGGCCACGGTGACGGCCCGATGGTTGTTCAGCGCCAACTCAATCAACCACGTCATGGAACGACCTTTCTCGTCCAAACCCTCTTCACCAGCCCGCAGCGCCAGCAAGGGTTGCCCTTGCTGGCGCTGCGGGCTGGCGAGGACATCGCTTCGTTACTTCCCCTTCTCCTCCTTGTCGGCGTCCTGGGCGCTGACCTGGATCACCTCGACGCGCGAACCGTCCGCCAGTCCGGGAGGCCGATCCGCCACGATCTGGTCCGAGGCGCTCAGTCCCTCGCGGATCGTGACTTCGATGCCGTCGTCCATGCCGATCTTGATCTTGACCTCGTGGACGCGGTCGCCGCGCACCACGAACACGGAGCGCACGTCGCCGTCTTTTTCGTTGCCGGTCAGACACTTGGACGGGATGCGCATGCCTTTCTCGCGTCCCAACTGGATAATGATCTCGCCGTACATGCCGTCCTTGAGCAGTCCGTCGGGATTCAGTAGGTCCACTTCGGTCCGCATGGTGCGCGTATCGTACGCCTCCTGGTAGGCCATGCGGGCAACCTTGCCCTGGAAGTGATGGTGCGGCAAGGTGTCGATGGCGAGGTTGGCGACATCGCCCACGTGGAGAGAAGGCACATCGATATCGGGCACCTGAACGATGATGCGCATCTTGTCGGTGCGCGCGACGGCGAGCACGAAAGTGCTGCCGCCCTGGCTGGCGTCGCGGATAAAGTCGCCGTTGTGAAAGCTGCGCTTGGTGATGACGCCGGTATAGGGCGAGGTGATTCGCGTGTAGTTGGCCAGCACTTCGGCGCGGTCCAGGGCGGCCTTGGCGACGTTGATCGCGGCCTCGGCGTCGGTCAGGTCCGCCTTGGCCTGTTCGACACCGGCCTTGGCCGCGGCGACCGCTGACTTGGCCGCATCGACCGCTTTCTCCGCGGCGTTCTGCTGCTCCTCGGCGACGATCTTGGCCTCCAGTTTTTCATCGACGAGTTCTTGCTGAATGGATTTCTCCGCCGCCAGTTGCTGGAAACGATCGTAGATTTTCCGTCGCAACACCACCAGGGCCTCGGCCTTCTTGACGTCGGCCTTGGTCCGGTCGTACTGCGATTTACTCGCTTCCAGATCCGCCTCCGCCTTGTGTTGGCGCGCCCCGACCGCCTTGGCGGCGGCCTGCGATTTCTTCCAATCCGCGTCGGCTTTTTCCACGTTCTTGTCCAACTCCGGGGCGTAGACCACGGCGAGCGTGTCGCCCTCCTCGACCTTGGAGCCGATGTCCACTTTCTGCTTGGTCAGGTAGCCCGACACCTTGGCGTACAGGTTGGCGAAATCGAACGCTTGCACGGTGGCCGGGCGGCGCACCAATCGCTCGACGCCGCCCGCCTTCGGCTCGATGATCTTGACGCGCAGCGGGTCCGACGGCTTCGAGCCATTTCCCTGCGCGTTGGCCTGGTTGCCACGCTCGTGGAAATGCACGACGTAAAAGATACCGGCCGCGAGGAGCACCGCGACTACCGCGCTAAGGCTGAACCAGGCGGCTCTCTTGTGCTGCTGATACCAATTCATCGTTGAATCCTCTTTGCCTTTGGGGCAGTTACTCGAATTCGCGGCTCGACGAGGAGCGACGCCGCGCCGGTCCCCGACCCGCATCGGGGGCGCGAGGTCGGCAACGGGGGTTTTCCATACCAGCAGGATGTGCGCGTGGTAAAGCTTACCACCTTGCGGGGCTGCCGGCGACTAGGATTTTCGACAGCCTCGCAAGTCGAGCGGACGGAGGGAGAGGAGCCGAATCAGGGTTCGTAACTATCCAGCCGCTGAAGCGTCGGGCCGAGCAGCTGCTGGATGGCGTTGCTGTTCTCGAAATAGACGCCGACGATCATCAGCGTGAAGTAGCGACGCCCCTTGCGGGCCATGAAGAGGTTTCCGACCTTGTTGTCGCCGTTCATCAGCAGGATGCATTTCGAGTCGTCGCCCCAGCGCCACAGATCGTTGCGCTCGACTTGGCGCACTTTCCCGCTGCCGAGTATACGGAGACCGATGTTCGTGCCGATGCCCAGTCCGCCGTAAGCGTACTGCGCGTCCTGCGCCGTGCGCTCAACGCCGATCTGGTGTTGGATGAACAGCGAATTGTCCTCCCCTTCTTCGGCCTCATATTCGTAGGTCAGTTCCCGGTTGCCGTCGAGGTGGCGGACCTTGCGGAGCTTTCCCCGGCTGGGATCGTGCTGGAGCGCGGGAATGAACTCGGCGAGGCGTCCGCTGGTGATGACCATGCCGCGGTCGGCAGCTGTGACCGGCTCCTCGATCTCGTGGACGAATACGAAATAAAACGCCGTTCCCAAACCGCCGCAGGCCAGTACGACCACCGCGGCGATGATGCCGCAGGTGAACAGGACGGATCGGCCTTTGCGCGGCTTGCGGCGCGGGCGCTCCACCTGCTCCTCCGGCCAACTCACGGAAGGCGACGGCGCTCGCTCGGCGACGGGCGCCGACTCCGGCACGGTGAATTCGTGCCGGCAGTGCCGGCAGTGGATGGGACATCCGGCCAGGCGATCGTCTACCGGCAGCGCCGCGCCGCAGCCTGGACAATGGACCGTAATCATGAGCGTTCCTACCTCCCCTCAACCGCGTTCGCGGGTGTGTGAACCTCTCGTTCCCAAGCTCTGCTTGGGAACGCACGGGTGCGAAGCTCTGCTTCGCGGTTGCCGTCTTGGGCCGGATGAGGGCGCGCGAAGCAGAGCTTCGCGGACGGCGTTCCCAAGCAGAGCTTGGGAACGAGAACCAGCATGAGCGTTCGCACCCCCGTCCACCGCGTTCGCGGCGATCGCCGTTTCCTCGTTGCCTCCGCGTGAGTTTTGATTATCTTAGCATCCGCTCCCCAATGCGAGCGCGGAATGAAGAGTTTTCCTTCAAGGCGTCCCTAATGGCCCCCAAAGCCGACATCGAACGCACCCCCGATTCGCGGACCCGGCTGTACCATCAAATGCAGCTGATCCGCCAGTGCGAGGAACTGCTGGCCCGATCGCACCAGCGCGGCCTGATCCACGGCGCTTGCCATACCTACGTCGGTCAGGAGGCGATCGCCGTCGGCGTCTGCGCCCACCTGCGGCCGGACGATGTGGTGTTCAGCACGCATCGCGGCCACGGTCACGCCCTGGCGAAAGGATTGCCGCCGCGCGAACTGATGGCCGAACTGTACGGCCGAGAGACGGGGTGCTCGCGCGGTCGCGGCGGGAGCATGCACTTGTTCGCGCCTGAGATCGGCCTGATGGGCACGAGCGGCATCGTCGGGCCGTGCATCTTGCAAGCGGCCGGCGCCGCTTACAGCTTCCAGCTATTGAAAACGGACCGCGTGGCGGTGGCCTTCTTCGGCGACGGCGCGGTCAACAACGGCGCGTTCCACGAGGGGCTGAACCTCGCCGGCATCTGGAAGCTTCCGGTGCTGTTCGTCTGCGAGAACAACCAGTTCGCTACCGAGGTGCCGTTCGCGTACGCGGCCGGCAATCCCAGCGTCGCGAGTCGGGCCGCTTCCTACGGCTTGCCGGGCGTCGAGGTGGACGGCAACGACGTGGAGGCGATTTACGAGGCCGCCGGCGAAGCGGTGCGCCGCGCCCGTTCCGGCGGCGGCGCGACGCTGATCGAGTGCAAGACCTATCGCACTCGTCCGCACGCCGAGGGCATGGGCGATTTCACCTACCGCACCCGCGAGGAGGTCGAGGAGTGGAAGACGCGCTGTCCCATCCGCCGATTGCGTGAGAACGGCAACGGACAGGCGGGGAAATTCGACGCGGTGGATGCGGAGGTAGCGCGCGTGGTCGCCGAGGCGCACGAGTTCGCGGAGAAAAGTCCCTGGCCCGATCCGCAAACGGCGGTGACGCACGTTTACGACGAAGCGCCGGGCCGCAAGTCGTCCACACCTCCTCCGCCCGCCAACCGCGAAATCACCTTCCTGAAGGCAACGCACGAAGCTCTCGCGTCGGAGATGGCGAAGAACCCGACGATCTTCGTTCTCGGCGAGGGCGTCGGCCAGCGCGGCGGCAACTTCAAGACGACCGAGGGGCTGTATGCTCGCTATGGACCGCAGCGGCTGCGCGACACGCCGATCTGCGAGCGCGGGTTCGTCGGACTCGCCGGCGGCGCGGCCATGACCGGCACCCGGCCAGTGGTCGATTTCATGTTCGCCGACTTCATCCTCGATGCGGTCGGCGAGGTGCTGAACCAGATCGCCAAGATGCGTTACATGAGCAGCGGGCGCATCGCCATGCCGATCCTGCTGCGCGGCTGCATCGGCATCGGCCACTCGGCGGCGACGCACCATTCGGGCAATTACTATCCGCTTTACGCTCATTTCCCCGGCCTGCGCGTCGTCGTGCCCTCGACGCCTTACGACGCCAAGGGACTGCTGACGCGGGCGCTGCGCTGCAACGATCCGGTGCTGTTCCTGGAGCATCGCGAGCTGCTGACCACGAAGGGGCCGGTCCCGGAGCAAGAGTACGAGCTTCCCTTCGGCGAGGCGGCCGTCGTCCGCGAAGGCCGCGATGTTACCGTCGTGGCCCTGGCCCTGATGGTGCGACGGACGCTGGAGGCGTGCGAGCGGCTGGCAGCGAAGGGCGTATCGGTTGAGGTCATCGACCCGCGTACCGTGTCGCCGCTGGACGAGGCGACGATCCTGCGCTCGGTGAAGAAGACCGGCCGGCTGCTGATCGTGGACGAGGCGTTCGCGCCGTTCGGTCTCGGCGCCGAGGTCGCGGCGCGCGTGGTCGATGCGGGGTTCGATGATCTCGACGCGCCGATCCGCCGTCTGCACGGCGCGTTCACGCCGACGCCGTACAGTCCGACGCTGGAAAAAGCGGTGACGCCGCAGGTCGAGGACATCGAACGGGCCATCGTCGAACTGCTCGTCGAGTGATTCATCCGGAGAAATGTCGTGGCGAATGCGATTCTCGTGCCCCGGCTGGGTTGGTCGATGGAGGAAGGTACGTTCGCCGGTTGGCTGAAAGAAGACGGCGCACAGATCAAGCCGGGCGATGCGCTGTTCGTGCTGGAAAGCGATAAGTCCGCCGAGGAGATCGAGGCGATCGACGCCGGCATTCTGCGCATTCCGCCGGACGGCCCCAAGCAGGGCGATGTCGTCAAGGTCGGGCAGGTGTTGGGCCACCTCGTCGCGGAGGGCGAGACGCCGCCGACTGGTAGGTCCGGCGAGCCGAGCCGGACCACGAGTGCCGCTCGGCTCGCGGCACCTACCGAGCGCGGCGACTTCAGTAGGTCCGGCGAGCCGAGCCGGACCGCGAGTGCCGCTCGGCTCGCGGCACCTACTTCCGCCGCAACCGTATCTCGCCCTCAACGTGCCATCTCGCCGCGTGCTCGCCGGGTGGCTCGCGAACTGGGCATCGACTGGAACAACCTGACGGGTAGCGGCCGCAATGGTCGCATCCGCGAGCGCGATGTTCGCTCCGCCTCCGCCGGACGCGCCGAAGAGCGGCTCATCCCGCACACGCACATTCGCCGCGCCATCGCTTCCCGCATGGTAGCCGGCATCACCCAGTCCGCTCCGGTCACGCTGACCAGCAAGCTCGACGCGACGAACCTCGTCGCCCTGCGCGAGCAATTCAAGACGGCTAGCGATCTCGTCCCCAGCTACACGGACTTCCTCGTCAAACTGACCGCCATCACCTTGCGCCAGCACCCGATGCTGCAAGCGCAGTGGCGCGACGACGGCCTGCTGGTGCCGGAGCGCATCGACATCGCCCTCGCCGTCGATACCGACGCGGGTCTGCTCGTACCAGTGGTGCGATCAGCCGATCGCATGACACTGCGACAGATCGCGGCCCATTCGCGCGAGTTGATCGAGCAGGCCCGCGCCGGCAGACTATCGGCCGAGCAGATGCGCGAGGCGACGTTCACGATCACGAACCTCGGCGGCTTCGGCATCGATGCGTTCACGCCGATCATCCATCTGCCGCAGTGCGCCGTGCTCGGCGTCGGCCGTATCGTCCGCGAACCCGCCGTGCAGGGAGACCGGATCGTGCCGCGCGAAATGCTGACACTCTGCTTGACCTTCGATCATCGCGTCGTGGACGGCGCTCCGGCGGCGCGGTTCCTGCAAACGCTGCGCGGCTGTCTCGAAAACCCCGCACCGTGGCTCATCGCGTGAGAAGCGATTATTCGCCGTCCCTCCCTTGACGACGCGGACGGCTCACTTATGATAGCTTTTTCGGCTCCGCATTCTGTATGAGATGGAAAGAACGAAATGTCCACCTTCATGGCCAAGCCGGAGCAGGTTTCCCGGCGTTGGTTGGTGATCGACGCGACGGACCAGGTCGTCGGCCGGCTCGCCGTGCAGATCGCCAATATCCTGCGCGGCAAACATCGGCCGGAGTACACGCCGCACGTTGACACCGGCGAATTCGTCGTCGTCGTCAACGCCGACAAGATCCGCTTCACCGGCAAGAAATTGCAGACCAAGAAGTATTCGTGGTACACGCGCTATCCGGGCGGTCTCAAAACGGTGCTGGCCCGCGACGTGCTGCAAACGCACCCCGAGCGCATCCTGGAAGCGGCGGTGCGGCGCATGGTTCCGCGCAACAAGCTCGGTCGGCAGCAGATGACCAAGTTGAAAATCTACGCCGGCCCCTCGCATCCTCACCAGGCGCAGCAACCCGTTGAATTCAAGCTGGTTCCTTGATCGGGTAGGTGCCGCGAGCCGAGCGGCACCCGCAGCATCGCAAGCCAAAGCCCCGCTCGGCTCGCGGGGCCTACCGCCGGAGAGATAGATCGTGGCCGAAACGAAGACCAAGAAGACTTATTACCTCGGCACCGGCCGCCGGAAAACGTCGGTAGCCCGTGTCCGCCTTAGTGAAGGCTCCGGTCAGATCGTCATCAACGACCGAGGCCTGGACGAATATTTCACCGAGGCCAAGGACCGCAACGCCGTCACCGGCCCACTCGAAATCACCGAGATGCGCAACCGCCTCGATGTATCGGTCAAGGTGCAGGGCGGCGGCATCACCGGCCAGGGCGGCGCCATCTGCCAGGGCATCGCTCGCGCCCTCAAGCAGATGTTCGGCCTGGAAACGACGAAACAGGAAGGCACCGATGGGGCCGACCACGTCAGCGCCATGGCCAAGAAGCTGCGCGATTCGCACTTCCTGACCCGCGACGGCCGCATGAAGGAACGCAAGAAGTACGGCCGCAAGGGCGCACGCAAGAGCTTCCAGTTCTCCAAGCGTTGACCGCAAACCTGCTTTACCAGCCCGCAGCGCCAGCAAGGGACAACCCTTGCTGGCGCTGCGGGCTGGTGTTGTCTCAGATTCTACGCCCCGCTTCGCTTCATCCCACACATCCGCTGATAAACCGGCCGCAGCCAGGGAGGCAGACAATCGCCGAAGGACGAGCGGTGCGATTGGCCGACGTAGACTTGATCGCACGGCTGAAGGACGACGTTCGTTTCCGGATCGTGACGGACCACGATGGCGGTCAAATCGACGCGGAACACTTCCGGCACTTTGCCATCGGCGACGTGAGGACGCACGACCTTGATGTCGTGGATCGTCGCGCTGGGGGCGATGCCGCCGACGCGGCGCAGCAAATCGAGAACGGTTTCCGGTCCCTGATAGGACACGGCGCGCTGGAGGCCGGCGACTTCCCCGTACAGGTAGAGATATTGGCTATTGTACTCGGCCACCTCGACGCGCACCTGCTCCGGCGGCACGCTGAGATGTTCCGCGACCAGACGGACAATCTCCGGCGTGGTGCCGCCGTCCACGCGCGGCTGACCGGAGTCGCCGAGGTCGATGCGGCCGTCCGGCCCAATACGATGCGGCCCGCTGTACTGCGGCAGACCGGCAACCTCCATGGCAAGGACATCGGGACAGCGAACGTGATAGGTGTTGGCGACCTGCTGAAGATAGGCGGCCGGCGGTCGGCGAGCGAGCACGGCCTGGTCGATCTGAGCGCGATTGGTGACGCAACCGGCCGCCACGGTGAACGTGGACGCCAGCAATCCGGCCCACCACAATGACCGGCCTCGCCCAGAGTACATATTTTGCCCGTATCCTCAGTCGGAGACGACGAAGACTTTGCGCTATCATCGGCGCGCGGATTTGCCAGTCTTGAGGGTTAACACGCCAAATGAGGAACCGCTTGCGGCTTCGTGTCTGAAGACGCGAAGCCGCAAGCGGCTTTTGGATGAGGCTACGCCGACCCGTTCGACTGCGATCGGCTGGCGATCGACGTGGGCCGCCGCCGGGAGCGCGACGGGTACATGGCCTCGCGGAAATCAATCTGGCGGCAGGAGACGCCCGACTCCAGATGGCGGCGCATCAGTTCCATCGTCTCATCGACGAGATCGACCTGGATCAGCAGCAATTCGCCCGGCCGGGCGGTGGCCAGGGCGTGCTGCAACGACGCGATGGCACCTTGCACTTCCTCAATGTGCTTGACGCGGCGGCGACCGACCAGGCCCTTGCGGAAGATGGCGTTGATCTCGCCCCACGCTCGGCCGCGGATGCAGTTCGCTTCCTCGTACAGAATGACGCGGTCGAAAGCGTCGCCCAGCAGTTCGGCTTGGCGGATCATGTCGGTGTCGCGGCGATCGCCGGCCGCGGAGTAGACCGCCGAGCGGAACTTGTGCGGCAACGGCTCGAACGTCTCCAGCAGAGAGGCCAGCGACGAGGTATTGTGGCCGTAATCCATAACCACGGTGGCGCCGTTGAAATCGAAGAGGTTGAAGCGGCCGGGGGTATGCTCGAAGTCGGCGACAAAGGTTTCCAGGCCGGTGAGGATGACCTCGCAGGGCACGCCCAGCACCCAGGCGGCAGCGGCGGCGGCCAGGGCGTTTTCGACCTGGAAGCCCACCAGTCCGCCGTGGGTCAGCGGTACGTTCTCCAGACTGACCACGGGGATCTCCTGCGGTCCCTCGGCGAGAATGAGGCGGCGATCGCGGACAAAGGCAGCGCGTCCGCCGCGGCTGCGATGTTCGACCAGCACCGGGTTATGACCGTCGCGCGCGAAGAACACGACCGAGCCGGGACAGTACGAAGCCATCTCCAGCACCAACGGATCGTCGGCCTTCAGGATGGCGTGACCGTCCGGCGCCACGACCTCGACGATGGTGCGCTTGACGCGGGCCAACTCCTCGACCGTCTCGATGTCGGCGATGCCCAGGTGGTCGCCTTCGGCGATGTTGGTGACGATGGCGACGTCACAGCGATCGAAGCCGAGACCGGCGCGGAGGATGCCGCCGCGCGCGGTTTCCAACACGGCGGCCTCGACGCGCGGATCTTGCAGGATGACGCGGGCGCTGAGCGGGCCGCTGCAATCGCCGGACTCGGTGCGCTGGCCGTCGATGTAAATGCCCTCGGTGCAGGTCATGCCGACGCAGCGCTGCGTACACGCCAGGATATGGGCGATCAACCGCGTCGTCGTCGTCTTGCCGTTGACGCCGGTAACGGCGGCGATGGGGATGCGGCCCGTCTGACCGTAGGGGAAGCGTTGATCGAGGAGCGTGTCGGCCAGCGGCAGAAGATCGGTGAGCGAGACGCGTTGTTGACGCACACCGTGGCCCAGCACCAGCGCGGCCTGATCGTCGAGACGGCTGACAGGGATCTGCCGTTTGCGGGCTGCTTGCAGCAGGGCGGTTTCGGCCGGCGGCCGTTGCAGACGCAGGGCCAGTTCGCGCAAGTGGGTTAGGGCGGCGTCCACGTTGAAGGGGCGGTCGTAGACGGCGGCCAAACAGAGATCGCGGCCAACCTCGAAGGCGGCGCGGCCCAGTTCCTCGTACTCGAATTCGAGGGCGACTTTGTAAACGCCGTCCTCGTAGGTTTCGCGGGTGCGGCCGAAACCGACCTCGGTTCCGGCCAGCGATTGCAACTCCAGGGCGACGTGTTCGAGGATGTGCGCTTGCCAGGTGCCGCGGCGAAGACGCTCGAAGAAGCCGCCGCGCGTGCCGACACTACAGCGATGCTCGATCAGGGAAGGCAGCCAAACCTTGAGACGTTCGTTGAAGCCCGGAAGTTCGTCCGAAGGGGAATCTTTGAGAGGCCCCAGATCAACCCAGGCTTCCAGGACGGGATAATTGGCCCAGATGTTCGGGCCGCCTAGAAGCCGGATTCTCCTGAATTCCATTTGTGTTCCTCCACCCGTTCATGGGGTGTGGCAATGAACAGCGAGCCGCCACCCAGTCCAACTGCGCGATGCCCGTAAGCCCATGCCGCATCGCACGGGTGACACCTCTGGCCCTGTCCGGGAGCGACGCTTCGCCGCTCCGTGTCGCTGAGAATTCCGTTTCGTCCAAGAATCGTAAAACCACAGCAAACAGCGTGCCTCTCCGGGAGGGAGTCAAGCCCACAGTGCATTGGGGGCAGAGAGCACGCCGGCTCCAGTTGAAAGGCCCTCATCGCCCTCTAAGTCGAGACGACTCAGTAAGTCCGCGCCAACGGTTCCTTGGCGACAAGGGAGCCGGCCCGCGACCGCCCGGTCGCTCAGGCTGACTTTGGATCAGGCGACAACTAGTATAGAGAGAAGGGGTGTCCGCGGGCAGGGGGCGGCGACGAATTCTCCCCTGGATGCGGAGCGACGGACACCACACATCCCGAAAAGCGAACGGAGCTTAAGCAAATCGCCCCGTTGGCCTGGAAAAAAAGGAAAAGCGTGCAAACGTGAACGGAACAACCGAGGTGTGGACGACGCTGCCGGTCGATCGGCGCGATGAGACGGTTCGCCGCCTGGAACCCGGCGAAACGCTGCTGGCGTGGTTCGAGCCGGACCTCGACGATCGGCTGCGCTACGCGCGGAGCCTGGTCGTACTGACCGATCGCCGCGTGCTGTCCCCGCCGGTGGACGGCGACGGTACGGACGCACAGTGGCGGAGTTGGCCGTTGACGGCGGGCACGAGCTTGCACACGGATGAGCAGGGGGGTGCCGGAGCGATGGAGTTGATGGACGCCGCCGGTCGGCTGGCGTGCTGGCGCTACACGGCGACGCGCGGCACGGCGGCTCATCGCCTGGTACAGAAATGGGAAGGCTGGCGGGCCACCCGCGACGGCGGCCGAGAGATCGAATCGACAGCGGTCTGCCCAAGCTGCGGAGCGGCCATCCGGGCCGAGGACGGCCGCTGCGAGGCGTGCGCCGCCGGACCCACGAAAGCCTCGGTGTCGGCCCTGCTTCGCCTGGTCGCCTTCGGTCGGCCGCGCCTCGGTTTGGCCTTGCTCGGCTTCCTCCTCACCCTGGCCGGCACCGGCGCCAGCCTGGTGCCCCCTTACCTGACCAAGCCATTGCTCGACAACGTGCTAATCCCCCATCAGGAAGGACAAGGAGGCGACTTCAGCCTGGTCAAGTGGTACCTGGCCGGACTGGTCGGCGCGGCGTTTCTGCACTGGCTGCTCGACTGGGCCAAACTGTACGTGCTGGCCTGGGTCAGCGAACGAGTCAGCGCCGATCTGCGCGCGCGAACGTATGCCCACTTGCAGCGTCTGTCGGTCGAGTTCTTCGGCGGCAAACGCACCGGCGACCTGATCGCCCGCATCAGCAACGACACCGAACGCCTGTGCAACTTCCTCTCGATCAACCTGATCGACTTCGGCACCGATATCCTGATGATCGTCATGACCGCCGTGATCCTGCTTTCGCTCGATCCGTTGTTGGCGCTGGCGGCGCTGTGTCCGTTCCCGCTGATCGTGTGGATGGTGGCGCGGGTGCGCGGCCGACTGCTGCGCGGCTATCGGCAAGCGGGAACGGCGTGGGGCGTCATGACCAGCGTGCTGGCCGACACCATCCCCGGTATTCGCGTCGTTAAGGCGTTCGCCCAGGAAGGCCGCGAGATCGAGCGCTTCGACGTCAGCAACGAGCGCGTCTTTCACTCGGCCAATCGGCTGAACAAGGTGTGGTCGCTGTTCGGGCCAACCGTGACGCTGGCGACGACGAGCGGTTTGCTGATCTTGTGGGGCTTCGGCATCTGGCGCGTTTACTACGGACCCACCACGGTCGGCGTGCTGACGGCGTTCCTGGCCTACATCGCGCTGTTCTACGCGCGCGTCGAGTCGATGATTCGCATGGCCTCGGCGGTGCAGCGCGCCTCCGCCAGCGCTCAGCGCATCTTCGAGATCCTCGACAAACACAGCAACGTGCCCGACCCGGTGCGGCCGGTCCACCCCGGACGTTTGGAGGGACGCATCGAGCTGCGCGGCGTGCGCTTCAAGTACGGAGCGCGCGAGGTGCTGCACGGCTTGGATCTGACGGTCGAGCCGGGCGAGATGATCGGCTTGGTGGGTCCGAGCGGAGCCGGCAAGAGCACGCTCATCAACCTCATTTGCCGTTTCTACGATGTCAGCGCCGGCGCTATTTTGGTGGACGGCACGGACGTGCGTTCGTTTCCGGTCGAGGAGTATCGCCGCAACATCGGCATTGTGCTGCAAGAGCCGTTTTTGTTCTACGGCACGATCGCCGAGAACATCGCCTACGGCCGGCCGGACGCCAGCCGCGACGAGGTCATCGCGGCGGCACGGGCGGCCCGCGCGCACGAGTTCATTCTGCGGCTCCCATGCGGCTACGATTCGCTGGTCGGCGAACGCGGCCAATCGCTCTCCGGCGGCGAACGACAGCGCATCTCGATCGCGCGGGCGCTGCTCATCAACCCGCGCATCCTCATTCTCGACGAGGCGACTTCGTCGGTGGACACGGAGACGGAGCGCGAGATTCAGGCGGCGCTGGAGAACCTGATCCGCGGCCGAACCACCATCGCCATCGCCCATCGTCTTAGCACGCTGCGGCGCGCGGACCGCCTCGTCGTCGTCGAGAACGGCCGCATCGTCGAGATCGGCCGGCACGACGAACTGCTGGACGCGCGCGGCAGCTACGCGCGGCTGCATCAGGCGCAGATGGAGCTGGTCACGGGAGGAGTGTCGAATGCAAGCTAGCGGATCGGTGAACGGGCACGAAGGAGCGCGGCCGTTCGGTCTGAGTCACGACGCCTGGGGGCGGCTCGTGCTGACCGACGCGGATGGTCGTGCGCACGTCGGGGTCGAGGTGGTCCGCGCGTTTCCGCTGTCGGACCCGCGGCACGGAATCTCCTTTTGCGACGATCGCGGCCGCGAACTGTTGTGGATCGACGATCTGGATGCGTTGCCCGCGCCGCTGATCGCGCAAATCGAAGACGAGTTGGCGCGGCGCGAGTTCGTGCCGGTCATTCGCCGCGTTCTGCGCGTGTCGGCGCCGGTCGAGCCGTCGGAGTGGGAGGTCGAGACGGACCGCGGCCGCACTTCATTCGTGCTAAACAGCGA
>DATBGU010000197.1:0-14752 GCA_036557825.1 Gemmataceae bacterium
GCCGAAAGATTTCCTCCGTCGAACTGACGAAGCTCTACCTTGCCCGTCTGCGCCGCTACGACCCGTTGCTCAAATGCGTCGTGACCTTCATGGACGAGGTCGCGCTCGAACAGGCGAAGCAAGCGGACCGTGAGCTGGCTGAGGGAAAGGATCGTGGTGCACTGCACGGAATTCCGTGGGGTCTGAAGGACATTATCGCCTATCCCGGCTACCCCACGACCTGGTGTGCCCCGCAGTATCGCCACCGCGTCATCAGCGTGAAAGCGGCGGTCGCCGAGCGGCTGGAAAATGCCGGGGCCGTGCTCATCGCCAAGCTCGCGACCAACCCCTTCGCGGGAGGCGGAGTTCAATGGTACCGCGGCCTGACTCGCTGTCCCTGGAACCCGCACTTGGATGCAGCGGGTTCGTCCTCGGGCTCCGGCTCGGCGATCGCCGCCGGACTCGTCGGCTTCTCGATTGCGACGGATACGGCCGGCAGCATTATCCACCCGTCGATGCGCTGCGGCACCGTCGGGCTGCGCCCAACCTACGGGCGCGTGAGCCGACACGGATGCATGCAATTGTGCTGGTCGCTCGATACCATCGGGCCGATCTGCCGGAGTGCCGATGACTGCGGATTGGTCTTTGCCGCGATCCACGGCGCCGATCCGCGAGACGCTGTTACCGTCGATCGCCCCTATGTGTGGCCCTCCTCTCGCGTCATTTCCACGATCCGCGTGGGCTACTCCCCGGAAATCCGCAAAGAGGAAGAGCGCGAGAAACTGCGGATCCTGCGCGAGCTTGGCGTCAAACTCGTGCCCATTCGAAAGACGAAATTGTTGGACGATTACGGCCTGACGGGCGAGCCGATTGTAGCGGCCGTCGCGATGGAGTCGGCCGCGTCGTTCGACGAGCTGACACGCCGCGGGGAACCGAAAGGAGTCCACGGTTGGCCCAAGTGGTGGGGGTACGGCCAGCTTTTGTCGGCCGTCGATTACCTGAAATTCAGCCGGTTGCGGGCGATCTTGATGGAACGCTACGAGAAGTTGATGCAGACAATCGACATCTATTTCGGAGATGAGTTGGGGCTGTATACACATCTCGCCGGGCATCCGGAAGTTGTATTTCCCAAGAAGTTCGAGAAAGACGACGGCTTCCTCATGCCTCGACACCAGTTGATGGCAGGCCGCGCTTACGATGAGAGCACGCTGCTGGCTCTCGCGGACGCTTATCAACGGGCGATTGGCCTCAACGAACGACCGCCGCTTGAGAAATTCCTGGCCGAGAAGGACCAGTTCCTCAAGGACGAAGAACTCCCGGACGAGAATAAACTCTACATCGACTAATTGGGAAAGCAGTTCCGCGTCGTAGGTGCCGTCCAGATAGGGCAGCGCGATGTCCAGGCCGGCGAGAAGAGAAGGCGGCTCCCCAGCACCTCCCGAGCCCTGTCAGGCGCCCAGGGCGAGGTGCCGCTGCGGCATGGCCTTGCTTCCCAGCCGATCGGCCCACCCTACGCGGTCATGGTTGCTCCATCGGTCTGCTTGCGACCTGACGTCGAAGGGCGGCCCGCGCGGATTCGGTCAGACTAGACCCCTGCGCTCCCTCGGCCAACTTGCGGAGTAGTCGCCGAGACTCGGCGCTGTCGATTCGTTCCAAAACCTCGACGGCCCGCACCCGGCGCAACCGTTCGGGGGTCAGGACCGCCAGCCGGTCCAGCACTCCCTCCACTTGCTTGCGGACTTCCAGGGACGGTTGGCGAGTCAACGCCGCCCGCAGGGCGGCGACGACGGAATCGTCCAGTCGTTCCAGTTCTTTCCGCGCTTGATCGCGCACCGCGAAGCGATCGCTCTCCAGGTCCGCCACCAGTTGCTTCAGACGCTCGCCCTCGACCGCCGGCTGAGGATGCAAGCGCTCGCCCAGCAGAGGCATCGAGAACTTGGGTGCTCGCACCAACGCGGCCATTCCGCGATAGGCTTGCGATGGATCATTGCTCGCCAGATCTTTCCATACCGTGTCCCACTCGTCCGCGGGCCGGTGCGCTCGCGGCGCTCCGAGTACGTCCCACAGTAGCGCCGTAGCATCGGCGCTGCCCGTCAGGAGATGCCGGCCGTCGGGCGAGAACGCGACGGCGGCGACCGCGTTCAGGTGCCCCGCGAATCGGCAGCGCTCCTTGCCCGTGGCGACCTCCCAGAGATGGAGGAGTTTGTCCTGGTGTACCGAAGCCAGCGACCGGCCATCGGGCGAGAACGCCAGGCCGTTTACGGGGCTGCGCGGCACCTCGAAGCAGGCCACCGATTGACCGTCGCTCACGCGCCAGAGGCGGATCGAATAATCGCTGCGCCTGCCGCTGAAGTTCCGGCCTCCCCCCGACGCCAAGAGCCGACCGTCCGGCGAGAACGCCAGCGCGCGGATCTCGTTGAAGTGGCCGACCAGCTGGCGCAACTCTTTGCCGGTGGCCGCGTCGAACAACCAAACGCGGTGATCGTCGAGCCGGCTTTGACGGGCCGCCACGGCCAGCGCTTTGCCGTCCGGCGAAAACGCCAGGCGACTCACGCCGAGCCGATCCTCGGCGAATCGGCGCAACTCGGCGCCGTCGGCGGCATTCACCAACCGAACGAATGTCGCCTTCGCGGTGCGACTCGCCACAGCGAGCGTCCGGCCGTCCGGAGCGTAGGCCAGCGCGACGGTCTCGCTCGACACCAACCGCCGAATCAACTTGCCGGTGCCAGCGTCCCAAAGACGGCCGGCGTCGCTTCCGGAAACCAGTCTCTTACCGTCCGGCGCGTAGGCCAAACACGAGACGCCGGCGCCCGGAACGTCGAGGCGGTGGAGTTCGCGTCCCGTGGCGGTGTCCCACAGCCGAACCGTCCGGTCGGACGCGGCCGTCGCCGCCTGCTTGCCGTCTGGGGAAAACACCACGCACTTGATCTCATCCTGATGCCCCGCCCACGGCCGGCGCTCCTTGCGGTCCTCCATGTCCCACAGCCGCACCGTATGGTCGCCGCCGCCCGAATACAACGTCTTGCCGTTGCGCGCGAAGGCGAGACACTGTATGCCGATAGAACCCGGCGGGTCGTCTCCCTTGGAGTTAGGGATCGCCAGCCGCGGCCGCTCAGTCCCTGTCGTTGTGTCCCAGAAACGGATCGGATCTGTGCCGCAGGCAGACACCGTCTTCCCGTCCGGCGAAAAGACGACGTCTCTGACCCACGCTCCCTCCGCCGGCAGTCCCTTCAGGCGGACTTTTTCTTTTCCGGTGGACCATTCCCACAGACAAATCGTGCCCGATTCGTTGGCGAAATAGCCGCTGCACGAGGCGAGCATCTTGCCGTCGGGGGCAAACGCGACTCCCGTGACCTGGCCGCGATGGGCCGCCCATTCGCGAACCTTTCGGCCGCTCGCCGAGTCCCAGACGCGAAGGAAGCCGTCTGGGTCGGCCGAAACCAGCATCCGCCCGTCCGGCGCGAAAGCGAGAACATTGCTCCTCCCCGCCGCGATCCGCCGCATTTCCTGGCGTTTCGATGTGTCCCACAGCCGGATACCGTCGTTGCCGGCGCCGGCCAGAATAGCGTCTTTGGGCGCGAACGTCAGAGACCAGACTGTTCCCTCCCGTCCGAGAGAGAAGCGATGGATTTCCTTTCCTGTGTCAGCGGCCCATAGCCGGACCGTCTCGTCCGCGCCCGCGGAGGCCAGCAACCGACCATCGGGCGAGAAACAGACGGCGTGGATCTCCGTGCCTGGCTGCCGCTGGTAGCGGAGTTTGGCTGTCGCCGCATCCCATACCCGCAAGGAATCGCTCGCCGAGGCCAGTAACTTATCGTCCGGCGACAGGGCGATGCGTCGCACCGATGCCGCGTGTCGGAAGCGGACGCTGCCGAAGCGGGCCAGGGCACCCGGCGGAAGCGGATTGTCCTCGAAGTCGAGGCGCGGCTGCATTTCATCCGGCGGAGTCGGGAGTTTCTTGCGCTCGGCATGGATCGGCAATCCCGCGCTGGGCGACTTCTCGGCGTGTGTCTGCCGGGCGAGAAATCCGGCGCCGACACCTGCCGCGCACAGAGCCAGCACCATCACGGCCACAACCGCCAGTTTGTGCCAAAGCATGGCGCGGGCCACTCCTTCCGCCAGGTTCCAGACTTCCACCGAGACTGTTCCCGCCGTTAGTGTCTCACCCAGTGCAAGCCGCAGCGCGGTCTTGCTGACGGACTCGACCAGCGCTTCCGTCGCTGCCGCACTGACCGCCTCCGATGCCGGTCCCGTCGCCAGCGCGATGCTCGCCAGCCCCACGCCGCGCCGGACCAACCGGCGGCGCAGCAAGTCGCGCGCTCGCGCCAGGCGGCCCTGGACGGTCCCCTTGGGCCAGCCCAGCTGCCGAGACGCTTCCTCGTTGGTCTGGCCCTCCAGGTAACAGAGGACCAGGGGGAGACGATATTTCTCCGGCAGACGCTCCAACTCCTCGTCGAGGACCGGCCGCAACTCGATGCTGTCGATTGTTGTGGCTGGATCGCTTGAGCGCATCGAGGCTGCCTCCTTTTCGCGCCGCTGTCGCCGTGCCGACGACACGCGCGCCTTGCGCGCCACCCGGCAAGCGACGGCGTGCAGCCAGCCGCCGATGGATTCGCTCCAATCCATCGAACCGGCCCGGCGTGCGAGCACCAGGAACGTCGCCTGAAACGCATCCTCGGCGGCGTGCGCGTCGCGCAACAAACGGTGACAAACGCCCAACACCATCGCCCCATGCCGTCGAACGAGGGCGGTGAAGGCTCCTTCGTCGCAACGGTGGGCATACTGTTCGAGCAGCTGCCGGTCGCTTAGCGCATCGGTCGTCGGCGCGGAGATCTGTCCCCGTATGTGCCACAACAGCGATCCGAGCAGGCCCTTGTTCATTGTCCGTGACCTCACGCCGGTATCGGCCCTGTTAAACAATGCCCACCGCCCGTCGTTTGATTACACTTTTTTCTAGTTTCGCTCCGAATGGTCGAGTAGGACAGTACCATCCGTCGCAGGGGTGTTCCGACGGCGTCGCGGACGCCTTGGACCTATTCATCGTCCCAGAGCAAAGGAGCAACCATGAAACCATTCGTCTCGTTTGCTTCCCTCCTCGTGTGGTTGTGCATCGTCTGGCCCGTTGTCGGAGCCGACAAGCCGCTTGTGGTGGAGCTGTGGCCGGGCAAACCTCCCGATGAGCCCGGGAATATCGGCGCGGAAAAAACTCTCCTGTCGCCGAAACTGGACCGCAAGCAGGTCGAAGTAACCGAACCGACGAAGCTGGTGACCAATGTTACCAAACCGACCCTCACGATCTATCGCCCGGCGAAGGACAAAGACACCGGGACAGCGGTCCTGATCTGCCCCGGCGGCGGCTACTGGAACCTCTATTGGGAGTTGGAAGGCGAGGAAGTTGCGGCCTGGCTGAATTCGCTGGGCGTGACCGGCATCATCCTCAAGTACCGAGTGCCGCGGCGACCCGATGAGCCGAAAGGCGAACCGGCCCGACGCCCCCTTCAGGATGCTCAGCGGGCCGTCCGCACGGTACGAAGCCGCGCGAAGGAATGGGGCATCGATCCGAAGCGGATCGGCATGATCGGCTTCTCGGCCGGCGGTCATCTCGCCGTGGCCACGGCCACGAGCTTCGAGAAGCGAACCTACGAGCCGGGCGACGCCATCGACAAAATCAGTTGCCGGCCGGACTTCGCCATCGCGGCCTATTCGGGCTACCTCAAGGCCAAGGACAAGGATGAACTCGCACCCGGGCTGCACGTCCCCGGCAGAACGCCGCCGATCTTTCTGGCGCATGGCGGGGACGATCTCATCAGTAGCCCGGAACATAGTGTGTTCATGTACCTTGCCTTGAAGCGTGCGGGAGTGCCGGCGGAGTTGCACATCTACGCTGCGGTTGCCCACGACTTCGGCGTCCGCAAGAGCGATCGGCCTTGCTCCACCTGGACGCGGTTCTGTGCCGCCTGGCTTGGACATCAAGGCTTTCTCAAACCTGTCGCGCAGCGATGAACGATCGTCCAATGCCGCGAGCGGCAAGCGCCGTCGGAACGGCTGGATGCTTGCGGCTGTCGTCACCCCGGCGTAGAATCCAATTTGAACGTCTGGGAACGATTAGACGAGTCGGTTATCTGGGGAAACGTGGATGAAACTCGCGGGGTGGCGATGGCAGATTCTCCGCGCGACACTCGTCGGGGCGCTTGTCTTCACCGGACCTTGTCGTCTCGACAGCCTCGCCGGGGAACGTGAGGAGACGAAGCCGGCCGCACCCGCCAAAACGCCATACTTCGAGACCGACGTCCTGCCGCTGCTCCAGGCGAAATGTCTGCGCTGCCACGGTGAGAAATCGAAGAAGGCCGAACTCGACCTCCGCACCCGCGCGGACGTCCTCAAGGGCAGCGAATCGGGTCCGGTGGTGCTGCCAGGCAAGCCTCTGGAAAGCCCCCTGTATGAGATGGTTCACGGCGGGAAGATGCCGCCCGGTAAAAACAACAAACTAAGTCCGGCCGAGGTGGAAATCATTCGCCAATGGATCGTCCGTGGCGCTCACTTCACTTCCGATAACACCGGCGATTCCGCATCGACGATCGCGCAGCACGACGTTCTTCCCATCCTGCTGCGCCGCTGCACGGTCTGCCACGGTCCCCGGCGGCAAGAAGCCGGTCTCGATCTGCGCAGCCGAGCGGCCATGCTGCGCGGCGGCAAGTCTGGGCCGGCCATCGTTCCAGGCAAACCGGACGAGAGCCTGCTGCTCAAGAAGATCCGCTCCGGTGAGATGCCGCCGCGCCGACGCATCATCGAAGTGAGCATCAAACCCATCGAAACGGCCGAAACCGAGTTGCTGACCAAGTGGATCGCCCTCGGCGCACCCGAAGCGAAGATCGAGTCGGATGTCGCCGGTACCCAACCGGACCCGTTGGTGACGGAAAAAGATCGTGCTTTCTGGGCGTTCCAGCCGCCGCGCGCCGGCACGCTCCCGGTGGTGAAGCAACGCGCTCGCATCCGGAATCCGATCGATGCCTTCGTCCTGCACAAGCTCGAAGAGCGCGGGTTGAGCCTGGCTCCCGAAGCGGAGCGGGCAACCCTACTACGACGGGCGTATCTCGACCTGACCGGATTGCTTCCCGATGCGGCGGAAGTCCGCGCCTTTCTGGCCGACGACGACCCGCAAGCCTACGAAAAGCGGATCGACCGGCTGCTGGCCTCGCCGCGTTACGGCGAGCGCTGGGGGCGCCACTGGCTCGATCTCGCCGGCTACGCCGATACGGAGGGCAAACGCGAGCAGGATCTGGTGCGTCCCTCCGCCTGGCGTTACCGCGATTACGTCATCCGCGCCTTCAACGCCGACAAGCCGTTCGACCGCTTTTTGCTGGAGCAGATCGCCGGCGACGAGTTGGCCGACTACGAGCACGCGCCGGAGATCACACCCGAGATTTACGACAATCTGGTCGCCACGGGCTTCCTGCGCATGGCGCCTGACCCGACCTGGTACAACCTCACGAACTTTTTGCCCGATCGCCTGGAAGTGATCGCCGACGAGATCGATGTGCTCGGTTCGGCCGTCATGGGCCTGACGTTGAAATGCGCCCGGTGCCACAGCCACAAGTTCGACCCGATCCCGCAGCGCGATTATTACCGTCTTCTCGATGTCTTCAAAGGCGCCTTCGACGAGCACGACTGGATGAAATCAAACTGGCTCTCCGGTCTCAGCCAAGGTCCGCGAATGGATCGCGATCTGCCTCACGTCACGACGGCGGAGCGGCGGCAGTGGGAAACCGACAACGCCAAATTCCACAAGGAGATCGACGCCCTCAAAGCCGCGCAGGGGAAGAAGTCCTCGCCGGACACCCAGGCACGGATCAAGTCACTGCAAGCCAAGCTCGCGCCGGAACCGAAGATCCGAGCCCTTTGGGACCGCGGCGAGCCGTCGCCGACGTACTTGCTCCAGCGTGGGGATTATTTGCGTCCGGGCCGGCTGGTCGGACCCGGCGTCCCCTCCGTGCTGACCGACGGCAAAACTCCCTTTGAAGTCAAGCCGCCCTGGCCCGGCGCCAAAAAGACTGGGCGGCGCCTCGCCCTCGCCCGTTGGCTGACACGACCCGATCACCCGCTGACGGCCCGCGTCCTGGTCAACCGCCTGTGGAAGCAGCATTTCGGGACCGGCATCGTCAAGACGCTCGACAATTTCGGCAAGGTCGGGGCACGACCGACGCATCCCGAACTGCTGGACTGGCTGGCGGTGGAGTTCGTGCGCCGGGGTTGGAGCATCAAGGCGATGCACCGGCTGATGATGACGAGCGCCGTTTATCGGCAATCCTCGACCGTGACCGCCGACCACGAGCGTCTCGACCCCGAGAATGTTCTTTGCTCGCGCATGCCGCTGGCGCGCATGGATGCGGAATCGCTCTACGATTCGATGCTGCTGGTCGCGGGGCGTCTCGATGAGACACACTACGGCCCGCCGCGCACGTTGGAAGTGCGCGGCGATGGCTTGGTGACGCCCGCCGGGACCGCGCGAGGTTGGCGGCGGATGATCTACGTTCAGTTGCAGCGCAAGGTGGTCGCCACGCACCTGGAGAACTTCGATTTCCCGCAGATGAACCCTAACTGCGTGCAGCGGCGCGGCTCGACGGTGGCCCCGCAAGCGCTGCATCTGATGAACAACGGCATGGTGCGGCGCTTGGCCGAGCATTTCGCCGAGCGTGTGCGGCGGCACGCGGGAACCGATCCGGCGCGGCAGATCGAGTGGGTTTACCTAACGGCCCTGAGCCGGCCGCCGCGCGAGGACGAGCAGACGCTTGGGCGGCAGGCGCTGGCCCGTCTGGCCGAGGAGTGGAGCAAGCACGGAATGGACGCGGACGAGGCGGCACGCCGAGCACTGACAACCTACTGTCACACGATCCTGAACTCGGCGGCGTTTCTTTACATCGACTGAGGTGGCCCGTGCTGAACGCAGGACGGCAACAATTGCCCTTCGCCGACCCGATCACTCGCCGCGCCTTTTTCACGCGCGTCGCCGGAGGGATTCACGGCGCCGCCCTGGCGTATTTGCTGGGCCGCGATGGATACGGCGCGTCGGCCGCG
This sequence comes from Gemmataceae bacterium, assembly GCA_036557825.1. Lineage (GTDB taxonomy): Bacteria > Planctomycetota > Planctomycetia > Gemmatales > Gemmataceae > JAJPHU01. The sequence goes on from DATBGU010000197.1 coordinate 9,055, forward strand.
GAGGAGCGCGCCATTCAGGATCTCAAGCCGCGCGCTCCGCATGTCCCGGCGCGGGCCAAGTCCATCATCCACCTGTTCATGAACGGCGGCCCCAGTCAGATGGACTTGTTCGATCCCAAGCCGATGCTCGACAAGCATCACGGCCGGCCGTACTTCGACCGCATTGCCGGCGAGATCGAGAACATCAGCGCCGCCGGCGCGCTCATGCGCAGCCCGTTCCGATTCGCGCGGCACGGTCGCTGCGGCATGTGGGTATCGGACGTGCTGCCGCACCTCGCCAAGCGCGTGGACGACATCGCCCTCATTCGCTCCATGTACACCACCAATCTGACGCACGAGCCGGCGATCTACCTAATTCAGTCCGGCAAGATGGGGCCGGGCCGACCCGCCCTCGGCTCGTGGGTGGTCTACGGCCTGGGAACCGAGAACCAGAACCTGCCGGCCTATGTCGTGCTGGATGACCCCTTGGGCTTGCCGATCAACGGCATCGAGAACTGGCAAGCCGGTTTCTTGCCGCCCGTGTACCAGGGCACGCGCTTCCGCGCCACCGGCTCGCCGGTCCTCAACCTCAAGCCCGATGTCGCGCGGCCGTCCGAGATCGACCGAATCCAGCGTGACCTGCTCACGCGCCTCGACGCCATGCACAAAACAGAGCGGCCCGGCCAGCCGGACCTCGACGCCCGCATTGCCAGCTATGAGTTGGCGGCCCGAATGCAACTGGCCGCCAGCGACGCTCTGGATCTGTCCAAGGAGAGCAAGGCGACGTTGGCGATGTACGGCGTGGGCCAAGCGCCGACCGATTCCTACGGTCGGCGCTGCCTCATCGCCCGGCGGTTGGTCGAGCGCGGCGTTCGCTTCGTGCAGTTGTATATCAACGCCCAAATTTGGGACAACCACACGAACCTCGCCGCCGAGCTGAAAACGGCCTGCGCGCGCACCGATCTGCCCATCGCCGGTCTGCTGATGGACCTGAAACAGCGCGGCTTGCTCGATGAGACGTTGGTCGTTTGGGGCGGCGAGTTCGGCCGCTTGCCGATCGCGCAACTGCCGGCGGACAAGGACGAGCACAAGGCGGGACGCGATCACAACAAGAACGCCTTCTGCTCCTGGATGGCCGGCGCCGGCATCCGGGGCGGCACCACTTACGGTGCGACCGACGAACTTGGCCTCGCCGCCGTCGAGGACCGTGTGAGCGTGCCCGACTGGCACGCCACGATCCTGCATCTGCTCGGCCTTCGCCATGATCTGCTTTTCGTCGAGCAGAACGGGCTGAAGGAGAAACTGACCGGCGTGAACGAGGCCCGGATCGTGAAGGGCATCCTGGCCTGAGCCCAGACAAGACTGTCGTAAAATCGACAGGCACCGCTCCAATGCCGGAACGGTGCCTATCGCTGCTGCATTTCTCGGGGTGCGGCCGGCCGGAGGATGGTCAGCGCACACCAGGCACATACCACCTCGCCGGGTAGGGGGCGTACCAGGCCGGTGCGGCCGGGTAGTATCGAGTGTACCCGCTCCACGCCGCCCCGCGTGCCCCGACCGCCGCCGTGCCTGCCGGCCCCGTCACCGCCGTTCCTCGGGCGCCGGCCGCGGCCACGCCGCTCGGTCCGGCGGCGACGCCGCCGGCCCCACCATGCGCGTAGGTGTTGCCTTCCGGACCCGTGACCTTCACGCCATGGGCGCCGCCTGCCACCGCACGGCCGCCCGGGCCGGCATAAGCGCCGCCGCGGGCGCCGGCCTGGACCGTCGTGCCGTACGGCCCTGTGCGGCTCACCGCCGCTCCGCCCCGTCTCCCGCCGGCATACGCCGCCGGGCCGGTCGCCAGGACCACCAACACCGCCACGCCGAAGAATTGCGTTGCACGCCGCATGATTCGTCCTCCTTTGGAAAACGGAGTCCACTCGTTGCCGATCAGAAAGCCACCTCAAGCGTCTCAAGGCCACGCAGGTTGAAGTTTTGCCGGTACACCGGCGCCGGGCCGACCAGCCGCAGGTCCGGCAGGCGACGGAGCAGCGTCTCGAACACGATGCGCCCTTCCAGCCGCGCCAGCGGCGCCCCCAGGCAAAAGTGCGACCCCAGCCCGAACGCCAGGTGCTTGTTGTCCGTCCGGCCCACGTCCAGCCGGTCCGGATTGGGGAATTGGGCCGGGTCGCGGTTGGCCGCCCCCAGCAGCAGTAGCACCGTCTGCCCCGCACGCAGCTGCTCGCCGCCGAGTTCCATGTCCGCCTTGAGCACCCGGTTCGTGAACTGGACCGGGCTGTCGTAGCGCAGCAGCTCCTCGACTGCTCTTGGGATCAGCTCCGGATTCTCGCGCAGCCGGCGCAGCTGGTCGGGGTGCCGCAACAGGGCCAGCGTACCGTTGCCGATCAGGTTCGTCGTTGTCTCGTGGCCGGCGTTCAGCAGCAGCACGAGGTTGGCCAACAACTCCGCCTCGTTGAGGCGGTCGCCCTCCTCTTGCGCCTTGACGAGGGCGCTGATGAGATCGTCGCGCGGCTCGATCCGCCGCTGAGCCACGATGCCGGCGAAGTAGGCCCGCAGCTCGCGCATGCTCTCGACAGCCCGCCGCAGAACGTCCTCCGACAGGTTGGCCGGCAGGTTGCCCGCGATGGCCGTGGTGTCGTCGGACCACTGTTTGAAGCGGTCCCGGTCCTCGTGCGGTACGCCGAGCATCTCGGCGATTACCGTCGCCGGCAGCGGATACGCCAGGTCGCGGATCACGTCCATCCGGCCCCGCAGCTGGACGGTGTCGATGACATCGTCCACGAATCGTTGGATGAAGGGGGCGAGGGCCGCCACGGCGCCGGGGGTGAAGGCCTTGTTCACCAGCAGGCGCAGCCGCGTGTGACGCGGCGGGTCGGCGTTGATCATCGAGTCCTTGCGGAGGGTGAACAGTTCCGGGAACTCCGCCGGCACGCGCCGCTGGGCGCTCTCGGTCCGCTCCGCCGAGGCGTGCGGGCTGCGCAGGACGCTCACGATGTCGGCGTACCGGGTCAGTATCCAGCCGTCGATCTTCTCCTCCCAGTGGACCGGGTCGATACGGCGGAGGCGGGCGTAGGAGGGGTACGGATTGGCGAGCATGGCGGGGCCGAACATCTGCCGCCGAACCAGTCGTTTGAGGATCGTTGCCAGCATGGGAAGACTCCTTGATCAGTGCGGCCGGCGGTACCCGAGGGCCGGTTCACTCGTCCGGGCCCTTGCGGGCGTCCGCCGCCCGTCTGAAAAAGGAATCGTCGGAGGTGTTTCACGAATTTCGGGGCGGTCAAAAGGCCCGTCGGGGCAAGGCCGCGAAGGGATTGCGGAAGCAGGCGGGAGGGTCAGTCGATCAGTTCCTCGGCCTCGGCCCGCAGCCGGGCGAGCACGCGCGACTTGGCGATGCGGACGGCGACAGGCGACATCCCCAGCTCGGCGGCGGCGGCCGGCGCCTCCCACCCCTCGACCGCGGTCAGCCAGAAGGCTTGCCAGGTCCGCTCCTCGAACTCGCCGCGGATCAGGTCCAAAGCCCGCCGGTACAGCCCGCTCATCTCGTCGGCGTCGTCGTCGGAGCCGGGCTGCGGGTCGGGGATCTCGTGAAGTCGTTCGAGTGCCGTCGAACCACCCGCGGCCGCCGCCTTGCGTTCGGCCCGGCGGTAGTAATCGAGGAGCTTGTGGCGGGTGATGCCGCGCATCCAGCTGCGAAAGCTCCCCGGCCCGCGGCGCTCGAACCGCTCCAGACCCTGGGAAACCGCAAGGAATACCTCCTGCGCCAGGTCGGCGGCATCCTCCGGGCGACCGCCGCCGCGGCGGCACCAGTGTTCGATCAGGGGGCCGTAGAGCGTGACCAGCCGCCGCCAGCTCGGCTCATCGTGGTGCCGCGCCCGCTCGAGCAGAGACAACGAGGTGACGCGCTCGGGGTTCATGGGCTTCTCCACACCTCGAAAGGAACGGTGTCGCCCGCAGGAGGAGGCGGCGGCTTCTATTCTACTGACCGTTGCGCAAAGGATCGAAGTTCTCGGCCTTACAATGGGTACGCGCTTACAGCCAGGGCGTGACGAGAGTGTTCAGATAGGAGGAACCTTGAGTAGCAATGAGCCCGCCCTGGCCGCGCTCTGGCATGAGGCAACCGCTGAAGGCGGTGTATCGGACCGGAGCGCGCGACGGATTTTGACTTGATCCCTTCGGTCGATAAGACCGGAGCAGTTTGGCGGAATTGCAATTCACTCAGAGATGTGTCCGACCGAAGCGCGCAAGTCCCCGTACGTCTCGATCGTGCGGGTAAACCCACTGGCTGCCGTTTGCCGCGGCGACGGTGGTGAAGGCAGGGAGCACGCTCGGTTACGAATGGGTTGAATGATCCGCGTCGTTCCGAAGATGTCGGCGCCGCGCAGTCGAACACCGCGCCACCCGGACCGCAATGCCTGGTACGCGATGCTAGCTGGGCAGCTTTGCCCTGCGATTACCGAGTCTGTCTACCAACTGTTGAGGAGACCTCGGAGCAGTGCCTGGCGACGACCTACCCGAAAGGTTCGCAGGTGGCAGGCGCCTCGCCCTTTCATCGACCGTTACTCCATGCGGATCGTTGCGGGCCAGGCCGTCCGAGATGCTAACCTGGTCCGAATAATATCTTGGCGCGTGAGCCGCAGGCGCCCACGGGTTCCAGGGGACGTCCTGTGAAAGCACCTTGCAAAAATGCTGGTACATACCCAGCAGATTGATCGTCTGGGGCAGGCTTCGAGGAGAGTGCCAGAACACTTTCACGAGAATGGACCAGAAAAACATGCTCGCCGCCCACCCTTGCCGGCCGTACATCCTCGCCAGCCGGAAGAGCGTCAGCCAGCTCGTCCACGTTACCGCCTCGGGACGATAACGCACCTTGTTGAAGCGGTACAGGTTCGCGAGCACCCGCTCGGCGAAGGCCTTGGGAGCGTAGAGCCTCCGGCAGAGCTCTTGTTGGCCATGCCTCAACTCCTCTACCGTCATGAGCATCGGGTGGAAATTCGTGCCGCCGTTGGTCCCGGCGTACTGCGACGGTTCCTTGGTGCTGCTCCTTGTCCGCTTGATGAGCCGGCCTGCCGCCTTCAGTCGCTTGTACAGGGGTGTCTTCGGCACGGCCATGAGCGCGCTGACCATGGCGATCGGGATGCCGGCTCGCTGGAGAAACTCGTACTGGTCATCGAAGATCGAGGCGTCGTCGTTGTCAAAGCCCACGATCATGCCCGCGGAAATGAACAGGTTGTACGATTGGATCTTGTGGATCGCTTCGACCATGTCGAGCTTCTCGTTCTGCGTCTTGCGGGTCTCGGCCAGGCTGGACTTGCGGGGCGATTCGATGCCGATGAAGACCGAGACGAAGTTCGCGTCCCGCATCAGTCCGAGTAGCTCCTCGTCGCGGACCATGTCGATGCTGGCCTGCGTATAAAACGACATCGCCTGGCGCTGCCGCTTGTTCCACCGGGCCAGCGCGCGCAACAGCTCCTTGGCGTAGGCCCGGTTGCCGATGAAATTGTCATCCGCAAAGAACACCTGGGGTACACCCCGGGCCTGCCAGGCATCGATTTCCTGGAGCACGCGCTCGATGGGCTTCAGACGCATCTTTCGACCGTACATGACGATAATGTCGCAGAACTCGCAGCTGAACGGACAGCCGCGGGTGCATTGCACAATGCCGTGCGCGTAGTTTCCCTTGAGCAGGTCCAACCGTGGGGGTGGCGAATCGGGCAGATGA
>DATBGU010000198.1:0-10969 GCA_036557825.1 Gemmataceae bacterium
GAGCGCCAGAACCTTTTGCATTTGTGGCGTAAGTCCTTGTTTTTTCACGATCCGGACACCGTTGATCAAGAGTTTGGCCCACACCCAGGTGCGAACCCGATGCAGACGTCTCACCCAGGCCGGCAGCGGACCCAACCCCGCCGCGAACGAGGTCGCATTGCCGAACGAACGCTCGATGCTGCCCCGCTGGCCGTACAACCCCTTGCCAAATTCCCCCGCCAGCAAGTCCCGATTCCGCAACCGATGCCGACTCTGGTAACGATGACCCTGCCCAGCGTTCTTCGGCAGCGGCGCTACCAACTGATAGCCCCGCTCGTAAGCCCGATCCGCCAACAGGCTGCTATCGTAGTTGCCATCCGCCAGCACGTAACCTCCGGCGGACAACTGCCCCAGCAACCGCTCCGCCACCACCAGTTCGTGGACATTCAGCGGCGTCACTTCCCAGACCTCCGGCATGGGACGGTTCGACCAAACGGTATGCAGCTTATAGCCTTTGGCCATGCCGCCGGCACCCCGACCCCGCTTGGCTTCGGGGTCTTTGCTCACGCCGCTGACCACCAGCGGCTTGCCATCGAGGAAGGCCACCAGTCGCGGTTGGCCGCTGTCGCGCAGGCGTTGTTCCAGGGTACGCAGAAACAGCCCCATGCCGACCTTGTACAAGCGACGACTCAGCGTAGCGGGCGAAGGCAGTTGCACGGGACGCAGTCGGGTAGTAGACCAGTGCCGCAGTTGGCAGGCCCAGGCCAGGGGTCGGTCGTGCAAGGCGGCCCAGAGCAAGACGGCAGCCAAGACCCAGGGCTGGTAGGTGACATTGTTCTGGTGAAAGTCCTTGGCAACGGACCGGAGCAAGCGATACAACAAAGGCCAGAGTTCGCGTTCCATGACACATCTCCTTGGTTTTGCTTCCCAAGGTTGATACGTCAACGAACGCGAACTCGTTTGTTTTCAACACCTTAACGCCTTCCTTGCAAAAGGTTCTGACGCTCCGGGCTAGTCGTTTATTTCGTGCATGCCTCTTACGATCTCTCGTAGCGCATGCGGAAGATCGGCTTGCCCTGTTTGCGGAACTTGCGCTCGAAATTCGTCAGATAATCGAGATCATGGGACGGCTCGCGCTCGTCCGGCGGCGGCAGAGAGCGCAACCCAGATTGCTGTTGGAGCAACTCGGCCATCACCCGCGCATATTCTTCCACGTCGGTAGCGGCGTGGAACCAGCCTCTCGGACGGAGCACACGGGTACACTCGGCCACGAACTCGGTGGTGAACACGCGGCGCTTGTGATGGCGCGTCTTCCACCACGGATCGGGAAAATAGACGTGGACCGCTTGCAACGACGCCGTCGCCACGCACGCCGGCAGGAACCGTCGCGCATCGGCGCAGGCGACGCGCACATTGCGCAGAACCCGCTTGGCCAGCCGCGTCGCCGTGAAGAGCTGATACTTGCGAATGATCTCGACCCCGGCGAAGTTGACGTCGGGGCGCGTCTGCGCCGCCGCGATCAAAAAAAGTCCCTTGCCGAAGCCGATTTCCAGCTCGACGGGGTGGTCGTTGCCGAACACCGCGCGCCAGTCGATCCATTTCGGATCGCCTTGAGAATCCGCGGTCCGCGATCCGCAATCCGTACTCAGGAGATAGGGAGCGAGTTCTTCCAGAGGCAGACGAGGCCCACGGCGCACGCTCACGCCTCCTCCGCGCCGCTGGCCGCCGGCGATTGTCGCAGCAGTGGAACGCCGATGATGTCGGCGTGAAACACCATGGTCGTGCCGACGAAGCCCTGCACGTTGAAGATCGTCTGGCGTCGGTGCATCTTCGTGCCCTTGGCGATGAGGACCAGACGATCGCCCGGCCGTACCGGGCCGCGGAAGCGGACGTTCTCCATGCCGCCGAAACCGAGGAAATCGCCCTGCATCAGGCCGTTGGTCATGATGTAGTACGAGCACAGTTGCGCCGCCGCCTCGCACATAAGGACGCCGGGCATCAGCGGATAATCCGGCATGTGGCCGCGCACCCAGAACTCCTGCGCCGTCACGTCCTTGTACCCCGCGATCAGATGCCGGCTGGGATCCTCGTAGACGATGGCGGTCAACTGCTCCATCTCGAAGCGCTGCGGATTGACCCGCTCGATCTCCGGCCGTCCCGCCACCACGCGGGTGAGGTCGAGCTGAGTCGGATCAAAGTGCAATTCCGGAGGCATGGCCCACTCCTCGAAGAGTCCGCGGTCCGTAGTCCGCAGTCCGCAGCAAAGACAGACTTTCTTTGCTGCGGACTGCGGACTGCTAACTGCTGACTATTTCGGCGATCTGGCTTAATTCGGTCAGCAGCACGTCGGGCCGGCTGACAGCTTCCTTGAGCTGCTCGGCACTGGCCTGCAACGAGGTGCGGTCGCCGGCGAACAGAGCGGTGCGCATGCCCAGGCGACGCGCCGGCACCAGGTCGCGCTGGATGCTCGTGCCGACGTGCAGCACCTGATTGGGCGCGAGGCCCTGCTGATTCAGAGCGGCGGCGATCTGGCGAAACAGACGCTCCGAAGGTTTGCGACCGCGAATTTCATACGACAGGACGATCAGATCCTTGTCGAGCAGTTTATCGAGTCCGGCGTCGCTGTCCTGGGCGGTCAAGCCGCGCTGTAGTTGCAGCCGCGTGAAGCACTGGCCGTCGGCCAGCAGCCCCTGTTTCAGCCCCTTTTCGGCCACGCGACGCAGGGCGAGGGCGGCCTCATCGTAACAGGTCGTGCCTTGCAGGCTGGCGTGGAAGAAGTAGGCCACCTTGCGGCTGAACTCGTTGAGCGAACCGAAAAAGCCGGCGTCGAACTTGTAGTCTTTCTGAAAGAGCTTCTTGATGAGCGCTTCCCAGACGCGATCGGAGGCGACCTCCGGATATTTCTCGGTGCCACCGGGAACGGCGCGATGCTCGGTCAGCACTTGCGTGTAGAGCTGTTTCATGTAGTCGGCGGGCTGACCCGGCTTGCGCGACATCGACGCCCACATCTTGTATTCCTGGATCGTCTTGTCCAGGGCCACGCTCATGACGAAGGCCTGCGGATGCTCGAACCACAATTCGCCGCCGGCGATGCGCAGCAGAGTGCCGTAGACGTTCCAGAGCACGGCGCGCACCTGCGGCAGCGGCACGAGATGCGGCTTGGCCTTGGGCCGGTCCACTTCGGGAGGGGCCGGCCAGACCAGGTCTTTTCGCGTGTCCAAATAAGCGGCGTACTGTTCCAGCGTCAGGGCCATTGCCTTCCCCGCCTGCGCGACGGATGAACTAGCCCCCAAGCTAACAGGAGAAATGAAGACGTGCAAGGGACGCCGACGCCGCGGGTCACGGCCCAGCTTCAGGGCTTGTCGGCCTTCTTGTCGTTGCGTTCGGGTCCGCGCAGTTTCTCGAAGTAGCCGCGAGCCATGTCGCTGGCGGAGCGCGGCAGTCGTTGGCGGTCGATCGCTTCCGGCTCCTCCTGCGAGGCCCGGCGGATCTCCTCCGTCATCTCCGCCGGCTTGCGCGGACCTTTGAAGCCGTCGCCGGGAACGTGATCGATGACTTGTAACCGTCCCTTGTCCATCTGCGAATGCGCCCATTCCTCTTTCGAGGCGGTTTCGCCGTCCTTCGATTCGGGACGCTGACCGGCGCCCGGCACCGGCTTGGGATCGAGCGCCTGGCAGACTGCCTTGCGGGCCGCCTGCAACTGCTGCAATTGCTGTTGCAGATCCTTGTTCTCGCCGTTGGGATCGAGGTTGGCGAGCTTCTCGGCGGCCTCGGCCAGCTTCTGCGCCGCCTCGTCCTGTTTGCCCTCCTTCATGCACTTCTGACACTCGCCGAGCTTCTGCGCCAATTCCTGCAAGTCCTTGAGCGTCTGCGGATCGAGCTTGTCCATGTTCTTGTCGAGCTGATCCAGTTCCCGGTCGAGTTCTTCCTTGCTCATCGCTCCCTGGCGCTGCAATTCGCGCAGCCGTTCCTTCGCCTCGTCGGAACGCGTCAGGCGTTCGAGCTTGTCTTTCATGTCCTGAAGCTGCTGCCGCATCTGCTCCTTCTGTTCGCGGCTCAACTCCTGGTCCTTGAGCTTCTCAAGCTGGTCCTTTATCTCCTTTTTCTGCTCGTCGGTCAGCTTGTCGTCCTGCATCTTCTTGCGGAGCCGAGCGACTTCCTCGTCGGCCTGCAACTGCTTGCCGAGCCGGTCCGCTTCTTCCTTGGCCTTTTTGAACTCGGCCTGATCGAGCGCCTTGTCGAGCTTCTTGGCGGGTCCGTCCTTCTTCTCCTGCTTGCTGAGACGTTCGGCTTGTTTCATCTGCTCCTTCAAGGCGTCCACGCGATCGGCCAGTTGCTTCTCGCGTTTGCGGACCTCGTCTTCGGCGTTGGTGATGTCCTTGACCAGTTCGCGGGCCTGCTCCTTGGTGTCGTGCGGCTTCTGGGCCAGCCGGTCCAGTTCCGCCTCCAGACGCTGCAACTCCTCGGACTTCGGGCGCTCGCCGATCTTCTGGGCCTGTTTGCGCTGGAGCGGCCGAAGGGCTTTCTCGATCTTCGACTTGGCGACGGGGCTGTCGGCGAGCGGCTCGCTCGTGCCGGCCTGCGCCTGATTGAGAGCGGGTTTGTAGAAAAACGCCAGCAGGACGAGCGCGAGCACGGCGACCGGCACGAGGGCGGCCCATCGAGAGAGACGAACGGGAAAACGATCGCGGACGCGCAGCGGCATCAGGCGCGTGTTGACATCGGCGACGAGCGCCTGTCCGGCGGGCGAGGCGAGTTCCGCTTCGGAGAGCGTCAGGGCCGTCGTCGTGCGCTCCTTGAGTTGGAAGCGCTCATCGAGGGCCAGCGCCGCCGCGGTCCGCGACGGCGCGCGCAGCGCGGTCAGCACGACGGCGAACACCGTGCCCGCGCCGGCGAAACCACCCGCGATGGCCCAGCGCAGCCAGGCCGCCGCGTCCGGTCGCCAGTAGGGTTCGGCGAGAAACCAGCCCACGGCGCAAGCAAGGGAGACGAGCCAGCTCCACGCCAGCGCGGTGAGCAGCGTTTGCAGGAACATTCGCCGGCGCACACGCGCGACCTGACGATCCAACTGTGTTGCGAACGAGCGGGCCATGATCGGTCTCCCGTGGGAGGATGCTATCCCTCTTCACTATAACTGTCCGCCGTCATGCAGAACAACGAGAATCGAGCGGCGCAGTCCATGTTTCCCACGGCCTCGATCAGAAGGAACTGTTTCCGGCGGCGGCGAGCCGCCTTCCCTTACGGATCGGACCAATCCAGCCCCATTTCCGCCAACCCGGCGCGGAGTTGTTGGAGATCCCACAGTTGGAGGAGGTTGTTGCGGTAAGCGACGGCCAACCAGCGACCGTCCGGGCTGCCACACAGCCCCATGACCCATTCGGGATGAGGAGCCGTCAAGGCGGCCAACTCGCGTCCGGTGTCGGCCTCGACGAGACGAATTTGTCGCAGGGACGGTGCGACGGCGAGGAGCTTGCCGTCGCAAAAAGTCAGAGGGTCGGCCCGCGCCGCCCGGTCGCGCGGCACATGCAGCGGGCCGATCTGCCAGGTGCCCACCTGCCAGGAACGGTACTCTCGTTCGGCGGCCGTCACGAGCCAGCGGCCGTCCGGACTGAACGCAACGCGCGCTTGACCGATCGGCAACGCATGTTCTTGCTTGCCCGTCGCCGCGTCCCAGATCTTGACCCCTTGTCCATCGAAGGTTCCGGCCGCGACCCAGCGGCCGTCCGGACTGATTGCGATGTTGTTCAACTCGGCATGGCGCACCACCACCTCACGGGCGGGCGGTCCCGCATGGAGGATGTGGACCGTCTGGTCCCTTCTCACGACGGCGCACACTTGTCCGTCGCGGCTGAAGGCGGCCATGCGCGCCGCCTCGCGGACCTGCGGGGCGAGAGGGCGTCCCGGCCCGAACCGCGGACGCTTTCCCGTGCCGGACTGGATCGGCCAGCAATAGCGTCCGGGATAACTGCAACTGAACAAACTGCGGCCGTCCGGGGCAAAACAGACCGTAAAAGGGCTGTTGTGCGGGGCGAAGTCGATCTCGGCGGCGGACGCGACGTCCCAGAGATGCAAGCCGTCCAGGCTCGCGGAGGCCAGCAGAGCGCCCGACGCGTTGAAGTCCATATCGAAAGTCGGTTGTCGGGTTTGCTGAGCGCCGATCAGCCAGCGACAAATGCGTCCGGGGTGGATCTCCCAGAGATCGATGGTCGAGCGGCTGGAACAGCACGCCAGATAACGGTCGTCTTCACTGAATTGAGGCGGGTCCGCGCACACGGCGGTACGCAGCAATTCTCTCCCGGTCAACGGCTCCCACAACCGAAGCGTGTCGTCCCAGCCGACGCCGGCGAGCAGGTCTCCCGCGCGATTGAACGTCAAATGCCGAGTGGCACCTTCCTGTCCGGTCAGAGTGGCCCGGAGTTTCCCCGTGAGGGTGTTCCATACGTAGATACGACGATCGTTGCAGGCCGTGGCGAGCAGTTCCCCACCCGCCCCCCAGGCCAAGGCGCGGACGGGCTGCCGATGGGCGAGGTTGTGGATCACCGTTCCCGACGAACTGTCGCGGATCTGCACCGGGGCGCCTTCAAACGATACCGCCAGCCGCTTACCCGTCGGATCGTAAGCCAGAGTTAAAACGGGGTGTTCGGTGGTGAACTGCTCCAATCGCTTTCCGGTGGCGGCGTCGTGAATGCCGATGGCGGTATCGCGGAGGGCGATCGCCACCCGGCGGCCGTCGGGATGAAAGTCCTCGACGAGGCCCGGCACGGAACGAGGCTCCCGGCGAACCGCGTCCGGGTCGCCGATGTCCCAGAGCAAGATTTCCCCACTCAATCCGTGTCGCGGATGATGTCGCGCGGCCAGACGCGCGCCGTCGGGGCTGAAGCGGAGCATCCAGGCGGGTTGGCCATGCGCCGGCAGGCGGAGCACGACTTGATTGTCTTCGAGACGATGGATGGTGATCGCGCCGCGCTCATCGCTGTAGGCGTAATGGCGCAGCGAGGCGTCGAAAGCCCATCCGAACGGCGTGTCGGTCGGTCGTTGCAGCTGACGCGCGGGCGACAGGTCCATCAGGGCCAGGCAGGCGATGGCCTCGTTGCGCAACTCCACGGAGGGCCGGATGGCGGCGGCGCGGGCGAGAGCCTCCAGGCCGCGCACCCGCTGGCCGGGCTGACCGCTGAGACGACCGACGGACGCCTGCGCGAGAGAGGAATCCCACAGGGCGTCGGTGGCGGCGCGGCGGGCCTCTTCGGCCGTCTGTTCGCTGGCAATCGCCGCGTTTCGCTCCTGGCGCAACTGCCAGGCGGTGAGCGAAGCGCCCACGGCGAGGACGAGCAGCAAGAAGGGAACCGAGGCGAACAGAGCGGCCCGCCAAGGATTGCGACGGCACCAGCGCCCCAGCCGTTCGACGGTGTGAATTGGCCGCGCCTGGATGGCTTCGCCGCGCCCAAAGCGCTCCAGGTCGCCAGCCAGCACCTCGGCCGTGGGGTAGCGCTTGCGCGGTTCCTTGTGCAAGCACTTCAGGCAAATGACTTCCAGATCGCGCGGCACGCCTGGCTGGAGAGAGCGGATGGGCACGGCGTCTTCGTTCTGGACGTATCGCACCGTGTCCAGCGCCGTCTCGCCGCGGAACGGCGGCCGGCCGACCAGCAGGGTGTAGAGAATGGCTCCCAGGGCGTAGATGTCGGCGGCCGGGCCGATGATCTTGCTCCGTCCGGCGGCTTGCTCCGGGGCCATGTATTCCGGCGTGCCCAGAATGACGCCGCTGCGTGTCGGGCCGGAGTCGTCTTCCAGCCGCTTGGCCAAGCCGAAGTCGCCGATCCGCGGCGCACCGTCCGCCGTCAGCAGGATGTTGCTGGGCTTGAGGTCGCGGTGGACGATGCCGCGCTGGTGGGCGTAGTGGACGACGCGGGCCAGCGTTTCCACCAGGCCCGCCGAGCGGTCCGGCGGCTGAGGTCTGCCGGCGCAGTGCTGGTCCAGCGTGTGTCCCTCGATGAACTCCATCGAAAAGTAGGGGCAGCCCTCGTGCAACCCTACATCGTAGATCTGGACGATGTTGGGATGCTGCAATTGGGCGACGACTTCGGCCTCGGTGCGGAAGCGGGCCAGCTCTTGCGGGCCGGCGTGCTGTCCGGCCGGAATCATCTTCAGGGCGACCAGGCGGTTGAGGGCGATTTGCCGGGCCTTGTAGACGACGCCCATGCCGCCGCGCCCCACTTCTTCGAGGATCTCGTAACCAGGCACCCACACGCCGCGCCGAAGAGACCTTCCGGCAGCGGTCCCGGCACCCGCGCCGTCAGAGGAGCCGGGGTCTCCCTCCGCGGAGTGACCGGGCATGGGCCGGGTGATCGAGAAGGATGCGCGCGGAGGCGGCGCGACGTGGCCGCACAGGGGGCAGGTCAACGGCTCGGGCTGGCGCGGCCAAAGGCGTTCGAGACGCTGCAAGCAGTCGAGGGCGTGTTGCAAACGCGGTCGAAATTCGGCGGGAACGTCCGGGCCGGCGGCGCGTTCGAGCGATTCGCCTTGGGCCAGTCGATCGTGGCACGCTTCCAGGACGTCGGCGTATCGTTCGTCCCGCGCGGTGGGCAGCTCGTCGGCGTTCATGGCGAATTATCCAGCTCTTTGTGCAATTGATCGAGGGCGCGCGTCCACAGCAGGCGGGCGCCGCTGGCGGAGCGATTCATGCACCGGCCGATCTCCTCGAAGGAGTACTGCTCCTGATGGCGCAGGACGATGACCCGGCGCTGCTCCTCCGGCAGCCGTTCGAGGGCTCGCGTCAGCGCCTCGCACTCCTCCTGCCGCATGGCCTGGCGGCTGGGGGACGAGGCGTCGTCGGCGAGGCTGCCTTCCGTGGAAGGGCCGCCTTGCTCCGCGGGCGTCTCGCGGGAGACCTGTCGTTTGTCCGTGCCGCGGTAGAGGCGATGGAAGTTGGCCAGGTGATTCAGCAGCAACTGGCGCAGCCAGGCCAGCAACTCCTTCTCGGAACTGCCCTGGAAGCGGGCGAAGGCTTGGTGGGCTTCGAGAAAGGTCTGTTGCACCACGTCGGAAGCGCCGCCCTTGGCCCGCAACGCCGGATCGATCCGGCGATTGGCCACGCGCAGCAAGTAGCGCCGGCAGTCTTCCAGCAGGCCGCCCAACGCCTCTGCGGAACCGGCGCGGGCCGCCCCCAACTGATTGGCGATCTGGACCTGAGAACGCGTCATCTCCCTATCTCCCGATAACGAAAAGAAGAAAAACGCGCACAACGAACCATACCATCACGATACGGTATCCGCACCATATCGGCGCTCCCCATCACCAACAAGTTCTCTCTCTATTAGCAGTTGTGACAATCGAGAAAAAAATTTCTCGTTTTTGCTGACGATTCGGCGATCCACCGTTATTAGCGGCTTGGGGACCGCGAACGATCGCGGCCCCGCTCGAACCATTCCCTTTTCCCAGGGAGTTGGCAACATCCTCAATTTGGGAGCTTAATACCTCTCAAGAACCTTCAAAGGAACCGCACCATGTTTTGGCGGAAATCGCCTCAGCGTCCGCTCCGCGCGCGGCGGCAGAAAAGTCGGCCGCGCACCCGATTGTCTCTGGAAACTCTAGAAGATCGCTGTGTGCCGACGGTGACGGTCGCGCCCCCGGTCATCAACGCGGTGGAGGGCGCGCCCAATGTTGGCTTGCAAGTCACCACCTTCACCGATAGCAACACCGCGCTCACGGCGAACCAGTTTCTGGTTAGTGTCAGCTACGGCGATGGTACCCTCGTGAACAACAACCCCGTTAGTCCCGCCTTCGATCCCAACCTGAAAGTCACGGGTTCGGCCGGCAACTTCACGATCACCGACAACCACACGTTCGCCGAGGAGTCCGGCGCGACGGTACCGCCCTTCGCGTTCCTCGTCGATGTCGCCGTCGCCGAGAACATCGTCAGCGGTTTCAGCAATGAAGCGTTCGGTCAGGCATTCGTGGAGGACGCTCCCCTCAGCAACGGCGATCCTGTGCCCGTCGGTCCCGGCCAGCAGTTTACCGGCGTCGGTGGAGACGCGAACAGCGGTGGTACCAAGACGGCGTTGAACGCCTTCGAGGCGGCCATCGGCGGCGTCAAGAACACCGCCGCCGCGCCGCAAAACGGCGGCTTCCGCGTCATCACCTGGGACGGCGTCAAAACGGACGGCACCGACAACGCCGCCGGACCCAACTCCACCACCGTCATCACACCGGGTCATACCGTCGGCATCCCCCTCAATCGCTTCCAGGGTTCCGGCGTCTTCTTCGGCGCCATCTACGCTGTCAGCAACGACGGCTTCACCGATGTTAACTCCCACGTCAACGGTCTGTTCCCGGCCTTCAGCGCGCCCAGCACCTTCGCCATGTTCAACGACAACGGCATCGACTTCACCTTCATCGACCCCAGCAGTCCCAGCACGGCGCCGGTGTCGGCGGCCAGCCGCGGCTTCGGCGCCGTCTTTCTCAACGTGCAGCAACCCGGCACCACTATCCAGTTTTTCCACGGCAACACGCTGATCGACACCCTCGACGTGCCGACCAGCGCCACTCCCGGCACCGCCGTGTTCGCCGGCGAATTGTTCAAAGATCCTATCGTCACCAACGTCTTGCTCACGCTCGGCGACGGCGTCATCTTCAAGTTCGACGGCACGACGATCACCTCCGGCGGGCCGAACTCGGCGAGCAACAATCTGGTGGCCGTGGATGATTGGATTTTCCCCGAGCCGGTGCCGATCGTCAACGGCACCAACATTCCCGTCAGCGCTCCCATCGGGGTGGCGCCGGGCACTCTCAACGCCGCCGTGCTGGTTCATGCCACGGCCGGGCAGTCGTTCACCGGCGTTGCCGCCAACTTCTCCGACGCCGACCCCAACGCCAACGCCAGAGACTTCACCGCCAACATCAACTGGGGCGACGGCCATTCCTCCAACGGCACCATCGTGGCCGACGGCAACGGCGGCTTCGCCGTCATCGGTACCAACACCTACGCCAACGCCGG
>DATBGU010000199.1:0-3742 GCA_036557825.1 Gemmataceae bacterium
CTGTCGCGCAAACCGCGGCCGGACGAGGCCGAGAAGTATCGGCGCTACGTCGAGAAGGGCGGCGCGAGCAAGGACAAAAAGGCGGCGCTGGCCGACGTCTTCTGGGCGCTCTTGAACAGTCCGGAATTTTTCCTCAATCATTGATCCTCGCACTGCCAGCCCGCAGCGCCAGCAAGGGTTGTCCCTTGCTGGCGCTGCGGGCTGGTGACGAATCAAAGGAGAATCTTCCATGTCTCGTTTTGACCTGCAATTATCGCGTCGGGAATGGCTGCGTCTGTCGGCGGCGGGCGTCTTGGGTTGTTCGCTGTCGGGCTGGCTGGAGCGCCTCGCCGCGGCGGCCGACGGTTCCCCGCGCAAACGCTCGTGCATCCTGTTGTGGATGAACGGCGGTCCCAGTCAGATGGACACCTTCGATTTGAAGCCCGGACACGCCAACGGCGGTCCCTTCAAGGAGATCGCCACCAGTGTGCCCGGTATGAAGTTCAGCGAACATCTGCCGAAACTGGCGAAGAAAGCGAAGCACCTCGCCCTGGTGCGCTCGATGTCCACCAAGGAGGGCGATCACCAGCAGGCGACGTATTATATGCGCACCGGCTATCGCGCGCGCGGCCCGGTGCAGTATCCGCCGCTCGGCTCGACGTTGTCGAAGGAACTCGGCAATCCCGACGCCTCTCTCCCCAATTACGTCAGCATCGCCCCGGTGACATTCATCAGCCCGGCCGCGTTCACGCCCGGTTTCATGGGGCCGGAGTACGCCCCGCTGATCGTCGGCAACCAGGGCTTCGGCTTCGGCCAACAACAGCCCGATTACGACCGCTTGCTGACGGTCGAGGATCTGCAAGCGCCCGGCGAAGTCAAGCGCGAGCAGGTCGATTCGCGTATCGAACTGCTGCAAGGCTTGCAGCGCGATTTCGTCGCCAAGCATCCCGGCGTGCCGGCGCTGAGCCATCAGTCGGCGTATGAGCGAGCCGTGCGGTTGATGCGCACGGCGGCGGGCAAGGCGTTCGAGTTGAAGGACGAAGACAAGAAGCTGCGCGATCGCTACGGCCGCAATTTGTTCGGTCAGGGCTGCCTGCTGGCCCGCCGGCTGATCGAGCGCGGCGTGCCGTTCGTCGAGGTCACGCTCAGCAGCGCCCAGGGCGCTCCCAACAACTGGGACACGCACCAGCAGAACTTCGAGCAGGTGAAAAAGCTCTGCGAGGTGCTCGATCCGGCCTGGGCGACGCTGCTGGAAGATCTGGAACAGCGCGGCCTCCTGGAAACGACGATGGTGGTGTGGATGGGCGAGTTCGGCCGCACGCCGAAGATCAATCCGCAGCAGGGCCGCGATCACTTCCCCGACGCCTGGAGCACGGTGCTGTGCGGCGGCGGCATCCAGGGCGGCGCCGTCTACGGCAAAACCAGCCCCGACGGCATGACTGTCAAGGACAATCCGGTGACGGTGCCGAACTTCCTGGCGACCGTGGCCACCGCCGTCGGCGTCGATCCGACCAAGCAGAACATGTCCAACGTCGGCCGGCCCATCCGCATCGCCGACGCCGGCTCCAAGCCCATCAAGGAGGTGCTGTCATGAGGACGCACTGGTTAGCCGGCCTCGCCGTGTTCGTCGGCCTGGCGGCGCTGCCGCGGGCCGATGCGCAAACGGCGGAGATTCAGGACGCCGTGAAAGCCAAGCTGTCCGAGGCCAAGCCGGCGGCGAAAGGGGCCGACAAGGCCGAGGGCAAACCGCTGGTCGTGCCGGCGATCGACTATCTCGATTTCGCCTTCATGGCCAGCGATCGGCCGGTGCTTCTGCGCCTGCATATGCGCAACGGCAATCGGCCGTACTCCGCCGCCTGGGACGATTACCTCAAGAAGTTCTACGACTACTTCGACAAAAACGGCGACGGCGTCCTCGACAAGGCCGAGGCGGAACGCGCTCCGAACATCCAATTCCTGCAAATCCACTTTCAAGGAGCGCTCGGCTTCTCCATCCAGGGGCAGACCATCAAGATGGCGGAGGTTGATACGAACAAGGACGGCAAGGTCAGCCGGGCCGAGTTCGCCGCCTACTACGCGCGCGGCGGTTTCCGTCCCCTGCAGTTCTCCAACAACAACAACCGGACCAGCACCGACACGGTGACGAACACGCTGCTGAAGCTCCTCGACGCCAACAAGGACGGCAAGCTGTCCGCCGACGAACTGGCGAAGGCGCCGGACAAACTCGCGCGACTCGATCTCGACGAGGACGAGATGATTACCGCCGCCGAGTTGACGCCCGGCGGCGACAACATCTACGGCGGCGTCGCCTTCGCCCCGGCCGCCGCAGGGATGGCAGGGGGGCCGAACGCCGACATGGGCTTCATCGAGGTCAAGGCCGGCGCGTCCGACGCCGTGGCCCGGCAAGTGCTGGCGCTGTACGACAAGGACAAAAACGGCAAGCTGAGCCGTGCCGAAATCGGACTCGACAAGTCCCTGTTCGATCGCCTCGACGCCGACCACGACGGCCAACTCGACGGCAAGGAGTTCGCTGGCTTCTTCCAGCGCGACGCCGATCTGGAACTGGTGGGCCGCATCGGCAAGATGGAGGCGAAGGACGCCAAGATCGCCAATTTCTTTCGCAACATCGGCCTGACCGGCCAGCCGCTTCGGGCCGAGGTTTTCAACCCGGCCAAGCGTGCCATGCCGTTGGCCGCGAAGGTGCATCGGCACGATCCCGCCGCGCTGGGCTTCGGCCTCGGCGACGCCCACATCGATCTCTCGGTCTCCGATCAGACCTTCGCCCAGTTCAGCAACCTCAAGAATTTCTATACACAGCAGTTCAAGCAGGCGGACGCCGACAAGAAAGGCGTTATCGACCTCAAGAAGGCGAAGACGGCCCAGTTTCTCGAACAGATCTTTCCGCTGGCCGACCGCGACGGCGACGGCAAACTGACCGAGAAGGAACTGAACGCCTACCTGGACATGCAGGTGGAAGGCTCCGGGGCGCGGATGCAGTTGACCATCACCGACGAGGGCCGCAGTCTCTTCGATCTGCTGGACGAGAACGCGGACAGCCGACTGTCCGTGCGCGAGTTGCGGTCGGCCTGGTCGCGGATCAAGTCGCTGGCCAAAAGCGCCGAGGGACTGGCCCGCCAGGACGTTCCGCGCCGCCTGCAAGTGTCGGTCGGCCAGAACCAGGGACGGCGTTTCCGAACGCCGGTCGGTCCCGGCCGCGGCACGGCCAAGGTGGTCCAAAAGTCGGCGCCGCTGTGGTTTTCCAAGATGGACCGCAATCACGACGGCGATCTGTCGGTGCGCGAGTTTCTCGGCAGCGCGGAGGACTTCCGCAAGCTCGACGCCGACGGCGACGGACTCATCAGCGTCGAGGAAGCGCGGCAGTTCGAGGCGAAGTTAGCGAAGTCGAAGGAAGCGAAGCGCTGAGACGCGTTGTCTAAGATCGGAGCCCGCAGCGTAAGCGAGGGAGAATTGAATGCCCTCGCTGACGCTGCGGGCTCCGATGCGTTTTGGAGTTGGTTTCCCTCGCTGACGCTGCGGGCTCCGATGCGTTTTGTCCGCTCCTCAACACTCCGCGGGGCCGTCTCGGAAGGGACGGCGCTCGACGGAGAGATGTCGCATCATGAACAGCGCGACGGAACCCAGACGCAGCAGCGCCGCCGATTTGTGTACCGGCCTCTTCGCCGCCACAACGCGGAGAGGGTCCGTCATCGTGTCGGCCGTCAGCCGGGCCCGCACGCGGTCGAGGATGCGCTCGACCTTGCCG
>DATBGU010000200.1:0-26518 GCA_036557825.1 Gemmataceae bacterium
CTGCTGTTCCGTCCATCCCGTACCGGGGACTGGGCAGTACGTGATGAGGGTCATTAAATCGCCGCGCCAATACCTGATAAGCCGATAATATCGTTGCAGAAAAGTGAGAATCGTTGCAAAAGGTCAATGCGTTGCAACGCCGCCTGGGACACCTACTCGGCCCGGCCGCACTGATCCTGGGCATCCTCGGGTTGCGCTACGCCAAGACCTATCCGACCGCCAAGGGAGCCGGACACGCCATCGCCGGTATCGTCATGGGTTGCTTGACGACAGTGGGATACTGGGGTCTCACTATCGTGGGCATAGTCATGGGCGCGTTGGCGAAGTAGCGTCCATTCCGCACCAGACGCCGTCCCGACGCCGACTCACTCCGGCAACGGTTGGCCGCGCGTCTCGGGCGCCAACCAGATGACGACCAAGGCGGTGAGATAAATCAGGCTGATGACGGCCCCGGCCTGGGCGTAGTTGCCGTGAAACACCTTGGCCATCATCGTGCTCTTGAGGAGTGCGCCGGCGGCGGCGATGGTGCGGCCGAAGTTGTAGCCGAACCCCTGACCGGTGGCGCGGACGCGCGTCGGGAACAGTTCCGGCAAATACAGCGGCAGCCAGCCGTAGAACGACGCGGTGAAAAAGCCCGTCAACCCGACCGCGGCGAGGAAAGCAGGATCGACGCGCTCGGGACGGGTAAAGAGAAAGAGGCAAGCCAGCAGCGAACCCAAAAGCAGAAGGACATACGCTCGGCGGCGACCCAGGTAGTGAGCCAGCAACGCTCCGCAGATCGTGCCGAGGACCGCCCCGAAGCCGGAAGTCATCTGGGTGTAGTTGGCCCATTCCTGATCTTTAAAGGAGCTTGCCCAGACAGGAACCATTGACGCGATGGCCCCCCAGGTGACCAGCAAAGGGATGCCGCTCAGCAGGGCGGCCAGCACACTGCGCCGCCGCAGTGCGGGTGTGAAAATGGCCGTCAGGCCCGGTCGCGGGCCGCTCTCCACCGCCTGCTGCCACTTTTCGGATTCCGGCACGAAAACGCGCAGAAAGAACGTCAGCAAGGCCGGGAGGGCGCAGGTGCCGAGCACCCAGCGCCAGCCGCCCGCATCCATCGGCGCTCCCGACTTCTCCACGAGGGTGACCGCAACGCCGTCGAGCACGAATCCGACATTGGCCGCCGCTCCGATCAGCCCGGCCAGCAGCGGACGCATCTGCTGCGGCCAACTCTCCATGACCAGGGCCACGCCCAGCGCCCATTCGCCGCCCATGCCCAGCGCGGCCAGGAAACGCAAACCGATCATCTGCCACGGCCCGGTGGCCAGGCCGCACAGTCCGGTGAAAATGGCGTAGGTCAGGACGCTAAATACCATGCCCCGCACGCGGCCGAGTCGATCGCCGAGCCAACCGAATAACCAACCCCCAAAAGCGGCGCCGAGAAGATAACTCGCCGAGATGCGATCGTTCCAGGCGCCGACCAACCCGTTCACTCGTTCCTTGTTCTCGCGGCGAACGTCCTCCGGCGCGGAGGTGTCGGCAGCCAAGCGGGCATCCTCCTTCAAACCGAGGATCTCGACGAACGCCGGCCGTCCGACCAAACCGAAAACGCCCTGCTCGAAGCCGTCGAACATCCAGCCCAGCAGGGCCGCCGCCAGGGCCAGCCATTGCCCGCGCGTGATCCGTCGCAGGTCCGATCCACCCATGCCGCTTGCCGCCTTTCACCGGGCGCATTGTCGAATCCACAAAAGAGAATCACCACGAATAACACGAATAACACGAATACAAAGAAAGACAAAACAAAAAGAGCGAAGAAGGCCGCTGTTCTGTTTTTCTCGTTATTCGTGTTATTCGTGTGATTCGTGGTGACTCGCTTTGCTCAATGCGCCAGGCCGCCTCCGTGGGCGCGTGGTTCGCGGTGGCCGTAGAAACTGTACAGCACCGGCATCAGATAGCGCGTCAGAAACAGCGTGGTAATCATGCCGCCGACCACGACGATGGCCAGCGGCCGCTGCGTCTGGGCGCCGATGCGCGTCGAGAGCGCCGCCGGCAACAGGCCGAGGATGGCCGTCAGGTCCGTCATCATCATCGGGCGCATGCGCTTCTCCGCCCCCTGCATGATGGCGTCTTTCAGGGGCAGACCGTGCGCGCGGAGCTGATTGAAGTACGAGATCATCAACAGGCCGTCCATGATGGCCACGCCGAATAAGGAGATGAAACCGACCGCCGCCGAGATGCTGAAGTGCGTTCCGGTCAGCAGCAGCGCCCAAATGCCGCCCAGCGCCAACGCCCCCACGTTCGAGAACACCATCAGCGCATCGATCAGATCGTGAAAGGCGAGATAGAGCAGCACGAAAATCGCCGCCAGCGACAGCGGCACGATGAGCATCAGACGATGCTCGGCCTCCAGCATTTCCTGAAACTCGCCGCTCCACTCGGCGCGGTAGCCTCCCGTGAAAAGATGGGCCGTCCGCGCCTGGGCCTCGGCGACGCCGCCGGCGAGATCGCGGCCGCGCACACTGAACTTGACCGCGATGAAACGTTTGCCTTGCTCGCGGTAGATCGTCGAAGCGCCGGAGCGCAGGAATTTGCCGTTGGGGTCGGGCAAGCCCTCGTCGTTGACCGGACTCACGAGCTGGCCCAGACGAAGGCGCGGCACGCTGCTGGTGCTGTTGATCGCCGCGTTGAAGACATTGCCCCACAGCGACGGCATCGGGACGTTCGTGCCCAGCGGATTGACGCCCACGCTCGCGCCCGTCACGTTCGTTGCCGACGTGCCCGGTACGGAACCCTGCGTCACGGTGTTGTTCGCCACCTCGATGGGAATGTCGAGAATGGCCTGCTCGTTGCCGCGCAGCCGCTCCGGCCAGCGCAGCGTGATGTCGAACGACTTCTCGCCCTCGACCATTTGCGTGGCCGCCTGGCCGCCGACGGCGATGGCGATGGCATTCTCGACCTCGGCCACGCTCACGTTCCAGAACTTGCACCTGGAGCGATCGACGGTGAACTCCAGGTTCGGCTGCCCCTTGATGCGGAAGACCGCCACGTTTTCCAGCCCCGGCACCGCGTCCAGTTCCGCCTTGACGCGGTCGGCCAGCTTCTCCAGTTCGTCGAGGTCGGGTCCGATGATCTTGACGGAGTTGTCGCCCTTGACGCCGGACAGCGATTCCATGACGTTGTCGCGGATGTACTGCGAGAAGTTCCAGTCCACGCCGATCAGTTCGCGGTGCATCTGCTTGTTCATGGCTTCAATCAATTCCGGTTTCGTGCGGGCGCGCGGTCCGAGCCAACTCAGCAGTCCAGTGCGCTCCATCACGGTGGGCCATTCTTTCTCGGGACGCAGTGGAATCGAGAACTCCGCGTTGTAGAAACCGGTCGGGTCGGTGCCGTCGTCGGGCCTGCCGACCTGCGAGGCGACCAGCGCCACTTCCGGATACTCGCGCAGGATCGCCCGCGCCCGGCGCGTCTTGTCCGCGGCCTCTTCCAGCGAGACATTGATTGGGAACGTGCCGCGGATGTATAGGTTGCCCTCCTCCAACTCCGGCATGAACTCGCGACCGAGGTACGGCAGCAGCGCCACGGTGCCCGCGGCCAGCAGCCCGAAGACCCCTAGCGTGATGAACCGATGATTCAGGCAGATTTCCAGCTGGCGCAGGTAGCTGCGTTTCAGCCAGCGCACCAGCCAGTTGTCCTGACTGGGTTTGAGGTTCTTGAAGAACAGGTAACACAGCACCGGCGCAACCGTGAGGGCCAGCAGCAAGGCGCCGCCGAGCGCGAAGGCGTAGGTATCGGCCATCGGCCCGAAGATTTGCCCCTCCGGTCCCTGCATCGTGAACAGCGGGATAAAGGCGAACACCATGATGAGCGTCGAGAAGAACAACGGCCGTTCCACTTCGTGACAGGCGCGGATGATGCGCTCCTTCAAGGGCAGCTCGGAATACTCGCCGGAGCTGACGTGGCGGTAAATGTTCTCGACCATGATGACGGACGAATCGACGATGATGCCGAAATCGACGGCCCCGATGGACAGCAGGTTGGCCGACTTGCCGCGAAGGAACAGCACTGAAAAGGCGAACAACAACGCCAGCGGAATGTTGATGGCCACGATCAGAGCGCTGCGCACGTTGCTGAGAAACATGAACAGAATCACCGTCACCAGCATCATGCCGATCAGCAGATTTTCGCGCACCGTCTCGGTGGTGACGTGGATAAGTCCGGTCAGGTCGAAGTGCGGCACGATCTTGACGTCGGGCAGCAGACGGCCCCCTTGCGGATCGTTCAACTCCTCGACTTTTTCCTTGACCTTATTGAGGGCGAGCAGGGTGGCCTCGTTCTTGCGCATCAGGACGATGCCCTGTACCTTGTCCTCCTCGTCGATCCAGACCACGTCGCCGTTGTCGTCGCGGACAACCTCGCCTTTGTCGTCGCGCTTGGGCCGGCACACGCTGACCTTGCCCAGTCGCGGCTGATAGCCGACCAGGACCCCCTCGCGGCTGTGCGGATTGTTCTTCCCCTCTCCTCCCAGCAGTTCGCGCGGAAGTTTTTTTCTGCGCCGAATGCTCGTCGCCAGATCGTCGTGCTCGTCGGCCGGGCCGCCGGTGACAAGATCCTCAACGCGAATGGGCACGTTGTTGACGCTCACCACGACGAGGTCGCGGATCTCGCGCACGCGCTCCTCTTCCTCCCGGCACAGATGACGGGCGGCGCGGTAGGGGCTTTTCATCGTCACCGCGCGCCGCATCGGATCCTGACCTCGACCGATCAGGCCGATGCTGCGGACGTTCATGGCGATCGGCCCTTGCCCCAGGTAGCCGGCCCCGATGTTGGCGTTGTTGTTGCTGATGGTCGTCTGGAACTGCTGTATCCCGACGCCGTAACGCTTGAGGCGGTCCGGGTCCGGTTGAATTTCGTAGCGCTTGACCATGCCGCCGAAGCTCGACACGGCGGCGATGCGCGGGATGCGGCGAAACTCTCGATCGAGCACCCAATCCTGCAACGATTTCAGATCAAGGAGGGAGTATATCTCCTCATCGCGGCTGTTCTTTGGGCTATCGAGAGTGTAGCGGATCAGTTCGCCGGTGGGCGTGAACGGCGAGATTTGCGGATTGACGTTGGCCGGCAGGTTCTGCACGAATTGCAAGCGGTTGATGACTTCCTGGCGGGCGGCGTAGTAATCGACGCCGTACTCGAACTGGTTGCGCAGATGGCACAACCCGGCCAGCGACTTGCTCCGCGTATACTGAAGTCCCGGCATGCCCGCCAAGGTGACTTCCAGCGGAATCGTCACCCGCCGCTCGACTTCCTCGGCCGAGAAACCCGGATACTGCGCGACGACCTCGATGATCGCCGGCGCCGGATCGGGGTACGCCTCGACGTTGACGTGGTTGAAGGCATACACGCCGAACGCCGCCAGACAGATGGCCAAAAGGACCACGATCAGCGCATTGCCGACAGCCCACTCGATGAGTTTGCGTACCATAATTAGTCCGCAGTCCACAGTCCGCAGTCCGCAGTCCGCAGTCCGCAGTCCGCGGCAACAAAGCATGTTCGTCATTGCTGCGGACTACGGACTGTGGACTGCGGACTATTTTCGTGCCTTGGCTTGCAAATCCTCCAGCGCCGCTTTCAACTCCAGGACGCCCTCGGTGACGATGTACTCGCCCGGTTTCACCTCGCGCAGTCCCTTCTTGCGTTCCTCCGCGCTCAGATTAGCGTGGACGTAAACGACATCGCGCAGCCGCATGGCCACGGAGACGCGGCGGAGGGCGTAGCGCGGCTTGGTGGGATCGGGCTGGACGAAGATGATGCTTCGCTCACCGTCCTCCTCCACCGCCGACGACGGCAAGGACACCACGTTCGGCGGCGCGGGCAGGTGGACCGTCGCAGTGACGAACTGGCCGACGCGCAGCCTGCCATCCTTGTTGTCTACCAGGCCCATGATCGGATCGGTGTGCTGAGTGGGATCGACCACCAGGCCGATTCGCTGCACGCCGTCGCTTTCGAGCACCCGGTGGCTGGGATCGGCCCCGCTGCGGACCTCCCAGGGATAGCCGCGCGGCAGCGCTTGCAGCTCGCGCAAGTCCTCCTCATAGGCGTGGACCAGAACGCCGAGTTTTCTCAGGTCGGCGACCATGAACAGGGTGAAATCGGTGCTGACCATTTTGTGCAGGGTCACACTTTTCTCGACGATGGTGCCGTCGAAGGGCGCGCGCACTTCCACTTTGGCCCATTCGCTTTCTCGCTTGCGATCGCGCTTACCTTGACGCTTATAGACGCGCTCGGCCTCTTCGCGGACGCCGTCGATCTCCTTTTCGGCCACGCGCCAGGTCTCCAGCGTTTGCTCGATTTTCGATACCGTGTTGCGGCCCTGACCCACCACGGCTCGCTGAGTGTAGACCGTCGCCGGAGGAGTGGAGCCTTCCTTGAGCAGATCCTCCAGCCTCTGCAACAGCGACTCGTCGTACTTCAATTTCACGAGGGCGTCAATCAACTCGCTTTTCTTCTCGCCCAGGTCTTTGCTGAGGACCACGGCCAGAAGTTGCCCCTTGGTGACGCGATCGCCGTAGAGGAGCGGGCGATTCCCCGTGCTGTTGTTCGCGGCGTCGCGGTTCTCGTAGGTGCCGATAGCGATGACCTCGCCGGCGAAACGCGATTGCACGCTGGCGAGGTGATTGGGGTCAAACGCCAACGAACCGGGCAACTGCAATCGCCGTTTCGCCACCTCGGTGGAAACCGGATTGGTGGTAATCCCCAATCGCTCGACCACCTTGGGCGGCAGCTCGATCTCCTCGTCGCTGTCGGAGGCGAGACTGGCGTGCGCCTCATCGACCGGATGCACGAGGCGGGCGTCGCCTGGACGAAGAAGTCGCTGGATGCTGGGCGTGCCGAGGGCCGGTATCGCCGCGGCGAGTCCGGCGACGGCCACGATGATTCCTGCAACAATCGCCCAGCGCAGGCGACCCTTTTTCGGCTCCGGCCGCGCCGGCGCAGGAGTGAGAGGAGGAGCTTCGTTGGGTTCGGGCCGCTCGCTCGCGGCGGACTCGGCGCGGGTTGGCGGCTTCGGGGTCGGCGTGGATGCGGAGCGCGAACCGGAAGAAGCGCCGAGACTCGACTCGATGGCTTGCCGCAGTTCATCGAGGTTGAGCGGCTTGGTCAGCACGCGACGAAAGGACTGCGCCAACTCCGGCTGATCGCGCAGGCGCAGCGGATAGGCCGTCATCAGGATAAGTGGGATATGGCCCATCTCCTTTTGCAGCCGCTGGGCCAGTTCCACACCATCGCCGTCGGGCAAGCGCAAATCGACCAGGCCCAGGGACGGCCGCTCCTCGCGGGCGCGCTCCAGCGCCTGGGCGACGCTGCCGGCTTCCACGACGTGATAGCCGTCGCGCGTCAGCACCCGACGAAGCACCTGATTCAGCACTTCATCGTCATCGACAAGCAGAATGGTCGATCCGGTCATGAATCGTTCTCGTGTCGGATTGCCTGCGTGCGTCCAGCGAGGGGAACCACTTTCCTTGCCCCTCAGTGGGCAAATGCGGTGCCAAAAGCTTCACACCACCCAGCGCGATGCCCAATGGGCTGAGAAATAAGCACTTGCGAGCGATGGATGCGCCTTGATTCGACAACGCGTCCACGAAACATGGTTGCGGCTCGGCCAACCTGACCCCGGCGCGACCATCGCCCATTGAGAGGAATTCGCTCGTCCGCCCCTTGCAATCCGTTGTTCGGCCGATTATCGAGGAAGGGAAGAGTCGTTTATCCCTTTGTCGAGCACCCGGTCAATCGGGCGCTCCCTGGACGTTGGACCATGAAGCCGTCACGTTGTCGCGCGGCGTACGCGTACGCCTTGACTGTTCTGCTGTTGTCCTGTCCCATCTGGGCCGAAGAGCCGAAATCCTCCGAGGCGACGCTGTCACCGGCATGGCTCAAGCCGCTGACCTGGCGCTGCATCGGTCCCGCGAACATGGGCGGACGCATCACGGCGATGTCGATTTGCGAAGACGATCCGGCGACGTTCTGGATCGCCACCGCTTCCGGCGGTCTGCTCAAGACGAGCAACAACGGCATCACCTTCGAGCATCAGTTCGACCGTGAAGCGACCGTTTCCATCGGCGATGTGTGCGTGGCGCCGTCGAACAAGGACATCGTCTGGGTCGGCACCGGCGAGAACAACCCACGCAACTCCGTCTCCTACGGCGACGGCGTCTACAAATCCACCGACGGCGGCAAAACCTGGAAAAACATAGGACTCAAAAAGTCCTTCCAGATCGGCCGCATCCTCGTACATCCGACCAACCCCGACATCGTTTACGTCGGCGCCCTGGGCCGGCTGTACGGACCCAACGAAGAGCGCGGCCTGTTCAAGACGATCGACGGCGGTAAGAACTGGGACAGGATCCTGTTTATCGACGACAAGACCGGCATCATCGACATGCGGATGCACCCGTCCGACCCGGATACTCTCCTGGTCGCCGCCTACGAACGACAGCGCGACGGCTACGACTACAACGATCCGGCCAAGAAGTTCGGCGCCGGCAGCGGCTTGCATCGAACCACGGACGGCGGCAAGACGTTCGACAAGATCACCAAGGGGCTGCCGACGTGCAAGCTCGGCCGCATGGGGATTGACTGGTATCGCAAGGATCCGCGCACCGTGTACTTGCTCGTCGAGTCGGAAAAGATCGGCGGCCCGCCGCAGGCGGCCGGCGTGGCGTTCCTGGGTATCCAGGGTCAGGACGGCGAGAAGGGCGCGCGTGTGACGCAGGTCAGCCGGGACGGTCCGGCTGATCGCGCCGGCGTGAAAATCGACGATGTGATTATCGGCGTCGGCGACAAAACCATCGGTTCGTACGCCGATCTGCTGGAGGAGGTCCGCGGACACAAGGTCGGCGACAAGGTGAAAATCCGTCTGCGCCGCGGCGGAGAAACGCAGGAGGTGGAAGCGACCTTCGCCGCGCGCGGCAACGCGCCGGGAGGCAGCGCAACGCCGTTCCTCGACCGTCTCGGCGGCCAGGCCGCCAACATCCAGGACCGTCAAAACCCGGACGGCTTTCAGTACGGCGGCGTCTACAAATCCACCGATAGTGGCCAATCGTGGACTCGTATTAACAGCCTCAACCCGCGACCGATGTACTTCAGTCAGATCCGCGTCGATCCCAACAACGACCAGTTCGTCTACGTCCTCGGCATCGCCCTGTTTCGCTCGCGCGACGGCGGCAAGACGTTCGATCCGGAAGGCGGTCGCGGCGTCCACGGCGACCATCACGCCCTGTGGATCGATCCGCGCGACGGCCGGCACATGGTCCTCGGCGGCGACGGCGGTTCCTACGTCACCTACGACCGCATGGCCAACTGGGACCACTTCAATCAGGTCGCCATCGGACAGTTCTATCACGTCGCCGTGGATACCCGGCGCGACTACCGCGTTTTCGGCGGCTTGCAAGACAACGGCACCTGGGGCGGGCCGAGCCGTACGCACAGCCTGACCGGACCCATCAACGAGGACTGGATGCGCCTCGGCGGCGGCGACGGTTTCCGCTGCCGCGTCGATCCGACCGATCCCGATCTCGTCTACTCGACCGCGCAGTGGGGCGGCATGCGCCGCAGCAATCTGCGCACCGGCGAAACGACCTCCATCGCTCCGGCGAACCCGCGCCGCTATCGTTTCAACTGGAACACACCGTTCCTGCTATCGCACCGCAACGCGCGCATCTTCTATTGCGCGGGCAACGTGGTGTTCCGCTCCCTCGATCGCGGCAACGACCTGCGCGTGATCTCGCGGGAGATCACGGCGACGGAGCGCGGCAGCGCCAGCGCCCTGGCCGAGTCGCCGCGCAATCCGGATGTCCTCTATGCCGGCACGGACGACGGCTATCTGTGGGTGACGGGCGACGGCGGCAAGGAGTGGACCAACGTCGCCAAGAACGTCGGCCTTCCCGGCCTCCGCTGGGTCGCCTCCATCGAGCCGTCGCGCTTCGCCGACGGCCGCGCCTACGTCGTCTTCGACGGCCATCGCTCCGACGATGACCGGCCTTATGTGTACGTGACCGAGGACTTCGGCAAGACGTGGAAGCCGCTGCACGACAACCTCCCCACCTGGGGATCAACGCGCGTGCTGCGCGAGGACATCGAGAACCCCAACCTTCTTTATCTGGGCACCGAGTTCGGCGCCTGGTGCTCGCTGGATCGCGGCCAAACGTGGAACCGTCTGAACACCAACCTGCCGACGGTGGCGGTCCACGAGTTCGCCGTGCATCCCAGCGCCGGCGAACTTATCGCCGCCACGCACGGCCGCAGTCTTTGGATACTCGATGTCAGCGCCCTGCGCCAACTGACGCCGGAGACGTTGGTGGCGGACGCGCGGTTGTACAAACCGTTGACGGCGATCCGTTGGCGACAGGAACTCAGCCGAGGACGCACGAATCGCCGCTACATCGGCGAGAACCCACCGTCGGGCGCCCCGCTCTATTATTCGCTGGGCAAGAAGGCGTCGAAGGTGGGCCTGAAGGTGTTGGACGTGGACGGCCGACTCGTGCGCGAACTGAAGACCGCGACCGAACCCGGACTGCACAAGGTCGTCTGGAATTTGACGCAGGCGCCGGAGCGCCGCCCCGGAGACGGCGGGAGGGCCGGCCGAGGCCGACCTCCGCAAGCGGGACGCCCCGCCGCGCCGGGAACGTATCTCGTTGTCTTGACCGTGGACGGCAAGGAATACAAGCACATCCTGCGCGTGGAAGGCGATCCCACGTTGTCCAACGCGCTGCTGACGGAAGAGGACGACGATGACGACAAGGAACCGTGAAGATACAGCAGCGACACGCTCAGCGCCTCCCTGACGACGGCGTGGTCAAACGGGCAAGCCAAGACGTGAGGAACCTGTCATGCCGCCGACGATCCGCTTGGCCGCGCTCGACGACGCCAAACAGGTCCAGGCCATCTACGCCCCCTACTGCGAGACGCCGATTTCCTTCGAGACGGAGCCGCCCACGGTCGAAGAGATGCGGCGCCGGTTGGAGAAGATACTCGATCCGTACCCCTGGCTGGTTTGCGAGGACGGTGAGGAGATTCTGGGTTACGTCTATGCCTCGCAGCACCGCGAGCGAGCGGCGTACCGCTGGTCGGTCGATACCACCGTCTACGTCCGGCAGGGGCGGCAGCGCCGGGGCGTGGGGCGGGCGTTGTACACGTCGCTGTTGGCCATGTTGCCGTTACAAGGCTTTGTCAACGCCTATGCCGGGGTGACACTGCCCAACCCGGCCAGCGTGGGTTTGCACAAAGCGATGGGTTTTCGGCCGGTCGGCGTGTACGAGCAGGTGGGCTTCAAAGACGGCTCCTGGCATGACGTGGCGTGGTTCCAGCGACTTCTACGGACGTGGCCGGATGAACCGCCGCTTCTGAGCCGGCTGGAGGAAGTCCGGCATTCGGCGGAATGGCTTCACGCGCTGAGCAGCGGGCTGCGGCTCCTGCACGATTGAAGTTCCGCGATCCGTACAAAGGTGCAGGCTTCGCCCCTTTCCGCAGGAATTCGCTCATTCTGGTCGTTGCACCATTGCAACCTGCGCGTCTCCTTATTACACTGACCAGTAGGTTTACGACCTGGCCAGGACGCTCTTTCGCTCTGGGCCAAGAGCGAATCCACACTGGTGTGGCGGCCAAGGCAACACCATCGTCCTGCATGTAATCCCCGCCCTTACCGTCCCAACGACGCGCCTGATCCTCTCGTCAGCGAAGACTCGGATCGCATAGGTACGTCAACGACCTCGTGCTTTTTCCCCGCAAACGGGAGTGTGTCTGGCCGGAAGGCCGTGTGCATTGATGCATGCGTCCACCCCGCGTCAGGCGAAGCGCCGGCCAGCCCGCGTGTCCCGGTCTGCGGTTTCCGCGAAACGCCGAGTGAATTCGAGTCGTGTCCATGACCCGCCATCGCGTTGTCCGCCACCGAGATTTGCTGCTGTGCTGTCTGCTCGCCGCCGCGTTCCCTGCCGTCGGCCGAGCCGCGGAGACGGAACGTCCCGAATGGCCGTTCGTTCCGCTGAAAAAGCCAGCTCTCCCCGCAGTCCATCGCCGCGATTGGGTGCGCAACTCCCTCGACGCCTTCGTGCTGGCCGGGTTGGAGAAGGCGGGGCTGCAACCGAACCCGCCGGCCGACAAGCTCACCCTGCTGCGCCGCGTCACCTTCGACCTGACCGGCTTGATGCCGACGCCGGCCGAACGCGACGCCTTCCTCGCCGACCCCGCCGCCGACGCCTACGAACGGCTCGTCGATCGTCTGCTCCGCTCGCCCCGCTTCGGCGAACGCTGGGCGCAGCATTGGCTCGACATCGTCCGCTATGCCGAAACCGAGGGATTCAAGCTCGACAAACTGCGGCCGGAAGCCTATCGCTATCGCGATTACGTCATCCGCGCCTGCAACGACGATCTGCCCTACGATCGCTTCCTAAGCCAGCAACTCGCCGGCGATGAGTTGGAGCCGGACAACCCGGATGCCTTGATTGCCACCGGCTTCTATCGGCTGCACCCGGAGGAATCGAACGGCTCGAACTATCGCCTCATCCGCCAGGACATTCTCGACGACATCACCGACGTGTTCGGCACCACCTTCCTCGGCCTGACGGTCGGCTGCGCGCGCTGTCACGATCACAAGTTCGATCCGCTGCTGCAAACGGATTACTACCGCTTGCAGGCGTTCTTCACGCCGATGCTGGAGCGCGACGACCTGCCGCTGGCGCCGGCGGCGGAGCGGGCGCGCTATCAGCGGCAGATGGCGAAGTGGGAGGCGGCGACGCGCGAGCTGCGGGACAAGAGCGAGGCGATGGTGGCCGGGCCGCGCCAGGCGGTTTTCAAGGATCTGCTGCCGACGTTCGATCGCGACACCCAGCAGGCGCTGACGACGCCGGCCGAGAAGCGGACGCCGCTGCAACGTCAGTTGGCCTTTTTGGCCGGCCATCAGGTCGATCGCCGGTTGTCGAGGGCGTACAAACGGCTGCCGAAGGACCAGCGAGCGGTCTACGACGAATTGCAGAAGAAGATCGCCTCCTTCGATGAACTCAAGCCCCAACCGCTGCCGGTAACGATGGGTGTCACGGACATCAACGGGGAGCCACCGGAGACGCGCCGGCTGGCGACCGGGAATTATCGCAAGCCGAAGGAGCGAGTGCGGCCCGGTTTCCCGGAGTGCCTCGCGAAAAAGGTGTCAGGAACCGTTTCCGACGCCGAGGCGAAAGCGTCGGCGAAAAAGGGGTCGGGACTCATTTTGCACAGCGGCGAGAAAACGAGTCCCGACCCCTTTTTGCGGCGCGCGGACCTCGCACGCTGGCTGTGTCAACCGGATCATCCCCTGACCGGACGCGTCGTCGTCAATCGCCTCTGGCAGCATCATCTGGGCGTGGGCATCGTGGCGACGCCCAACGACTTCGGCCTCCAGGGCGAAAAACCGACGCATCCCGAACTGCTCGATTATTTGGCCACCGAATTGGTCCGCCACGGCTGGAAGCTCAAGCCGCTGCACCGGCTGATCGTCACCTCGGCGACCTATCGGCAAGTCTCGTCGCCCGATCGCAATCCCACGGCCGCGAAGGCGGGCCAGGCCGATCCCGACAACAAACTGCTGTGGCACGCCCGCGCCAAGCGCCGCGAGGCCGAGGCGATCCGCGACGGCGTGCTGCAAGCGTCCGGCCAACTCGACCTGCGTATGTACGGGCCGAGCAGCTGTCCGGATTTGCCGAACCTGGTGAAGGAGAACGGCTACTCCTGGGAGCCGGACAAGCGGCCGGCCGACCGCAATCGCCGTTCGATCTACATGCTCGCCAAGCGCAACTTCGTCTACCCGTTGTTCGCCGCCTTCGATCAGCCCGATCGCGTGAATAGCTGTCCGGTCCGTCCCGCGACGATCACGGCGCCGCAGGCGCTGGCGATGCTCAACGGCGAGTTGACGCTGGCCCAGTCGCGTGTGCTGGCCGACGACCTGTTGGCAAGGCACGACCGCGACATCGACAAGGTGATTGGCGCCGCTTATCTGCGCGTGTTCGGTCGTGAGCCGCAACGCGGCGAGGTCGCGGCCGCCGCGAAATTCATTGAGCGCCAGGCTCGCCTGATCTCCACCAAGGGCGAAGCGGCGCGCAACGCGCCCTTCTCGGCCGCGGTGGGGGATTTCTGCCACGCGCTGCTAAATTCCGCAGAGTTTCTCGATGTTCCGTAGGGTGGGCCGAAGCGCAGTGAGGCCCACCGGCGGCATGGTGGGCCTCCTTCGTCGGCCCACCCTACGATTTCGGATGGATGACCACGATGACCTTCTCTCTTTCCTCTCGATCGAACCATATCGCCCGGCCCACGTCGCGCCGCGAGTTTCTGACGCGAGCCGGCGCCGGCTTCGGCGGATTGGCGCTCGCCGCTCTGCTGGCGCGCGAGGCGTCGGCCGGCACCGCCGCGCGCTGCGCCGTCGCCAACCCCCTGGCTCCTCGAACGCCGCACATGCCGGCCCGCGCCCGCAGCGTGATCTTCTGTTTCATGGACGGCGGTCCCAGTCACATCGACTTGTTCGATCCGAAACCCCAGCTGAACAAGCTGGCCGGCAAGCCGCTGCCGGCCAGCTTCGAGAAGCCGATGACCGCGATGGGCAGCACGGCGGATACGCCGCTGCTGGCGTCCACGCGCCGATTCAAGCAGCACGGTCAATCCGGCCTGTGGGTCAGCGATTGGTATCCCGAAATCGCTACCTGCGTCGATGACCTCGCCGTGCTGCGCAGCTGCAAGGCCGACGGACAAACGCACGTCGCCAGCGTGTGCCAAATGAACACCGGCAATCTGCGTCCAGGCCGGCCGGCGCTGGGCGCATGGGCGCTGTACGGCCTGGGTTCCGTTTGCGACAACCTGCCGGGGTTCGTCGTGCTGACCGATTACGATTACGATCCGCCGGGCGGCGACCGCAACTGGAGCACCGGCTTCATGCCGGCCACCTACCAGGGCACCAAGTTCGCCACCGGCAAGACGCCGATCCTCTACGCCGACCCGCCGACCGGCATCGGCGCAGCGCGGCAGCGGGCCAAGGTGGAATACATCAACGAATTGAACAAGAGCTACGCCGGCCGGCGCGGCGACCGCGATCCCGTCGAGGCGCGTATCGCCGCCTACGAGCTGGCCTACCGCATGCAGTCCAGCGCCCCCGATGCCGTCGATCTGTCCGGCGAAACCGCTCAGACGCAACGGCTGTACGGCCTGGATCGACCGGAGACGGCCAGCAACGGCCGCAATTGTCTGCTGGCCCGCCGTCTCGTCGAGCGTGGTGTTCGTTTCGTGCAGCTGTACATGGGATCGGGCAGCAAGTGGGACGCGCACAGCGACCTGGACAAAAACCACGAGCAGTTTTGCCGTGAGAGCGACAGGCCGATCGCCGGATTGCTGAAAGACCTCAAGCGGCGCGGCCTGCTCGAAACCACGCTGGTGGTTTGGGGGGGCGAGTTCGGCCGCACGCCGATGAGCGAAAGCGGCAACGGACGCGATCACAACCCCTACGGTTTCACCATGTTTCTGGCCGGCGGCGGCGTCAAGGGCGGCATGGCCTACGGCACCACCGACGAGATCGGTCTGTACGCCGTGGACAAGCCGGCCCACGTCCACGACATCCACGCCACTATCCTGCATTTGCTGGGGCTGGATCATAAGGAGTTGACGTTTCCGCACGACGGCCGCGACGAACGGCTGACGGAGACGAGCGGTCACGTAATCCGCGACATTCTCCGCTGAGGACGAGGCGTTTTATTGACGCGCGGCCGATGGTCGGATAGGGTACACGCGGTCTGGAATCCTCTCCAACCGTGACCTTGTTCCCAGGGGAACCCGAACCGGCCATGAGCATCCAACAACTCAGCAGCGACCCCACTGTTGCCACCAGCCTGGCGATTCTGCACAAACTCGCCGGCTTTTGCCAACCGCGCGACTTCGCCGTCCGGCTCTGGGAAGGCACCACCTGGGAGCCGGACGCCGGGCAGCCGGCGCGCTTCACTCTGGTTCTGCAACATCCCGGTGCCCTGCGGAAGATGCTCTTGCGCGCCAGCAATCTGGGCATGGGAGAAGCCTATATCTACGACGATTACGACGTCGAAGGCGATATGCAGGCGTTCATTGAGTTCCTGCGCCGCCTGCAATCCCAGAAGCGCAGCCTCGGCGAGCGTCTTCGCCTAGGTGCGGCGCTGCTGCGTTTGCCGTCCACGAGCCGTCCGCGTCCCGTCAATCGCGCTGCCCAACTGAGCGGCGGCAAGCACTCCTTGGAACGCGACAAGCAAGCCATCAGCTACCATTACGACCTGTCCAACGAGTTCTTCGCCCTTTTCTTGGACCCGTACATGCAGTATACCTGCGCCTACTACCACAGTGCCGACGAGGACGTGGACGTAGCCCAGGAGCGCAAGCTGGATTACATCTGCAAGAAACTGCGCCTCAAACCCGGCGAGCGGCTGATGGACTTCGGCTGCGGTTGGGGCGGCCTGGTCCTGTACGCCGCCCAGAACTACGGCGTCGAGGCGCACGGCGTCACCCTTAGCCGGCAGCAGGCGGAATGGGCGCAAGAACACATTCGGAAGGCCGGTTTGGAAGGCCGCTGTCGCGTCGAGTTCCGCGACTACCGTGAACTGGACGCGCCGGAGAGCTACGACAAAGTAACCGCCGTGTGCATGATCGAGCACGTTGGCGAGGCGATGATGCCGACGTTCTTCCGAGCGGCGTGGCGGCTGCTGCGGCCGGGCGGCGTCTTCTACAACCAGTGCATCACTCTCAACGCCGGCACCGCCGTGCCGCGCAAACCGTTTTCTCTCAGCTACGTCTTCCCCGACGGTGAGTTGCGGCCGATTAGTACTATCTTGCGCCACGCCGAGGAGGCCGACTTCGAGATCCGCGATGTCGAGGGACTGCGCGAGCACTACGTGCTGGCGCTGCAACATTGGCTACAGCGCCTGGAGTCGCGTCATGCGGAACTGGTCAAGCTGACCGATGAGACGACGTACCGCATCTTCCGCGTCTATCTCGCCCGCGCCGCCTACAGCTACCGCGTCCGCGATCTGAACCTGTATCAAACGCTGTTCGCCAAGCCTGATCGCGGTGATGCCCAGCTGCCGCTGACGCGCGCGGACTGGTACGCTTGACGTCGGATCGGCCTCGTCTATTTGTCCGTCTCCTCGCCTTTGGGCTTCTTGTCAAGCGACGTCCGCTTGGTCCCGCCCGGCGTAAGGATGCGCGTCCAGGACTGCTTGCCTTCCGCGTTCGGCGCCGTCGTCGTGTAAAACATGACGTACTGATCGCCGCCCTTGGCGAACGGGTCGGCCGCGAAGAAGAACCACAGCGATTCTTTCTTGTCCTTGCGCGATACCTGATAGACCCAGCCGGGAGTAGTGACCGGCAGCGAGGGATCCCTCATCTCCGCCGAGCGGGCGTACAACAGATCGTCCTGGTGATGCTGGCCGTTGAAGTAGTAGTCGGCCTTGCCTTGCTTGTCTTTCAGCTCGAACTTGCCGAGTCGGCCGGCGCTCGTCGTGTGCTGATAGACCGCTCGCGGCGGTTGGGGCGCCGCTTTCGCGCCTTCTTTCGGCTTCACATCGGCGCGCTCCTGAGCGGCGAGCGGGAGGGCGACGAACACCAAGACGGCGAGCGATCCCACGAAGCGTTTCATGTTTTTCCCTCCTTTCTTGGATCCATCGGACACTTGTTAACATAGGCGCGATGGTTTCGCGTTGCCAACAAAATCCGCCGCGCTCTGCTTCTCCGCGATCCGTGGGAGCATTTTTCTTTGCGATCGGCTCCCCTTTGGGTATGGTGATAGAACAGTCCATCCGCCCGCATCCCGCCATCCGTCGCCGAGCGAACGCATGAAAGCCTTTCTGACGCTATTGCTGGCCGCATTTTTGCCTGGCGTTCTCGCCGCCGCCGAAGTTTCTCCCGATTATGTCCGCGACATCCAGCCGGTCCTGACCAAACACTGCACCGCCTGCCACGGCGCCAAGAAACAGCGCTCCAGCCTTCGCCTCGACAGCGCCCGCGCTGTCCGCTCGGGCGGCAACTCCGGCCCGGCTGTCACACCCGGCAAGAGCGGCACCAGCCGGCTCATCCAGGCCATCACCGGCGGCACCGACGACGTTGCCGTCATGCCCCCCAAGGGACCACGACTCAGCGAGCGCGAGGTCGCTCTGCTGCGGACCTGGATCGACGCGGGCGCATCCATCCCCGCCGGCGAGACGACCGTGCAGACGGGGAACGAGCGCGGCAAACACTGGGCTTTTCAGCCGATCCGACGGCCCACGGAGCCGGCCGTCAAAAACGCCGACTGGTGCCGCAATCCCATCGACCGCTTCATCCTCGCTCGTCTGGAAAAACAGGGCATCGCGCCGTCGCCGGAGGCCGACCGCGCCACGCTGCTACGGCGTGTGTCGCTGGATCTGACCGGCCTGCCGCCGACGCCGAAGGAGATCGACGATTTCCTGGCCGACCGGCGCCCCGACGCTTACGAGCGCGTCGTCGATCGTCTGCTCTCCTCGCCGCACTACGGCGAGCGCTGGGGCCGTCACTGGCTCGACCTGGCCCGCTACGCCGACAGCAACGGCTACAGCATCGACTCGCCGCGCTCCATCTGGAAGTACCGCGATTGGGTCATCGACGCCTTCAACAACGACAAGCCGTTCGATCGGTTCGTCGTCGAGCAGCTGGCCGGCGACCTGCTCCCCGGCGCGACCGACGAACAGCGCATCGCCACCGGGTTTCATCGCAACACGCAGAAGAACGAGGAAGGCGGCATCGACCAGGAACAGTTCCGCGTCGAGTCGATCGTCGATCGCGCCAACACGACCGGCACCGTCTTTCTCGGTTTGACCGTCGGTTGCTGCCAGTGCCACGATCACAAGTTCGATCCGCTGACGCAGCGCGAGTATTATCAGCTGTTTGCCTTCTTCAATAGCTGCGACGAGCCGACGCTGGAACTGCCCACGACAGAACAACTCCGCAAGCGTTCGGAGGTCCGCGCGAAAATCACCGCGTTGGAAAAGCGGTTGAAGACGCTGGACACCGCGACGCCGGAACGCGTGGCGGCGTGGGAGGGCAGTTTGACGCCGCAATCGCGGGCCATGCTGCCGGCGAAATTGCAGGCCATCCTCGCCATCGCGCCCAACGGCCGCAGCTTTCGGCAGGAGCAGGCGGTCATCGCGGCGTATCGCAATTTCGAGCAGGTGCGTCACGCCGTCGGCGGACTGGGCCAGCCGCTCAACTACCTCGCCGCCGCGCACGTCCACGCCATGACGATACGCAAGGATCTGGAAAAGCAGATCGCCGCCGTGCAAAAACAGCTGCCGGTCATCCCGACCACGCTGGTACTGAAGGAGCGAGCGACGCCGCGCGTCACGAACATTCATCTGGGCGGCGACTTTCTGCGCAAGGGAACGGTGGTGACGGCAGACGTGCCGCGCGTGCTGCCGCCCCTGGCGAAGAAGAAGGAGCGCTTCACGCGGCTCGACTTCGCGCGCTGGCTGGTCGATGGCAAAAACCCGTTGACGCCGCGCGTGACGATGAATCGCTTCTGGCAGCAGTATTTCGGCAGCGGCATCGTCGAAACGGAGAACGATTTCGGCACGCAGGGCACGCCGCCGTCGCACCCCGAACTGCTCGACTGGTTGGCAAGTGAGTTCATCCAGCGCGGCTGGAACATGAAGGCGATGCACCGGCTGATCGCTACATCGGCGACCTACCGCCAGTCGTCACGGAGCCGGCCCGAACTGGCGACGATCGACGCTCGCAATCGACTGCTGGCTCGGCAGAATCGTCTGCGGCTCGACGCCGAGGTGGTGCGCGATGTGGCCCTGGCGTCGAGCGGATTGTTGACGCGCACGGTCGGCGGTCCCAGCGTCTATCCGCCGCAGCCGAAGGGCGTCTACGCTTTCACGCAAGTGCCGCGCAACTGGGAGGCCAGCACCGGAGCCGACCGCTTCCGCCGCGGTTTGTACACCTACTTCTGGCGCTCCGCTCCGCACCCCGACCTGACCGTCTTCGACGCACCGGAGGCGCTGGCGACTTGCACACGCCGCAATCGCTCCAATACGCCTCTGCAAGCGCTCACCTTGCTCAACGATCAGGGTTTCTACGAGTTCGCGCAGGCACTGGCGGATCGCGTTCTCCGCGACTGCAAGGGCGTGGCCGGCGAACGCATCGCCTATGCGTTTCGTTTGTGTCTTGGCCGGCAACCCAGTACACGCGAACGGCAAACGCTGGAGCAACTCCTGGCACGGCAGCAAGCGAAGGAAGCACGGGACGCCTGGACGAGCGTTGCCCGCGTCCTGCTCAATCTCGACGAGTTCATCACGAGGGAATAGCCGCGTCATGACCACCACGAACCCGCTGTTGTTGCAAACGCGCCGGCACTTCTTCCACGACTGCGCCGTCGGTCTCGGCTCCATCGCCCTGGCGTCGCTGCTGAACGACGGTCGGGCAAAGGCGGACGCGCCGGCGCTGGTCAATCCGCTGGCGCCGAAGAAGGGCCATCACACGCCGCGGGCCAAGCACGTTGTTTTCCTGTTCATGGCCGGCGGTCCCAGCCAGCTCGAACTGTTCGACCACAAGCCGAAGCTGGCGGCGCTGCACGGCAAACCCATCCCCGACGAGTTCATCAAGGGCAAGCGCTTCGCCTTCATGGACACCTTCGCCAAGGAGAAGCCGAAGCTATTGGCCACGCGCCGCAAGTTCGGCCAGCACGGCCAGGCGGGAACGTGGGTGTCGGAATGCCTGCCGCACCTCGCCGGCATCGTTGATGACCTCGCCGTGGTGCGTTCCATGGCGACGAACGTCTTCAATCACGCGCCGGCGAAAATCTTCCTCAACACCGGGACGCCGCAGGCCGGCCGACCGAGCATGGGAGCATGGGTGACGTACGGCATCGGCAGCGAATCGAACGATCTGCCGGGCTTCGTCGTCTTGCAGTCCGGCCCGCGCGGGCCGCGCGGCGGTCATCCCTTGTGGGGCAGCGGCTTCTTGCCGACGACGTATCAAGGCGTGCCGTTCCGCTCCGGCGGCGAACCGATCCTGAACCTCACCCGGCCGCAGGGCGTCAGCGACGATAAACAGCGCCAGGTGCTCGACGCGCTGAAGGAGTTGAACGCGACGCGCTTAGCGGACACTGGCGATCCGGAAATCGCCACGCGCATCTCCTCCTACGAGATGGCCTACCGTATGCAGACAAGCGCGCCGGAACTGATCGACTTCTCCCGCGAGGACAAAAAGACCTTGGCGATGTACGGAGCGCAGCCGGGGCAGCCGTCGTTCGCCAACAATTGTTTGCTGGCGCGCCGCCTCGTCGAGCGCGGCGTGCGTTTCGTGCAGCTGTATCACACCGATTGGGACCACCACGGCTCCGGCGCCGAGAACCTGACGACCGGACTTGATCGCGTGACGCGCGAAGTCGATCGGCCGGCTGCGGCGCTGATTCAGGATCTGAAAGCGCGTGGCCTGCTCGACGAGACGCTGGTAATTTGGGGCGGC
Organism: Gemmataceae bacterium; assembly: GCA_036557825.1. Lineage (GTDB taxonomy): Bacteria > Planctomycetota > Planctomycetia > Gemmatales > Gemmataceae > JAJPHU01. The sequence goes on from DATBGU010000200.1 coordinate 21,487, forward strand.
GAGTTCGGGCGGACGCCGATGGGCGAGGTGCGCGATTCGGTCGGCCGCAATCACCACATTGACGCCTTCACGATGTTCCTGACCGGCGGCGGCGTCAAGGCGGGGCTGAACCTCGGCGCCAGCGATGAACTCGGTTTCGCCGCCGTCGAGGACCGCGTTCACGTCCACGACCTGCAAGCGACGGTGCTGCACCTGCTCGGCCTGAATCACAAACAGTTGACGTTCCGTTTCCAGGGCCGCGATTTCCGCTTGACGGACGTGCATGGCGAAGTGGTGACGAAACTGCTGGCGTAGGCGCCGATTGGCCTCGCGCTCGACGACAAACGGAACAAACTTCCACCGAACCTCGAACCGCTCCCGCAGCGCTGCCGGACGCGGAGACGAGTTGTTCCCAATCGGAAAAAATTGCGAAAATGTTCTGGACAAGCAATTCTTCCCAGGATACTATTCCCCTCTTCATACTCATTTTTTTTTCGGAGCACAACATTAGAGGACTCTAATTCCTCGGCCCTCACACCGTTCCCATCCCCCACGGGAACCACGCCTCAAGCCCTCATCTTCGCTCGCGTCGCCGCGAGGGTGTTGTCTTTTTTGGACAGCGTTGTCCCATCCGGTGGGGGGTCCGCCCACTCGGCCTGCCCCGAGTCGGACCCTTAGTGGAAGCACCGCCGTCGTGGCGGTGAACCGGTCTCACAAGCAGAGAGGGACCATGATGGCCATAACGAAGTAGCTCGCAACGATCGGCAGCGAGGCCGGCCGCCGACCCACACCTGAGGATCGATCGGCGGCGCGGGTCAATTCCCCGCCCAGCGTCAACCGCGGATTCTTTCAATCTTGACCAACTCGTGCTCGGCGCGCACTCCGGCGCTTTTCGACCGGCGTGAGAGCGGAGAAGGTTCCGCTCCGCGCCCGCGAAAAGGCCCGCGAGCGCGCGCCGCGGTTCGGGGTGCGCGCTCGCTTGGGTGCGCGCCTTGGTTCCGTTCTCTTCTCAGAAAGGTATGCATCATGACGCGCATAACGTCGTGGAAAAAACGTGGAGCGGAGCGCAAGCTCCAAGGCCGACGACAGTGCCGCATTCGGCCGGCACTTGAGGAGTTGGAATCCCGGATTGTGCCCAGCGTCACCGACTTCCGCCCAACCGATGAGGTCGGCAACAACGTCGCCGATCCGACCCTGGGCACGGCGGGGACCGACCTGCTCCGCCTCTCCCCCGTCGCCTACGCCGACGGCATCAGCAAGCCCTCGATGGGCGGCGGCGCCCCGAACTTCATCCCCAGCCCCCGCACCGTCAGCAACATCGTGGACAACCAGGCGGCCGTGTTGTTCGGCGATCCGAGCACGGACATCAACACCGTCGATCAGAACGGCCTGTCCGACTTCGGTTACGTCTTCGGGCAGTTCATGGACCACGACATGGACCTCACCCCGGACGGCGGCGCTCCGTTCAACATCCCCAAAGATCCCAACCAACCGAACGATCCGATCGGCTCCTTGCTCTTCACCCGCTCCCAGACCGATCCGGCCACGGGGACCGACGCCAACAACCCGCTCGAGCAGATCAACGCCATTACCTCCTACCTCGACCTGTCGCAGGTGTACGGCTCGACCCAGGAAGTTTCCGACGCCCTGCGGGTGACGAATCCCGATGGTTCGCTCGGCTACCTGCTCAAGACCAGCCCCGGCAACATGCTGCCGTATAACAACCTCGACTACTTCACCCAGGACCAACTGAACGCGCTCCACATGGCCAACGACGCCCATGCGGTGTCCAACGACCAACTCTTCGCGGCCGGCGACGTGCGGGCCAACGAGAACGTCGAGCTGACCGCGATGCAGACCTTGTTCATGCGCAACCACAACGCCATCGCCACCGAACTGGCGCAGATGGATCCCACTCAGTTCGGCTTCACGAACTGGACCGACGAGGAGCTTTACCAGGAGGCGCGCAAGCTCAACATCGCCGAGTATCAGAACATCATTTACACTCAGTATTTGCCCGACCTGCTGGGACCGAACGCCCTGCCGGCCTACGCCGGCTACAACCCCGACCCCACCTCCGGTGGGAGCGGCGATCCGTCCATCGCCACCGAGTTCTCCACCGTGGCCTTCCGCTTCGGCCACAGCTTGCTGAACAACACCGTGGCCCGCGACGCCAACGACGGCTCCTCCCTCGGCACGCTCCAACTCGCGGAGGACTTCTTCGACCCCAACCTCCTCAACCCCAATGGCGTCATCGACCCTCTCACCGGCCACGTCTCGACCGACATCGGCGCCCTGCTCAAGGGCGACGCCGACAACAACGCCCAGGCCATGGACGTCATGGCGGTCAGCGATGTTCGTAACCTGCTGTTCGGCAACGGCCCCCCCGGCTCCCCGAGCGGCGAGGATCTCATCTCCCGCGACATCTGGCGGGCCCACGACGACGGTATCGGCACCTTCAACCAGGTCCGCGCCGCCTTCGGCTTGCAGCCCATCACCAACGACGCGAGCTTCGGCTTCGATCAGATCACCAGCGACGTCCACGTCCAGCAGTTGCTCGAACAGGGTTATGCCAAGACCCTCGCCAACGGCGGCTTCGCCGGCAACATTGACCCGTTCATCGCCGGCCTCGCCGAGGACCACGTGCCCGGCTCCGACCTGGGACCGACCTTCCAGGCGATCCTCGTCGATCAGTTCTCGCGGCTGCGCGACGGCGATCGGTACTTTTACCTCAACGAGTCGTTCACCACGGCCGAGCAGTCGATCCTCAGCCAAGGCTCGACGCTGGGGCAGATCATCACGACGAACACCGGCGTCACGAACCTGCAGAGCGACGTCTTCCGGCACCTCAGCCAAGAGAATGGAGTGGGCAAGGGCTTCTACACCAACAAGAACGGTCAAGCCGCGCTGACGGGTTCGCAGACGGGGACGACGCTCACCTCCTCGCTTTACAACGCGCTGGTCGCCGCCCTGGATCCCAACAACACGGGCTTTTTGGCCCTCGTGGACGCCAACGGCAACCACTTGGCCGACACCTTCCTCCAGTCGTACAGCAACGTCCAGAGCTATCTGAAGAACTCGAAAGGCAGCATGGACCAAAAGTTGTCGGTTCAGCTGCTGACGACGGAGATCGGCATCGCTCTGGGCAAGATTGATGCGACGACGTCCATATTCGTGCCCGCGGTCACCCTCTCGGGCACGAGTCAGACCCTGTCCTCGACCTTGCAGAATTCGCTGATGACCAATGGCGTCAGCAATCCGTCCGGCATCGCCAAGATTGAGGATCTCCTGAACGCTGCGATCGCGGCGCTGCAATCCGGGAGTTCGGACGCCACCTTCGAGGAGGCGCTCAAGGACTGCCTTGACGGCATCAACAACAACGAGACCATCTTCATCCTGTAAACCTCGGCCGACCAGCCTCCGCACCGCCCATGCGGAGGCCCTTTCCTGTCCGTGCCGCAGGGGCGAACCAGTGTGATCTTCAAGGGGGCATCGCAACAGTCAGCGGCTTGAGATCAGGGAAAATCTCTCGCTTCCAACCATCATCCAGCCGACCCCCGTTCCACTGCCATCTCCCCGAAAACGGATGATCGACTGAAGGTGGTGTCGATTGAGGCTTTTGATCGTATCGTGCAGGCGAACTTTCGGATCGATGCCGAGTGTTTGCGGCAGCGGATCATCCATCCGCGCCGGCCAGCCCTCTTCCTCCAGCGCCGCCAGGACCGTTTCCTGATTGACGGCTGGACGGCGGAACTCCTTGATCAGATACCCTTGCCACCACAATCGGCGGAACTCGTTGTCCCAGTGCGGGCCTACCCTGAGGGAACAACGTGTCTCCGGCGGCGCGACAACCGTTATGCCATTTTCCCACTCCAAGCTGGAGGCGGCATCTCTTCCCTTCGCCGTCAGCACGAAGCAGGTTCGTTCCGGCAGAACCAACGTTTCCAGCGGACGAAAGATGCGCTGTCCCGAGCGGCTGGTGGTGCATTCCCGAGCGTGCTCCAGATACCCCAGACAAAGCAACTGACGCAGGTCCGTGTTGCCCAGGCCCGCGTCATATAGTCGCTCGATCTCCACGGCGAATTGCCAGATGTCGCAACCTTGCGCACTCGCTGCGTCCGAGGCTTTGAGCAATAGCCTCAACGCCTCCCAATGGAGGGCGGTCATCGAAAGCGGGGAATCGACGCGTAGCGCGGACGGTCTGTGAGCAGCGATCATGGGCGTACCTCAGTGCAGGAATGTTTCAGGGTTTGAAGGGCCGGATGGATGGAGGCGCCGCAAGGCGCTCGATTTGGCTCTACTTATCTAATCGAAATTCAGGTCGGAAAGTGGACAAGAATTTTTCCTTTTTTCGATTTTTTTCCTCAAGTCGTGGAATTCTCCGACTCTCTGGGACAGCAGCGCCCGGCGACCCCGACAGGAAGCGTCGTCGCCGGGAACCGGTGAAGGGTGTCTCGCCGAACCGATCTCAGGAAGCGGGGACGGCCGCCCGCGCGCGGGCGGCCTCAGCTTTTTTTCGCACTTCGCGCCGTTTCAGGCTCGCCTCCACGAATCCGCGAAACAGCGGATGTGCCTGGGTCGGCTTGGAGCGAAACTCCGGGTGGCACTGCACCGCCACGAACCAGGGATGGCTCGGCAACTCGACCATCTCCACCAATTTGCCGTCCGGGCTGGTTCCGGAAAAGACCATGCCGTGCGCGGCGAACTGCGAGCGATACTGATTGTTGAACTCGTAGCGATGGCGGTGGCGTTCCTTGACTAACTCGCTGCCGTAGATGGCGCGGACGCGGCTTTTCTCCGCCAGATGACACGGCCAACTGCCCAGTCGCATCGTGCCGCCGAGGTCGGTGATGGAAAACTGCTCGTCGAGCAGACACACGACCGGATGGCCGCACTTGGGGTCCATTTCGGTCGAATCGGCGTCCTCCAGGCCGACGACGTTGCGGGCGAATTCGATGACGGCGCACTGCAAGCCCAGACAGATGCCGAAGAACGGAATGCCCTTCTCGCGGGCAAAGCGGATCGCCTCGACCTTGCCGCCGACGCCGCGATA
>DATBGU010000201.1:0-63518 GCA_036557825.1 Gemmataceae bacterium
CGCCAACAAGCTCTGCCACCTGGAGGAGGGCCGCTTCTACGGCTTCCCGAACCCGGAGCAGCCGCAGCACCGGCCCCGGCCCGCCGGCAAGGCCGCCGTCTGGGTGCCCTACGGCTGGGCCCGTTCGATCAACGGCGTCGCCCACGACGCGACCGGCGGCAAGTTCGGGCCGTTCGCCGGCCAGTTCTTCCTCGCCGAGCTGATGTTCGGCGGCGCCCTCGTCCGGGCCAACGTCGAGAAAGTGAATGGCGAATACCAGGGGGCATGCTTCCCCTTCTGGAGCCGCGGCCTGCTCGGTCCGCTCACCCTGGCGTTCGACCCACGGGGTCGTCTGTGGGTCGGCGGCATCACCGAGCCGGGCTGGATGGCCCAACCCGATCGCGGCGCGCTTTTCCGCATCGACTTCACCGGCCCGGTGCCCTTCGAGATGCAAACCATCCGGGTGCTGCCGCGTGGCTTCCGCATCGTTTTCACCGCGCCGGTAGCGCCGGCAGCGGCCCGCGAGGCGGCTTCGTATCGCATCGAGCATTATCGCTATGAGTGCACCGGCGCCTACGGCTCGCCGGAACTCGATCGCACCCGCTTGACCATCGAGCGCGTCGAGCTGGCGGCCGACGGCCGCAGCGTCGATCTGATTACGGCGCCGCTGGTCAAGGGCCGCGTTTACCTGATTCAAGCGACCGGCACGCGCTCGGCGAAGGGAGAAAAACTCGTTCACCCGGCGGGAGCCTATACGCTAAACGAGATCCCCTCGGAGCGGCGATAGGAGAAGTCCGCGTCTCGCTGCGGGCATCTTCAGTGGCGGCAGCTCCGATTCGCTCGATCAGATGATTAGCTAATAGTCTGTCGGCAGCAACCGATTTAGACGAGTTGCCCCCTGTTCTGGTGAGGAAATAGCCACCGCCCTTTGGAGCTAACGAATCAATTCGAGGTGTGGACCATGTTCCAGCGGAGCCTTCGACTCTTGCTAATGAGCATCTTGACCTTGTTGTTACCGGGGATGGTCCAAAGGGAAGGGCCGGCGCCGGAGCGTGGCAAAGCTCTCGATGAGGGACCGGCGCATATGGATCGCTACGGCGAACCGTTACCGCCGGGAGCCGTGACGCGCATCGGCAAGAGAAATGATCCAGCCGGGAGTTGTTGGCTCAGCCTAGCCTTCGCACCAGACAGCAGTGTTTTAGCCGCCGGCGGCATGGGCGAAAAGGCCACGAGTCGAATTCCGCTTTGGGATGTGAAGACAGGTCGAGAGATACGGACGCTACTGGAACCCCGCCGGCGCACCAATGCAATCGCTTTCGCCCCGGATGGCAAAACGCTCGCCTCGTGCAGCGGCGATAACACACTAGTGCTATGGGACATTGCCACGGGAGAGCCCATATTTGCGAAACGCGGACCGATCAACCCGGTGAAAACCGAAAGTATCAGTTACACCGCCTTCTCCCCGGACGGCCGGTCGCTCGCCTCGCCAAGGATAATTGGAGTCGAAATGTCCAAATGGGGTGTACATCTTTGGGAAACTGCTTCGGGAGAGAGGCGGGCTGCGCTACATCTGCCCGACGAGCAAGGGGTCATGGATACGACTATTGCCTTTTCGCCAGATGGGCGCTTGTTGGCGATGGGGACTAATTCTGGCAGGGTCCATCTCTTCGACTTGGCGACCGGATCGCTTCTCCGCACCTTCGAGAAATTCAATGGGGGAAAGTGGGGGGTGAGCACAGTCCTCTTCTCGCCAGACGGCACAACCCTCATCGCAGCGGCAGGCGATACAAGCGTGAAAGGCCCAGGCACGGAACGACCTTTCCGTGTGTGGGAAGTGGCCACGGGCAAGGAGTTGCTCCGCTTTCGAGGGCACAGTCGCGACGAAAGGCGAGCCTCGCTCTCACCGGATGGCACGATCCTGGCATCGACGAACGGATGGGATAACTACGCTTACCTTTGGGACACCAAAACCGGCCGCGAACTCGCCAAACTGGAAGGGCATGGTAAGCCGGTCCAAGCCCTCGCCTTCTCCTCCGATGGAAAACTCCTCGCCACCTCCGGACAAGATCGCTCTATCCTCATCTGGGATCTCGCTACCGTGCCGGGCGTCAAGAGGACCGCTGCGGCAAAGGCCACTCCGCCGATTGCAGTTCGAGAGGAAGCCAAAGAGCCGTTGCCGCAGGATGAACTTGAGAAACTGTGGGACGACCTCGCCGGGGCGGACGCCAAAAAGGCGTACCGGGCCATATGGGAGCTGATAACCCATCCGCGCGAAAGTCTACCGTTGCTCCGCGTTCGCCTCTTGCCGCGTGAACGCTTGGAAGCCAAGAAGGTCGCCGAGTTGCTCGCGGACCTGGACAGCGCTGAGTTCAAGGTTCGCGAACGCGCCCGTGCCGCCTTGCGAAAAGCCGGGAGGGCCGTCGCGCCGGCATTGCGACAAACACTCAAGCAAACGCCGTCGCTGGAAGTTCGCCGCAATTTGCAAGAACTGCTCGAATACATCGAACAGCGGCCGCTCCCCCCAGGCGATACGCTTCGGAACTTGCGCGCCCTGGAAGTGCTGGAACACATCGGTGGCGATGAAGCGAAGAAGATCCTCCGCGCGATGGCCGACGGAGCGCCGGGCGCCGCCGAAACCGAGGATGCCAAAGCGACCCTCAAACGCCTCACCGCACGCCGTTCGGCGGAGAAGCCCTGAACCAAAATGGCGGCACGCGCTCGGCGAAGGGAGAAAAACTCGTTCACCCGGCGGGAGCCTATACGCTGAACGAGATTCCCTCGGAGCGGCGATAGGAGAAGTCCACGTCTCGCTGCGGGCATCTACGGCAGGATCGATCCCTCCGGCGGCCGCAGTTCGGGCAGGAGCCCCTCCTTCGTCTCCAGTTCCCGGCGGCGCGCCCGCAACTCTTCGCCCTCGTGGACCTCGAGCTGGTCGTGTACGTCCAGCGACATGCCGGTCAGCACTTCGGCCCAGCGGACGATCTGCTCGGGGTCTCCTTCCAGCGGGACCGGAGTCTGGGTCAGCTGGACGGTTCGGTCGTCGCCGCCGGTGGCGAGGAGCCGTCCGTCGGGGCTGAAGGCCCCAGTCCGGATGAGACGATCGTGTCGCCGCGGGGGACCGACCGCGTGGCCGGTCCTGGCGGACCACAGGCGCGCCAACGCGGAGCAGGACGTCAACACCAGCTTGCCGTCGGGGCTGAAGCTGCGGAAGAGTATCAGGCTGGATTTGTCCCGCAGCGGGATGCCGATTGGCCGGCGCGAGAGGGCCGACCAGAGACGTACCTCGTCCAGGTTGATTTGCGTCAGCAAGACAGCGCCGTCGGGGCTGAAGGCCAGCGTGGCGATGCCGGACGGATGGACCAAAGGCTCTCCCGACAGCTGGCCGTCCGCCACATCCCACAGTCGCACTTCGCGGTGGGAGCCGCTCGCTGCGAGCCGGCTGTCGGGGCTAAAAGCGACGGCCGGGAGGAAGAAGTCGGCCTCGTGGACCAGCGGCGCGCCGACCGGCCGGCCGCTGGCGGCGTCCCACAACTGGGCCGGGCCGCGGCGGTTGCCGGTGAGGAAGAATCGGCCGTCCGCGCTGCGGGCCACGGCCCGTCCCGGACCTGAGAAGACGATCGGCTCGCCGACAGGCTTGCCGGTGTCCACCGTCCAGCACTGCAAGATGGAGGGGTCGTTGATCCGATCGTCCGAGGTCCACGCCGTCCGCCCGTCGGCGGCGACGAAAAGGGCCGACAGATTGCCTTTCCCCTCAAGGACCAGCGGCGGGCCGAAGGGGAGGCCGGTGGACGCCGACCACGAGCGGATCTCGCGGCCGCACCCTGTCAGCAGGATGCGGCCGTCGGCGCTGAAGACGCAGTGGGTCAGCTGGCTGGGGTGGCGCAACGGCGAGGCGATGAGGGAGACGGCGGGAGGACGGGCGGCGCCCGCATCCTGGACGGCGAAGAGATGGGCCGCGTAGCCCCAACCGCCCATCATCAAGGCATGGCTGTCCGGACGGAAAGCCACCACCGTGACGGCATGACTGTGGGTCAAGGTCGCCTTTGGCCGCGGGTCCGGTACGACCGGCCAGACGCGTAACAACCTCTGACAGCAACTGGCCAGGGTCTTGCCGTCCGGAGCAAAGGCCACGCGCACCGAGGGCGCATGGTGCAGCAACCCGCCGATGCGCTGTCCGGTGGCGGGCGACCAGAGCTGGACCGAGTAGCCAGAGACGGTCGCCACGGTGCGCGCGCCGGGGCCGACCGCTACGTCTATGACCTCCGCCTCGTGTTTAAGCGGAGGGCAGACCGCCTGGCCGGTGGACGCCGACCACAGCCGGGCGCTTCCGTCGCGGCCGCCGGTCATCAGGAACTTGCCGTCGGGACTAAAGGCCGCCGAGCTGAGGATGGAGTCGTGTTCCAAGGGGGGACCGATCGGCTGGAGCGTCGCTGGCGAGTAGAGCCGGCCGCGGCGGACGTTTCGCACGAACAGGACGGCGCCGTCGGGGCTGAAGTCGGCTCGGTAACCCCCTTCGGGTGGCGAGAAGTGGCGAAGGAGAGCGCCGCTTTCGGCGTCCCACAACTTGATCGTGGTGTCGTCGCCGGTCAGCACAACCCGGCCGTCGGGACTGAAGCGGAGGCAGTGGATTCTCGTTCCCGTGTGCATCAGCGGCTCGCCGACCGGCTGGCCCGTCCGCGACGACCACACGCGGACATTTCCGTCTTTCTGGACGCAGGCGATGACCCGGCCGCCGGGTGCGGCGGCGACGTCGCTGAACCAAGTCGGAGAGCGGAAGGGACCGCCAATCAACTCTCCCGTGGCGGTGGACCATACCCGCACCTCGCTGGCCTCGCTCTTGTCTTCCTGGCCCACGGTGACAAGCGCGGTGCCGTCGGAACTGAAAGCCGACCGCATCAAGCGGCCGCCAGGCGTCAAAGGGGCGCCGATGGGAGCGAGGGTCCGCAGATCCCACAATTGCGCCTTGAAATGGTCCAGGGTGGGTGTCAGGACATACCGGCCGCACGGGCTGATCGACGGCAAGCCCCCCTCCGGGATGATCCGCGTCGTGCGGGGCGCGAACACCTCGTGCCGCCACTCGGCCAGGTTGGCGCGCAGCACCCATTCCAGATCGTCGCGGTCAGCCGGCTTCAACGGCGCCGTCAGCCGCAGTCCGCGCGCCAGCCACAAAAGTCCGTGCCCCGTCTCGCCCTTGCCACACAGTTCCAGTCCACGCTCCAAGGCCCAGCGAATCGCCAGCCGTTGCGACTTGATGCGCTCCGCTTCCTCGGCGCGGAGGCTCAACTCCAACTGTCCTTGCGCCTTCACGGCCACGTCTCGGCGTCCCTCCGCCAACCGCCACTCCCACAGCACCAGGGAGAGGCCGGCCAGCGTCACTAACAACACGGAGGCGGCCAGCGCGGCGGACAACGGTTCGCGCCGCGACCAGCGCAGCAACCGTTCCCACACCGGCGTCGGCCGGGCGAGGATCGGCCGTCCCTCCCGGAAACGCCGCAGGTCGTCGGCGAGATACTGCGCGCTGGCGTACCGCGCCGCCGGTTCCTTGCGGAGACACTTCAAACAGATCGTCGCCAGATCGCGCGGCACGGCCGGCTGAAGTAGTTGCGGCGTCACCGGCTCGCGGGTCCGCACTTGATCGAGTGTCTCTCCGATGCTGGTCCCCCGGAAGGGAGGCCGGCCGGTGAGACACTCGTAGAGGATGGCGCCCAGGGCGTAGGTGTCTGCCGCCGGCCCAACCCGGTGTGAGTGGCCCTCGGCTTGTTCGGGAGCCATGTACGCCGGCGTGCCCATGACGTCGCCGATTCGCGTCTGCCCGTCGTCGGCGTCGAGCAGGCGGGCCAAGCCGAAGTCGGTGACTTTGGGCGTGCCGTCCGGCAACAGCAGGACGTTGGCCGGCTTGAGGTCGCGATGAATGACGTTGCGCGAGTGGGCCAGGTGCATCGCCCCCGCCAGCTTTTCCACCAGCGCCGCCGCTTCCGTCGGAGTCAGGGGCGTGTCGGCCAGCTTGCGGGCCAGGCTGTCGCCCTCGACGAACTCCAGGGCGCAGAACGGCAGTCCGCCGGACTCGCCGACCTCATGGATCTGCACGATGTTGGGATGCTGCAAGCGTGCAACCGCCTCCGCCTCGGCCCGGAAGCGGGCACGTTCAAGCGCGCCGGCCAGGCCGACGCGGATCATCTTGAGGGCCACAGTTCGCTTGAGCGCTCGGTGCCGCGCCCGGTACACCACGCCCATGCCGCCGCGTCCCAGTTCGGCCTCGACCTCGTAGCCGGGCACGACGGGCATCGTTTCTTTTGAGATGGAATCAGTCTGCCCTCCCGGAGTTTCTGGGGAGGTGTCCGTCACCGGCGACCCTCGGTACGGAATGGTGACAGCGGCCTCATCCTCGTCTTGCGACGGGGCGATCGGGAGCAAGTCGTTGGGCGGCTCCGTCATGGCAGACCTCGTAAGGTGCCCACCATTATCCGCTTTTCAACCTGTTTTGCAATACTCCCGCCCGCCCTTACCGCGCCATCGGATCGTTGACGTATCGGTTCGGCGCAGGCATGATAGACGCACACTCCGGATGCAATCGGTCGGGAAAGGAGACGACATGACCGCTTCTCAGACGCGCGCAGCCCTTGCGGTCCTCCTGTTCTGCTGTTTCTGCGCCGCGACGGCCCGCGCCGACGTCGGCGACCCGCAGGTTCGCACCGACCACCTCTGGTATCCCGGCGAACTGACCTGCTCCAACTTCGACCGTCTCGCCGCCACGCAGGCCGCCATCTTCGCGCGCGTCACGGGGAACGCACCGACCACCGACGAGCAGAAGGCGCTGGCCGCCTGGCTGTGGCGCTGCACGCACTACTTCCACGCCGAGGAAGGGGTGGAAGATCTCTGGGGTCAAGGCTTCACCCAGGGCGGTGATTTTCGCAACCGCGAATACTGGACCGGCCTGTTCGCCCACGGTTTCGGGCTGTGCGGCACCACGCATTCTCAGTGGGTCGCCGAGATGGAAGCGCTCCTCGGCCACGGGCGCGGGCGCGGCGTCGGTGTGGCCGGCCACAACAGCTTCGAGGTCTTCCTCACCGGCGGCGCCTACGGCAAGGGCCGCTGGGCTCTGCTCGATCACGACCTCTGCACCGTCGTCTTCAACGAACAGGGCACGGCGCTGTTGTCCGCGGGCGACGTACAGCGCGACTGGAAGCGTCTCACCGACCGCGCCTTCCATCCGCAACGGCAGCACGGCTGGCCCATCTGTGGGCTGCACCCCAACGACGCGGGGTCGTACCAGCAATATGCCGTCGCCGAGTATTTCGCCGGCTACGGCGGCCCGCCGCCGATGGTCCACCTGCGCCGCGGCGAGCGCCTGCGCCGCTATCTGCAACCCGGACTCGCGGACGGCAAGACGTTCGTCTTCTGGGGGAGAAACTACATGGCCGGCGGCGTGCCGGGACCGGAGCGCTCGCTGACGTGGGTCAACCAGCCCGACAAGATGTATGGGTCGCGCAAGGCCGTCGCCTACAAGCAGGGACAAGCGCGCTACGGCAACGCCGTCTTCGTCTACGCTCCCGATTTCAAAAGCGGCGACTACCGCGAGGGCGTCGTCGAAGAGGACGACAAGCACGTCGTCTTCGAGTTCCAGTCGCCTTACGTCATCGCCGCGACTCCGCCCAACGATAAGCCGTGGGGCATCTACGACGCCGGCAGTAAGAACGGCCTGGTGCTGCGCGGCAAGGCCGATTGTACCGTGTCGGTATCGGTGGACGGCGGCAAGACCTGGCGCGACGGCGGGACGTTCCGCGACAAGCTCGACCTGACCGATTTCGTCAAGGGGCGGCGGCAGTACCTGCTGGCGCTGCACGCGGGAGCCAAAACGCTGGCGAAGTCCGAGCTGACGATCACGACCGTTTGCCAGGCGAACGCGGCGGTGATGCCGCGCCTGAAGGACGGAGGCAGCGAGGTGAGTTTCGCCGCGTCGGGCCGGGCGGTGACGTCGGCGGGTCCGACGCTGCCGCAGGCGAAGGCCCGTCTCCTCGACGGCAAGTTCGGTAGCCCGCGCGTGACGCTGGAAGTGCCCAGCCCGCGCGGCGAGCCGGTGGCGGCGGTGTACGCGGCAGGTCACGTCTTCTCGGGCAGTCCGCCACGTCCGGACGTGAAGTATCAGATCGAGGCGTCCAGCGACGGCGGCAAGACGTGGGTGCCGGTGGTAAGGGACTGGACGATAGCGCGCCGCGGCGAGGAGCCGAAGGACTTCTGGTCGCAGAGCCTGTGCTGGGGTTCGCTGGAGTTGGCCAAACCGACGACCGGCCCGATCCGTGTGCGCTTCGGCAACGACGGAGGCAAGAACTACGCCCGCGCCGAAGCCCACCTTGTCTACCGCGTGAAAGGCTCCGACGCGACGAAGGTGACGTTCGCCTGGACCGACGATAAGGGCGAGCGCGAAGCGGCTCACACCTTCGTGGCGAAGCAAGGTGATTGGAAGGTGCCGACAGGGCGCGACGTGCGGACACGATGGGTGGAATTCGAGGCGGCGACGGCGCGGTAGGCGCCTCACGCCGGAAAGGCGGCGCCCGTCCACAACGCAGCGGTAACAATCGTCCTCGTGAAAGGAGGGAATCCGTGACTCGACAGCGACGAAAAATGACGCGACGGAGTTTCCTGAAAGGGGCCGCCGCCGCGTCGGCGACCTTCACCATCGTGCCCCGGCACGTTCTGGGAGGGCCGGGACACACGGCACCCAGCGACTCGTTCGGCGGCGCGCTCATTGGCGTCGGCGGCCGCGGCCCCGGCACCTTCAAAACCATGTCCAACGGGCTGAACGTCAAACTGCTGGCCGAGTGCGACGTCAAGTTCCTCGACCGCGCCGACAACAAGCGGACCTATACCGATTTTCGCCGCGTGCTCGACCGCAAGGACATCGACCTGATCGCCATCGCCACGCCGCCGCACTGGCACGCGCTCATCGCCATCGCCAGCGCCGAGGCCGGCAAGGACGTGCTGTGCGAGAAGCCGCTGACGCGCTTCATCGCCGAGGGCCGGGCCGTCGTGGAAGCCTTCCAGCGCTATGGCCGCATCTTGCAGGTCGGCACCTTTGGCCGCTTCGGCGCCAGCCGCAACAAGGACAGCATCCTCACGCACAAGATCCTGCGCAGCGGCCGGCTCCCCAAGTGCGAGGCCGTCTACATCAAGAAGGGCGGTTTCAAGGTCAAGGAGTGGAGCGGCCGGCCGAGCCTGAAAACCGACGCCGTGCCCAAGAACCTCGACTGGGATATGTACGTCGGCCCCGCGCCGATGAAGCCGTTCGTGCGGGCGCGGACGGGCGGCACGCATCGCTGTTACTGGGATTATGAGGGCGGCGGCCTGAGCGACATGGGCCAGCACTTCTTCGATCCCGTGCAGTGGACCTTCGGCAAGGACGACACCAGCCCCGTCGAAATCGAGGCCTCGGCGCCGCCGGCGCACCCGGAAGTGACCGGCATGTGGGGCTGGGTCGAGATGCGCTACGCCGACGGTCTGACGGTGGTGCTCGACAGCGGCGAATGGGGCACGCCGTACGACCGCAAGAAGGCGCGCGGCGTCAGCCTGAGCGATCTGTCGGCGGAAGACCGCAAAAAGGTGCAGGAAATGCCCGATCCCGAACCGCTGCGGAGCTTCGCCGAGGCGGTCAAAACGCGCAAGCAGGCGGGGGGCCATCCCGAGGCGGCCCACCGCTGCGCCACTCTCTTGCACCTGGCGAACCTCGCCATCCGCGTCGGCCGCAAGATTCGCTTCGATCCGGTCAAGGAGCGGATCATCGGCGATGAGGAGGCCGATCGTCTTGTCAACCAACCCATGCGGGCGCCGTGGCACCTGTGAGCACTTCTTGAGAGGAGAAAGACATGAAAGCCGCGGAGAAATTGACGGATCTGGTGAACGCGCTGCCGAACACAGACAAGTCGGGCTTGCTCTCCGAGATCGATCGCGAGTCGGTCGATAAGACGATGGCCGCGATCGAGAAGCGAGGTCGCGAGGGGGTGGTGGAACTGGTTGGGATGCTGATCGAGTCGGGCAAGGGCGACGACCTGAAGCCGCGCTATGCCTTGCACGTTCTGGCTGTGCGGGCCGGCGGGCAGGGAGAGGAGCGGCGGCGGGCCTTTGCCGAGGCGCTGGCCTCCACGCTCGGCGGCGATCGGCCGAAGGAGCTCCAGGCGTTCGTCGTACGGCAGTTGCAGGTGGCCGGCGGCAAGGAGGTCGCCGCGAAGCTGGGTGCCTTGTTGCCCGACGCCGACCTGTCCGAGTATGCCGCGCAGGCGCTGCTGGCGATTCGGGCCGGCGCGGTCGAGCAGTTCCGCGCGGCCCTGCCGCGGGTTGCCGGCAAGCAACGGGTGACCGTCGTGCAGGCGCTCGGTGTGTTGCGGGACGGCGCGTCGGCGGAGGCGTTGAAGAAACTGGCGAGCGATGCGGATTCAGACACGCGCCAGACCGCGCGATGGGCGCTGGCCAACGCGGGCGTGCCGGCGGCCGTGGACGTGCTGATCCGGGCGACGAACACCGAGGGCCAGGAGCGCACTCAGGCGGCGAAGGCGTGTCTGCTTCTCGGCGAGCGTCTCGCCGCCGCGGGGAAAAAGACAGAGGCCACGCGCCTCTATGACCATCTTCGCGGCAGCTACTCCGATCCGACGGAGCGCCACGTCCACGACGCGGCCACGCGCGGCTTGGCGGCGCTGAAAAACGGCTCGAAGAACTGATCCGCCGGAACGTCCGGCGTCTCCTCCAACAACTCCGCAGGGTAGGCCTGGTTCGCTTTGGCCTACCCTGCCGTTCCCCCCGCCGTCGCGGAACATTTCGCTTCCACCTCAGCGGCTTTCGACAAACCAGATGTTACGATAGACGACCGGGTTGCCGTGGTTCTGGAGCTGAATGGGGTTGGGCTTCGGTGCGTCCTTGTGCATCGGGAAGTCTTCGTGGACCTTGGCGCCGTTGTGCCGGACGGTGGCTACGGTATTCCCCTTGCCGTCGGTCTTGATGTCGATGTCGTAGGTCTGCCAAAGCAGCGGCGGATAGCACATGTTGACCGAGGGCTTCTCTCGGCCGTAGAAGGCGCCGCACTCGTCCTTCTTGCCTTCCAGGCCGAAGCTGTCCAGCACCTGCACCTCGACGCCCTGCACGTAGACGCCGCTGTTGCCGCGCCCCTGTCCGCGCGCCTTCGGCTGAAAGGGCGTGCGGAACTCGATATGCAGTTTGCCGGCCGCGAAGCCTTTCTTGCTCTGGGTTCCGCAGTTGAGCAGGTTTTCCTCGACCAATCGGCCGCCCGCCCAGGCATCGGCGTTGCGGCCATCGAAGAGGATGACCGCCCCTTCCGGCGGCTTGGCGCCGAGCGTGTCGCTTTTTCGCTCCACCCGGACAAGGGTGAACGCGGCCCCCTCGGCCGTCTTGCCCATCAACTTGTCTGCCGCGATGGAGCCGGTCCAGCGCTCGCCCTCGAAGACGGCCTTGTCGCCCTCGGTTCGTGCCGATACCCGCAGCCGTCCCTTGGCATCCCAACCGGCGCCCGGTAGACCGCCCGTGAGGAAGTAGACGTCGAATTTGCCGTCGCCCAGCGCCACCACCTGCGCCCCCAGCTTGCCCTTGTCGGCAATCTCGCCCTGGTATTCGCCCTGGATGCGATAGTCCTGTCCGGCCTCGGCGGCGCTGGTGAACGTCTCGCGTTTCACAGGCTTCTTCGGCTTGTCTCCGCCTGCCGCCGGTACGGCCTTGTCCGCGGCCGGCTCTTTCGGAGCAGCAGCGAAGGCGGAGGCCGCCAGCCCAAAGACGACCAATGCGATCGGGACCAGTGATCGCGGCCCACTGAAATTCCAGCACAGGGGGACGAGAATCTTCGGGACGGCCCTTGCAATCGCGCGAACAATCATGGATCTTCCTCCGCGGGCGAATCAATTGGCTCACGGAGAAGCTACTCTCTCCAGACGCCGCGTGCAACGATTTGTATCTCGGAATCGCGCGGGTGGTCCGCCGCACCCGCGCAGGCGAACGAGGGACCATGAATCTCCATCCGCTGCGCGCGCTGGCGCATCGCGATTATCGACTGTACTTCGCCGGTCAGGGGATCTCGCTCGTCGGCACCTGGATGCAGCAGATCGCCATGTCGTGGGTCGTTTACCGGATGACGCAATCCTCCTTTCAACTGAGCGTCGTCCTCTTCGCCAGCCAAATCCCCGCGCTGGTTTTGTCCCCGGCCTCCGGCGCCCTGGCCGATCGCTGGAACCGTCATCGCATCTTGATGGGGACACAAACCCTGGCGATGACGCAGGCGTTCCTGCTGGCGCTATTGATGTGGACCGGCCGCATTGATGTCTGGCAACTCATCCTCCTGAGCCTGTTTCTGGGCGTTGTGAACACCTTCGACATGACGACGCGGCAAGCGTTCCTCTCGGAGATGGTGGTCCATCCCGCCGACCTCGGAAACGCCATCGCCCTGAACTCGTTGCTGGTCAACGGCGCGCGTCTTCTTGGGCCGACGCTGGCCGGCATCCTCCTGGCGCGGACGAGTGCCGAGGTGTGTTTTCTGCTGAATGGCCTGAGCTATCTGGCGGTCCTTCTGGCGCTCTGGGCCATGCGGCTGGAGGGGCCGCGGCGCGAACGTCCTACGGTCCCTCTGTGGCAGGGATTGCGGGAGGGATTTCGTTACGTCCGCGAGTTCGCCCCCATCCGAAGGCTGTTGTTGCTACTGGGACTATCGAGCATGGCGGGCACATCGTACCGGGTGCTGCTGCCGGAGTTCACGGTTCGGCGACTCGAAGGCGACGCGCGCACGCTGGCCTTTCTGACGGCGGCTTCGGGTCTCGGCGCCGTGGCGGGCGCTATGGTTTTGGCCGCGCGCAAGAGCGTTCTCGGTCTGGACCGCTGGATTGTGCTCGCGCTGACGCTGCTCGGTCTGGGTTTGCTGGCCTTCGTGGGCCTGGACGACTTCAAGCTGGCGCTCTTGGCGCTGTTCGCGATCGGCTTCGGGATGATGGTGGAGATGGCGGCGAGCAACACGCTGTTGCAAACCATCGTCGCCGAGGACAAGCGCGGCCGGGTGATGAGTTTTTACACGATGGCGTTTCTGGGCATGGCGCCGCTGGGCAGCCTGATGACGGGAGTGTTGGCCGACTGGTTGGGACTGCGAATCGCCTTCCTCATCAACGGCCTGTTATGCTTGGCCGGTGCCGCCCTGTTTGGCATCGGTCTGCCGCGCTGGCGTGTGCTGGTACGCCCCATCTACGTCCAAAGGAAGATTGTCAACCACGGATAATACAGGTGTAAAATAGAGATAAAAAGGTTGTGGTTCTTTCTCGCCTGACATTTTGGAGAAAATCCTGGCAACCGTTGCTTCGCGGTGATAGCCTCAGCCGTTGGTGTTGCAGCCGAGGCACTGGGCGGATACGCACGAAAGGAGATGGATCGTGAGTGATCTGTGGCTCAAACCGGATTTTCAAGAAATCGGCGTTGCCGGCGAATGCACGGCCTACGCCGGCACACAAGGCGCCTGCGAGGCCAACGCGCTCTCGGCCCGCCGGGAAGCGAACGATCGAGCGTCCGGAGAAGGCAGCGGGCCTTCTCCTTCAGGTGGCGATAGCTGAGCGATCCGAACGCACGTTGAAATCGCGCGGAGAAGGCGATGCACGTTCATCTGCTGGGCACGGCGGCTGGAGGTGGCTTCCCCCAGTGGAACTGCGGATGTTTCAACTGCGACGGCGTTCGCCGAGGCACCATCCGGGCACGGCCGCGCACGCAGTCGTGCGCGGCCGTCAGCGCTGAGGGGCGATACTGGTTCCTCCTCAACGCCTCGCCGGACGTTCGCGTCCAGATCGAGTCGTTCGCTCCCTTGCTGCCGCGCGGAACCGTCCGCGGCACTCCAATCCAGGGAATCCTGGTGACGAGCGCCGACCTGGATCACACCCTTGGACTGTTGATGCTCCGTGAGGGCGGCCGACTGTCCGTCCATGCGACCTCCTCCACGCGGCGCGCGCTCGACGAGGGGCTTCGTCTGACTGAAGTGCTCGATCGCTACGGCGGGGTGGACTGGCGCAGCCCGCCCGCGAACTTGGCCCCCCTGACATGCGCGGACGGGACGTTGAGCGGATTGAGGTACGCGGCCTTTCCGGTCCCCGGCAAGTTGCCGCGATACCTCGAAGATCGAACCTCCTCCAGCGGGGACGACGCCGTGGGATACCAACTCGTGGACGAGTCCACGGGGGGGCGGTTGGTGTACGTTCCCGGCCTGGCCGCTCTTGATGTTGACGTGCTGAGTCAGTTGCGGGATGCGGATGTCCTGCTCCTGGACGGCACTTTCTGGAGCGACGACGAGATGCGGAGTGTCGGCGCGGGCGGCCCTTCAGCGCGGGCCATGGGTCATCTCCCTGTCGGATCGGAGGACGGCAGCTTGGCCGCGCTGTCTTCCCTGCCCGCGGTTCGCAAGATCTACGTCCACATCAACAACACCAACCCCATGCTCCGCGAAGATTCTCCCGAACGAGGTACTGTGGAGAGGGCCGGCGTCGAGGTCGGCTGGGACGGGTTGGAGTTCACCTTATGAGGGTTCAGGAGACGACAACCGTGGGAGGAACGTGGGACCACTCGACGTTCGTGGAGCGCCTGCGGGCCGTCGGCCGAGATCGCTACCACGACAAGCACCCCTTCCACCGCCGCATGAACGCGGGAGAACTCAACGCCGAACAGATCCGCGCCTGGGTGGCCAATCGCTTCTATTACCAGAGAAACATCCCGATCAAGGACGCGGCCATCCTGTCGAACTGCCCGCTGCCGGAGGTGCGCCGCGTCTGGGTTCGCCGTCTGCTCGACCACGATGGAGCGGAGCCGGGACAGGGAGGGATCGAGGCGTGGCTCCGTCTGGCCGAGGCGACCGGCCTGACACGGAAGGACGTGGAGGACGGGGGGCTTGTGCTGCCCGGTGTCCGCTTCGCCGTGGACGCCTACGTGCAATTCGCCCGGTCGCGGCCGTGGCCCGTCGCGGCCGCCTCCTCGCTGACGGAACTGTTCGCCCCCGACCTGATGGGCGAGCGCTTGGCCGCATTCGAGCGGCATTACACCTGGGTGCAGTCCTGGGGATTGGCCTACTTCCGGGCGCGGCTGACCCAGGCCCGCCGCGACGCCGACCACGCCCTGGAGCTAACCCTCGCCCACTGCGCGACGGCGGAGTTGCAGCAGGAAGCCGTCGCCGCCCTTGCGTTCAAATGCGATGTATTGTGGGCCATGCTGGATGCGTTAACGCAGGCTTATGACCATGCCAGGTGACGAGAGCGACGAGACCCTGAGTCCACAAGTTCGGCCCTGCCTGGCGCGGAAGGCGCGCTTGCGGAAGGACCGCGTGAGCGGCGCGCCGCTTCTGCTCTACCCCGAAGGAGTGCTGTGGCTCAACGCCACGGGCGCCGCGATCGTCGGCCTGTGTGACGGCCATCGCGGCCTGACGGAAGTCGTGGCGGAGTTAGGGGAGCGGTACGCAGTTTCTCCAGAGGTGCTGCGGGAAGAGGTAGATGAGTTCCTCAACCGCCTGCGCCGCTGCGGACTGTTACGCTTCTGTGGCGAGCGGGGGGCGTTAGCCCCCTGTTACCGGGAAGAACAGGGGGCTAACGCCCCCCGCTCGCCAGGGACATTTGTCGAAAACTCCAATCGGGCCGCGCCCCGAGCACTCGGGCTGCTGGCCGAATTGACGTATCGCTGTCCGTTGCACTGCCCGTATTGCTCCAATCCCACAAAGTTCTCGCCGGCCGAGGGTGAACTGACGGCGGCGGAATGGCAGCGCGTGCTGAGCGAGGCGGGTGAGTTGGGCGTGCTGCACGTCCACTTCTCGGGGGGTGAGCCGCTGCTGCGCCCCGACCTGCCGGCATTGGTCCGTGCCGCCCGCGAAGCGGGTTTGTACACGAACCTGTTGACGAGCGGAGTCGGCCTCAGCCGTGCGCGCGGCGAGAGGCTGCGCGACGCCGGGCTAGATAGCGTGCAGATCAGTTTCCAGGCGGACGAGGCGGGAGCCGCGGATGCGATCGCCGGAGCGCC
The DNA here is from genome assembly GCA_036557825.1 of Gemmataceae bacterium. GTDB lineage: Bacteria > Planctomycetota > Planctomycetia > Gemmatales > Gemmataceae > JAJPHU01. The sequence continues at coordinate 15,997 of DATBGU010000201.1, forward strand.
CGCCCACGCCCGGAAGTTGGAAGCGGCGCGGCTGGTCGGCGAATTGGGCTGGCCGCTCACTCTCAACGTGGTCCTGCACCGGGGAAACATCGACCGCATCGAGTCTCTGGTGGCCCTTGCCGAGGAGTTGGGAGCCGAACGCCTGGAACTGGCGAACACGCAGTATTACGGGTGGGCGTTGCGGAACCGGGCGTCGCTGCTGCCATCCCGGACGCAGGCGGAAGGAGCGCAGGCGGTAGCCACGGCTGCCGCTGAACGCCTGCGCGGGCGGATGCAAGTCGTGTACGTACTGCCGGACTACCTTGGTGACCGTCCGAAGCCATGCATGAACGGCTGGGGACAGCGCCATCTGACCGTGAACCCCGTAGGCGACGTGCTGCCCTGCCCGACAGCGGGAGCGATCGTGGGGCTTCGTTTCGAGAACGTCCAGCGTCGATCGCTGCGGTGGATCTGGGAGGAGTCGGAGGCGTTCAATCGTTTCCGCGGCACCGGCTGGATGCCGGAGCCATGCCGCAGCTGCCCGGAGCGCGAGAGGGATTTCGGGGGCTGCCGCTGCCAGGCGGCCCTGCTGACGGGCGACGCGGCCAATACCGATCCGGCCTGTGGGCTGTCGCCGTACCATGAGACGGTAGCCGACCAAGTGGAGAGGGTGTCCTCGCCGTTGGAACTGGACGTTTCCAGGGTGTGGTCCTGGCGGCGGAACCCATCTGAGAAAGCCCCCCTCTTGTCGTCGGTGTGGTAATCGGTTGGGTTGGGGCGAGTATTGGGGTTGGATGGCCCTCGAACACTTACCCCTCGCGTCCTTGCCCGGATGTCACTCCGCCACATCGGGAAAGTTGGCAGTGTCAAGCCGTGCCAGGACGTGCCAGCTGTCGCCGACTGGCTCGACTTGGCAGAGGATTGCCGAGGAGCGGTGGGGGAGTGGCGGAGTGACAAATCGGCAGAGCCAACGAATTTGACGCCGGCCGTTCGCCAATTCGCTGGACAAGAATCGCTGCCTACGCCATACTATCCCTCCATCCCAGACGTTCTCCCGGCGAGCAAGGATGCACGCGATGAACATACGGATTGCCTACCTATCTCCTCTCTATCTTGCCGACCGTTCGTCCCTCCCGCCGCAAGCGGAACCCCTCGTAGACCTGGCGCGCCGTGTCGTCGAACAGGAGGGCGGAGCGTGCGCCGTCGAGGTGGTCGCCTTTGGGCCGGCGGCGTGGGAACAAGATGTGTCTCCCAGCGTGCGGCTGCGCGTGCTGCCGATCGCCTACCACGGCGGCCATCCGCTCGACGTGCTGTCGTGGGATCTGCCGCTGGCGCTGGCGCGGGCCGATGTCGTCCACATCCACCAGGCCAACACGCGGACGGGGGAGATGGGTTTGCTGCTCGCCCGGTTGCATCGCAAGCCGGTTTGTCTGAGCGCGCAAGGGCAGGCCAGCAGTGGACTGGGCGAAGCGATCGACTTCACGAGCCTCGCCGATTGCATCGTCGAACTGGGAGATCCAGCGGAAGACGCCCCGCGTTTGGCGCGGCTGTATCGGCGGCTGGCCGGTGAGTTGGAGGAGGCGGCATGAGGATCCTCGTCCTCAGCAACCTCTATCCGCCGGATTTCCTCGGCGGCTACGAACTCGGCTGCCGGCAAGCGGCCGACGCGCTCGCCGCCACCGGCCATGACGTGCTGATCCTCACCTCGGCGCCGCGCCGTCCCGTGCCGGCCGAGGCGGGCGGGACGCCCGCGCTCCGGAGCGCGGGCGTCCCGCCCGCACAGACGCGCGTCCGCCGGGCGATGCAACTGACCGACGTCTACAACCCCTATCTCCAGGGCAAGCATCACGTCGTCACGCTTGGACTGAGGCACGCCGCCGCCTGCTTCGTCAACGCCTTCAACATCCATGCTCTGCTGGAAACGCTCGCCGACTTCGGGCCGGAGGTCGTCTACGTCTGGAACGTGGTCGGCTTGGGCGGACTCGGCTTGATGGCCTGCCTGCAACATCTCGGCGTGCCGTGGGTGTGGCACCTCATGGACCGGGTGCCGCGCGACCTGTGCCGATTGCCGCTGAGTGAAGCACACAGTCCGCTGGCGGGCATCGTCGAGCGCTACCTGGAGGGAACCTACCTCGCTTGCAGCCGGCGCGTCGTCGAGGAGATCGACGATCCGAATTCCATCCTGCGCGGCTCGGTCGAACTGGTGCCCAACTGGGTTGAGGGCGAACGGGAACCGCCGCGCGCTCACTTCTTCGCCGGCGGTCAACTGCGGATCGCGTCGGCGGCAGGGCATCTCTGCGCGCCCAAGGGGATCGACTTGATTATCGAGGCGGCGCATCTTTTGCGCCGGCGCGGTCGAACGGATTTCATCATCGACCTCTTCGGCAAGGTGATGGACGACACCTATCCCGCCCAGATCCGCTGTCACGATCTCGGCGACTGCGTGCGTCTCCAGGGACTGCGGACCCAGCAGGAGTTGGCACGTCTTTATCGCGATTACGACGTGTTCGCGTTTCCGACCTGGGAGCGCGAGCCGTTCGGCTTCGCGCCGCTGGAAGCCGCCGCCGCCGGATGCGTTCCCATCATCACCAACAACTGCGGCATCGGTGAATGGCTGGTCCACGGCGTCCACTGCTGGAAAATCGAGCGCCGCGCCGCGGCCTTGGCCGGCGTGCTGGCCGACATTCTCGACAGTCGTATCGACCTGGCCCCCATCGGCCGGCGCGTCGCCGATGTGGTGACGAGAGACTTTCACATCCGGCGCATCCTACCCCGGATCGAGCGGGCCTTGGCCGGGGCGGCGCGGCGGCGACGACCGGCGCGCGGCGATGCGCGGCAGGCGTATCACCTGGCCGTTCTCGCCGAGAAGCTGACGCAAGTGCTGATCGAGGAATGGCTGGCCGCGTGAAGCGGCGAAGGGGAAAACATGGCGAACCTGGTCAACCCGGAATACACCCTGATGCGGAGCGGGCGGAGCGTGGTGCGCTGGCTGCGCCGCCTGGCCACGCGTATCCTGCTCGTCCAGGTCCACGCGGAGTTGACGGAATTGCGCCAGCGCCAGGACCGTCTCGAACGGCAATTGCACGCCCTGCTGGGACGCCATTACGACAACATCGCCGTGACCCAGCGCTTGGCCGCCCTGGAAGATCGCCTCCGCGAATACCAGATGGAGCACGAGCCGATCGAGGAACCGGCCCCGCCGCGTAAAGGATAAAGGGCGGCTCACGTTGCCAGGAACTCGGCGAGGGCGGGCCGCAGCCGCTCCACTTCCGCCTCCAATTGTTGGCACGCTTGCTCGACACCCGTCAGATCGTTATCGCGGCCCATGCGCTCCAGCGCCTGCGCGGCGACGACGACGGACGGGGCGCTGAAATAACCCACCGAACCTTTGAGCGTGTGGGCGGCGCGTTTCAGCCGCGCGGCATCGCACGCGGTGCAAGCGTCGCGCAATTCCCGCAGCAACCCCGGACAGGTGTCGAGAAAGATCCCGATCAACTCGCGCAGCAACTCCACATCGCCACCGGTGCAGGCGAGGGCCGCTTGCATGTCCAGGAAGCCGTTGCAGGACTCCGGCGCCGGCGGTGGGCACGGCGGCGTCTCCTCCACGGGCGCGAGCGCGGTCATTTCCGCAAGCGCGCGGTACAGTTCCTCCGCCTGGATCGGCTTGGCGATGTAGCCGTCCATGCCGGCTTCGAGACAGCGTTCGCGGTCGCCCTTCATGGCGAAGGCGGTCATGGCCACGATCGGCAGACGGCGCGGGCCGCCCTGCTCGCGGCGGCGGATGCACGCCGTTGCTTCCAGGCCGTCCATCTCCGGCATCTGCACGTCCATCAGCACCAGATCGAACGCTTCGCGTTCGGTCAGCGCCACGGCCTGTCTGCCGTCGCCGGCCAGCACGACCTGGTGCCCATGCAAGGCCAGCAGGTGCGAGGCCAGGCGCTGGTTGACGTTGTTGTCCTCGACCAGCAGGATACGCAGCGGGCGGCGGACGCCGCCGGCAGCGTCCACCGCCCGGACAGGTTCGGCCGGAGCCGTCGGCGGGTGGAGGCACGCCAGGAGCGCTTCCCGCAGATCGGACTGCTTGATGGGTTTGGTCAGATAGCCAGCCAGGCGCAAGTCCTCGCAGGCAGCCTGGTCGGGGCGATTGCTGGACGACAGCATCATGAGGGTGGCCCCGGCCAGATCGGGACGCTGGACGATCTGCCGCGCCAGCGCGAACCCATCCACTTCCGGCATGTGGCCGTCGAGAAGGATGAGGGGATAAGGAACTGCCTCCGCCGCCGCCCGCTCCATCTCCGCCAGAGCGTCCCGCGCGCTGGCGACCGCTACCGGTCTCATGCCCCAGCACGTCAACATCTCCACGAGGATACGCCGGTTGGTCGCATTGTCATCGACGATCAGCACGGCCAGGTCGCGCAGATCCGCCATGGTCGCACGGACAGCCGACGAGGATCGCTCCTTCGACATACCCAGGCGAACCGTGAAATGAAACGTGCTGCCGTGGCCGACGCGGCTCTCGACCCAGATTCGGCCGCCCATCTTCTCGACCAGCCGCGACGAGATCGTCAGCCCCAGGCCCGTGCCGCTGTAGCGCCGCGCCAGCGAAGCATCGACCTGCTCGAAGGCGTGGAAGATGACGTGCTGTTTATCGACGGGAATGCCGATGCCCGTATCGTGCACTTCAAAATGCAGAACGCGGGATGCGGAATCCTCTCGGGAGAAATCGGCGTTTTTTTCGTCGTTGGAATGGTTCGCGGGCGGGACGCCCGCATTTTTCACCTCGACGACCACTTCGCCGCGATCGGTGAACTTGATGGCGTTGCCGACCAGATTGATGATGATCTGCCGCAAGCGCGGCAGGTCGCCGACCAGCACGTCGGGTACGTCCGGGGCGACGTGGCAGGCCAACTCCAGCCCCTTTTCGTGCGCGCGCAGGGCGAGCGTGCGCAGCGTGTCGCCGAGGCTGTCGCGCAGCTGGAAGTCGGCCGCCGTCAGATCGAGCTTGCCGGCCTCGATCTTGGAGAAATCGAGGATGTCGTCGATCACCACCCGCAGGGCCTCGGCCGACGACTTGACCAGGTTGAGGTAATCGCGTTGCTCGACCGTCAGGCGCGTATTGAGGGCGATCTCGGTCAGGCCGAGAATGCCGTGCATGGGCGTGCGGATCTCGTGGCTCATGCTGGCCAAGAACTCGCTTTTGGCGCGGGTGGCGGACTCGGCCGCTTCCTTGGCCCGCTGCAATTCGTCGTTGGTCCGGGCCAGTTCGCGCGAGCGTTCCTCGGCCGCCCGGCTGCGCTCGGCGACGCGGTGTTCCAGCGTCTCGTTGAGGGCGCGCAGCTCCGCCTGCGAGCGCTGATAGAGCAGGAAGGTGTGTCCGAGGACGATGAGGTAGGCGGCCAGCCGCAGGAAGTGCCATCCCCACCAGTCCGCGTCCCAGACGCCGGAGAAGGGAAACAGCAAACCCGCCACGCCGAACAGCAAACAGTAGTTGGCGAACATCAACTCCTCGAAGCCGCCTATTCTCTGATAGCGAACGAGGAAATACAGCGTCGCCGCGAGGAACAAACAACCGCCGCCGACATTGACGGCATTGGCGACCAGTGTGAACCCTCCGGGCCGCATCAGCGGCGGTATCAGATCGGCCCGCGCGATCGAGAGGACGCCGGACAGCGTGGCCGCGAGGAGGACAACGAGGGGAACGAAGCTCGCCGCGCGCCGGCGGGCAAATCGGCCCGGCAGCCAGACCAAGGCGAAGAGCGCGCCGCCGAGCAGAGTGGCCCAGCTGCGCAGCCAGACGAACGCCGGGCCAGGCATGACGCTGGCGTGCATGCCGTCGAGGATGCCCATGCCGAGCAGCGCGCAGGCGGTCCACAGATGATGGGCGAACTCGCGTTTGTAGCGACGCAGCAACAGTAGTAGGCCGGCCAGCGTCACCCCGGCGAACGCGCCCATCGACTCGACCACCGCGTGCAGCGGCCCGTGGTGCCACTGCCCTGTTGAAAAGAATCGTCGCGCCAGCAGACTGCCGGCGACCGGCAAAATGCCGGAGACGAGCAACGTGCCGAGGACCGGAAGCGGCGAGCGGGCGGCTTTCATGGGGCATCAATTTCGCGGTGCGGCGACCCTCATCAGGTCGTCGCTGTGCCAGGCCGAACCACGGACCCTGAGACGTGACGGAGGGCCGTTTGTGACTACCAGTTTGAGGCCTGTTCGCGTGGAAGGCAAGAGGCTTGCGTGAGTTTGTCGCCGCTCTCAACTATCCGCCCAGGAAAGCCGCATCGGTGGGCAGCGGTTCGCCGCGTTCTCACGCTCCGCATGGGAAGCAAAAAACTCCGCCCCTCCGCCGATGGCCGCTTCATTTCCGCGATGCGCCGCGCGCGGATCGTGTTATCATGGACCCTTTCATCCAACGCCCCACCCTGCCTTGCAACCGTTGGGAGACTTCATGCTTGGGATGCCTTGTCGATCCGCTCTGATCTGGGCCGCGCTATTGTTCGTCTTCTGGGCGCGAGGTTCCCTCGCCGCCGATCCAGTTTACGACCTGGTTATCCGTCACGGCAAGATCGTGGACGGCACGGGTAATCCGTGGTTTCACGGCGACGTCGCCGTTCGCGGCGGCCGACTCGTCGCCGTCGGCCGGGTGCCCGCCGGAGAGGCCCGGCGCGAGATCGACGCTCGCGGCCTAATCGTGGCTCCCGGCTTCATCGACATGCACTCCCACTCCGACTTCGTGCTTCTCGAAGACGGCCGAGCGCAGAGCAAGATCCGCCAAGGCGTCACCACCGAAGTGCTGGGCGAAGGCACGTCGGCCGGACCATACCAGGGAGAACTGTCGCCGCGCAGCGTCACCGTGGTTGGCCAAACGAAAAAATGGACGACGCTGGGAGGTTATTTCGACACCGTCGAGAGGGCCGGTATCTCAGTCAACATCGCCTCTTACGTCGGCTTGGATAACGTCTGGCAGTGCGTGATGGGCAACTCGTTCGAGCGTCCCACGGCCGAGCAGCGGCGGCGGATGAAGGAACTGGTGGACGCGGCGATGAAGGACGGCGCGTTCGGTCTGTCGAGCATGCTCGCCATGCCGCCCGGATCGCTGACTACTACCGAGGACATCATCGACCTGTGTGGGCCGGTCGCCCGGCACGGCGGTATCTATTCCAGTCACATTCGCAACGAGGGCGGCGGCGTCTTCGACTCCGTCAAGGAGGCCATCGCCATCGGCGAGAAGGCGGGCGTGCCGGTGGACATCATTCACCTCAAGATCGCCGATCAGAAATACTGGGGTCGAATGGACGAGATCATAAAGTTGATCGAGGACGCGCGCCAGCGCGGGGTGAACGTGCAGGCCAACATCTATCCCTACACGCGCGGCCACAACAACCTGGCCAGCATCATTCCGCCGTGGGCGCACGAGGGCGGGACCGCGAAGTTCCTGGAACGCCTCAAAGCCCCGAAGGAGCGGGCGAAGATGAAGAAGGACATTCGAGAGGGGCTGCCGGGCTGGTACAACCATTACACGGCGGTCGGCGGCGATTGGGGGCGAATGCTCGTCAGCGGCAAAGGGCGCTACTCCGGTCTGACGATGGATCGCGTCATTCAGGACCGCATCAAGGGGAAAGAGCCGGCGCCCGAAGCGCTGGACGTGCTCTTCGACGTGCTGGTCGAGGAGGGCGGCTCGGTGCCGACGATTTACGAACATCACACCGAGAAGGACATGAACCGGGCGCTGTTGCAGTCGTGGTGCTCGATCGGCTCGGACGGCTCGGCCCTGGCTATCGAGGGAAGGCTGCGGCGCGGCACGCCGCACCCGCGCAGCTTCGGCACCTTTCCGCGCATCCTCGGCATCTACGCGCGCGAGCGCCGACTACTGCACCTGGAAGACGCAGTCCGCAAAATGACGTCCCTGAGTGCCGCCAAGCTCGGCATCCGCGACCGCGGTTTGCTGCGCGTCGGTCAGTACGCCGACCTGACGCTTTTCGATCCCGAGCGCGTCCTCGACCGGGCGACGTACACGGAGCCGTTTCAGTACAGCGCGGGCATCGAATACGTCCTCGTCAACGGCGTGGTGGTGCTGGACAAAGGCAAGCACACCGGAGCGCGACCAGGCAAAGCGTTGCGCCACACGCCGTAGTTATCGTTTGCCGGCGATGCTCGTGCGCGGATACTCGGACGCCCAGGCGAACCACTTCACCTGTACGCTGTCCACCCAGTCGAGCGTCCAGCCCTTCAGCTCGCCCTCGACGGCGCGTCCGGTGATGTCCCAGCGCGAGTGCGTCTCGCTGTCGATGTAGACGGCGCTGGAGCGTGCATCCCGATTGCGGCTCAGCGTCAAGGAGCGTGGCTCGCCTCCGTCTTTGCCGGGCGGACGGGCGACGGGCTGAAAGGCTGCGGCCGTGCGCGTCGGCCCATACCACAAAATCACGCAGTCCCGATCGCCGATCCGTTCCGACACCACCGCGCATTCGCCGGCCTTCTCCAGCAGCGCGAGCGGGACGGCCCGCGCGTGACCGCCGAACGTGATGCCCAGCACCTTTTCTTCGGCGGGCAGCCGGTTGTCGGCGGGTCCACGGCTTTTCTTCGATCCTTCCGCGCCCGCCGCCGGCACTTCGACCGGCTTGTACTTATCGAACATGTGATACGCGACCGTGCCGGGATACTCCTTCAGCCAGAACCCCCAATCGCTCATGAGGGTCGGACTCGGTTTCAGGCGCTCGCCCTTCTTCGGTCCCTCGATGGCGACGCCGCTGAGACAGGAATATAGCGTGCCGTCTTTGTGCTTCATGACCATGACGCCGTTGCGCCAGCCGTGGAAGCGAAAGTCCAGCGACGGCTCGAAACCGCGCGCATAGCCGGCGTCGGCGTCGTAGACGAACACGCCGTAGGTGTCGCTGATGACGCGATACGGATTGAGGAAGAAACGCAGTGGGATCGCGCCGCCGTCGTATTTGCCTCGAATCCAGCACAGCACCCGATCGTCGTCCTTCAGCTCGCCGGCCCGGCGTTTGGCCTCATCGCGGCAGTGCGAGCAGTTGGGGTTGACGAGCGTCTTGAAGGCGTCGGGCTGCTCGATCAACGTCGGCGCTTTCGGTGGCTCGGCGGCACAGACCAGCCCGACCGGCAGAAGCACGAGAAGGCACAGAGAGGTTCGCATCGGCGGCACTCCGCGAAAAAGAAGCGGGCGAGACGCCGGGTATTGTAGACGCCGTGAGCGCGAATGAGGAGAATAATCGAAATCGAACCCATCCGTGGTGAAAAATGAATGGAGACAAATCCATGCGGCGGTTTCTCTTCCTGTGCGGCGTATTACTGGCGGTATGCGCGATTGGCTGCCCGCGCTCGGCTTCCGAGCCGCGCGTCGTGCTGTACTGCGCCCAGGACGAAGAATTCGCCGTCCCGCTGCTCAATGAGTTCAGCCAGCACGCCGCGATCGCCGTCGCGCCGAAGTACGACACGGAAGCTGACAAGTCGGTCAGCCTCTATCAAGAGCTGATCGCCGAGAAGAACCGGCCGCGCTGCGACGTGTTCTGGAACAACGAGATTCTGTCCACGATTCGCCTTCAGAAACAGGGACTTCTGGAGTCCTACGACAGCCCCGCCGCCAGGGTGTACCCCGCCGAGGGCAAAGCGGCGGACCACACCTGGCACGCCTTCGCCACGCGCGCACGCATCCTCATCGTCAACACGCGCCTCGTCGCGGAGAAGGACCGTCCGCGCAGTCTGCTGGAATTGACGGACGCCGGCTGGCGCGGCCGGGTGGCGATGGCCCGACCGCAGTTCGGCACCTCGGCGACGCAGGCCGCCTGTCTGTTTCAGGTTCTCGGCAGCGAGCGCGCGAAGAAGTTCTACCTCGACCTCAAGGCCAATGATGTGCGCGTCGCGCCGGGCAACAAGCAGGTGGCCGAGTGGGTCGGCAAGGGACGGACGCCGCGCGGAGAAGAAGTCGCCGTCGGCATCACTGACACCGACGACGCGATGGCCGAGGTGCGTGACAAGCATGACGTGGCGATCGTTTATCCCGACCGCGACGCGCGCGACGATAGCAAGCTGGGTACGCTGTTCATCCCCAACACCCTCGCCATCCTGAAGGGCAGCCCCAACCCGGACGAGGCCCGTCGGCTGGTCGATTTCCTGCTCGGCCCCGATGTAGAAAAGCGACTCGCCGAGGGGGAAAGCAATCAGGTGCCGCTCAACCCGGAGGTGAAGGCCGAACTTCCGTCGCAGATCCAAACGCCGAAGACGGTGCGCGTGATGCCCGTCGATTTCGGGAAGGCCGCGGACTTGTGGGAGGAAGTGCAGACGTTCGTGCGGCAGGAGTTCGCGGGGCCGTGATCAGAGTCAAGGATGGTGATTCCATCCTCTTTCGGCGGCGTATCGCATCTCGATGGAGATCCAGGGAAGAACGATCAAAATTGTACGGCATCGCCGAAGCGCTTTCGCAATGCCGCCTTGGCGGTTTCGCCAATCTGGTTCTCTGTGAGATCGATGGTAGCAAGGCGACCAAGATGCGGCGACGACGCCAGGGCCAACGCACCCGCATCGCCAATCCGGTTGGCGTCGAGGTCGAGCCTGGTAAGTCGCGCCAGGTAGGGCGACGACCCTAACGCCGACATGCCCACGTCGCCAATCCGGTTATGTGCGAGGCGCAGCGTGGCAAGTCGTGCCAGGCGCGGCGACGCGGCCAACGCCGACGCACCCACGTTGCCAATGTTGTTTGCCGAAAGGTCGATCGTGGTGAGCCGTTTCAAGTAAGGCGATGCCGCCAATGCGGACGCTCCCGCGTCGCCAATCGAATTAAACCAGAGGATCAGCACGTTCAGTCGCGGCCGAGGTGTCGAGGACGCCAATGCAGCGGCCCCTGTATCGCCAATCTTTCTACCGCCCAGGTCCAGCGTGAGCAGTTGGGCCAGGTACGGCGACGATGCCAATGCCTTCACGCCTGCCTCATCAATGTCGGCGACTCCGCGGAGGGCTAACGTGGTGAGTCGTGTCAGGTGCGGCGACGACGCCAATTTTATCACATCATTGGTCTTTGTTATCCGTAAGGTGAGGGATTGCAGCAACGGACAGACGCGCAGGAGGCGGCCGGCGCCTTGCAACCATCGGCTGGATTTGCACGTTATCTCGTCCACAAATCCGCGGCGGAACACACATTGATTCCGCGGTGCCACCCATAGGTCCCGCAGCCAGGCAGCGCGATGTTCACGAAGCAAGTCGGATTCTCGCTTCCTCAATGCCCAGTATTCCGGGGTCTTCTCCGGCAGCGCGGCCAAGCGAATGAACTCGGCGCGTGCCGCGTCGCCGTGTTCCTCCAGCCAATCGGCGAACACTAGCCGCAAGCCGTCGTTGTCGCGATCTGCGGCGATTTGCCGCAGCCAATCTTCTTCGCTCAGGGGCATGGCCGATTTGTCCTCCGTTGTCAGGCGTTTTCGGAGCCACAGAATCGCTTTCTGAACACTTGCCGCCCAATCTCCGTCATGGGATTGTAATCGAGGTCGAGTTCCCTCAACTGGGCCAAATACGGCGAGGAGACCAACGCCTCCACGCCGGCATCGCCGGTTTTGTTGCCGCGAAGCACCAATTTGCTGAGGCGGGCCAAATGGGGAGAAGCCGCCACGGCCAGCGCTCCCGCATCGCCAATCGGATTGTGTCCGAGGTTCAGATCCGTCAGCTGGCTTACGGGAGGCGAGGACGCCAACAGCGTTACCCCCGCATCGCTGATTTCATTGTTGGAAAGGCCAAGTTCCGTGAGGCGAGCCAGCAGAGGCGAAGCCGTCAAAGCCGCAACGCCTGCGTCACCGATCCGGTTTATGGACAGGTCCAAGCTCGTGAGCCGAAGCAAGTGCGGCGAAGACGCCAACGCCGCGGCGCCGGGGGCATCCACCTTGTTCTCCCCGAGATTCAGTTCCACAAGTCGAGTCAGGTTCGGCGAAGCGGCCAACGCGGCCGCGCCGACTTCGCTGATGTTATTGTTCCACAAGTCCAGTCGTGCAAGTCCAGCCAAATACGGAGACGCCGCCAAGGCCGCTATCCCCGCATCGCCGATCCGTTGGTTGTGGAGGACCAGTGCAGTGAACGGAGCCAGGTGCGGCGCGGACGCGAGTTTCGGTACAAGCTCTTCGCGGACGCACTCCAATTGGAGCGATTCCAACAGCGGAGCGAATTCGTGCATGCGCTCGCCATCGCGCAGCCAATCTTCCGCGGAACACACCAACTCCCAGACGAAGCCGCGCTTAATTAGACATCCCTCCCGCAGCGATGGAGGTACGTGTGCCAGCCACTCATCCATGTGTTCGTTCCATAACTGATCGTGCCGATCCGTCAGGACTCCATACTCGGGTGTCCATACCCGGATTTGCGCCATGCGCACCTGGACGCGGAGGAATTCGGCGCGGGCGGCATCGCCGTGTTCCTCAAGCCAATCGGCGAAGATCAGGCGGATCGCATCGTCATTAGGTTCGGCCGCAATCTGACGGAGCCAGTCAGCTTCGGTCAATCGCATGGCGATCTCTCTTGTCCGGTGCCGTCATTTCGGCGCTGGTCGCTGCGCCGTCAGGTAGGCGATCACGTCGGCGAGATCCTGCTTCGTCAGTTCTTTCTCCAGCCCCTCCGGCATGAGCGATTTGCCGGTGCTCTGCAAGTCGTCCAGGTCGCCGCGCAGCAACACTTGCTCCTTGCCTTCCTGGCCCCGCAGGGTGATGCTCGTGGCGCTCTCGCTGGTGAGGATGCCGGTGAATGTCCGGCCGGTGCGGGTGACGGCGACGTACACGGCGTAGCGCGAATCGAGGTTGCGATTGGGATCGAGTACCTCCGACATCAGGAAAAGCGGCGACTTGTTCACCAGGGCTTTCAGGTCAGGTCCGACCGCGTGGCCGTTGTCCTCCAGCCGATGACAGACCGAACAACTTTTGGCGAAGACGGCCTTGCCGCGCCGAATGTCGCCGGACAACGTCGCGGCTTCGCGGTAGGCGTCGAGCACCTTGCGGCGGTCGGCGCTGATGGCACCGTCGAAGACCTTCGCCGCGCGTGTGCGGACTTTTTCGTCGCGGTGGGCGAGCAAACGCTGGCGGCGTGTGGTATCGACTTGATTGGCGGGGATGGTCTTTTTCTCGATCAAATCGAGGAGTCTTCCCTGCCAGGCGGCGCGGCTGAGTAGCAGATCGAGGATTTGTCCCTTCAGCGCCGGAGCGAGCATGTTCCAGCGTGCGGTCAGCAATTCCGGCACCCGCGCGTCGGCGATGCCGCCGAGGACGGCGACCGCGGCCGATTGCAGAGCGGCGGAGTTTTGCGGCACGAGCAGTTCGCCGAGCCGTTTCAAATCGCCGTCGCGCTGTTTCGGATCGCGGCCGAGGAGGGGCAGAGCGGCGAGTCGTTGCTTCTCGCCGGCATCCGTGTCGGCGACGGTCGTGCGCGCCTTCTCCATCATGCGGCCGATCTGTGTGCGCGTCGCATCATCCGTGATTTGGTCGAGCGCCTGACCGCGGCGGTCGAGCGCGTCGAGCAGACCGGCCAGCGCGGTCATCTGCCAGGGATCGAACCGGCCTTTTCGCGGCGTTGTCAGTTCGCGCAGGATGCGCGGCAGCGATTTGCGATCGCCCAGCGCCGCTGCCACGGCGAGCAGAGGACGCAGAACGCGCTCGGGCGGAGCCTTGTTCTCGCTGCTGCGGAAGAAGGCGTTGAGGACATCCGGCATGTTATGAGCGCTGACGCTGCTGAGTGCGGCCGCCACCAAGTACGGATTGTCAGCGTGGGTAAGCAACAACGACGCCAACGCTTCGCCGGCACGCGTGTCGGTCCAGGCGCCCAGCGTGAAGGCCAGTTGCAGACGGACCTGGGGATCGGCGTCTTTCATCAGGGGCAGCAGATCCGCGCCGCGCTCCGTGTTGGCGGCGACATGGATCTCGGCCAGGCGCAGCGCGTGCCGGCGGACGCCGGGATGGCGGTCGCTCAGCGCTCGGCAAATGAGCGGGTAACTCAGTTGACCCAGGCCGTCGAGAGTACACAGGGCATGTAGGCGTGCCTCCGCTCGTGGGCTGCTCGCGGCCAGTTTCTCCAGCGCCGGCACCGCGTCCTTGTCCTGCTTCCACAGCAGCATCTGCCCAGCCAGATCGCGCTGCCAGCCGTTGGAACTGTCGAGCGCGGTCACGAGTCCCGACGTGTCGAGCTTGTCCAGGCGCGGCATTGTTCGCGGCCGTTGCTCTCTCGGCCGAATGCGAAAGATGCGGCCCATCGTGCTGCCGGCGCGAACGTCTACCTTCGCCAACTCTTGCGGCGGAATCCAGCGCGGATGCTCGATAACGTAGCGGTGCATGTCCACCACCCACAGCGCGCCGTCGGGTCCGGTGCGCACCTGCACGGGACGGAACCAGTCGTCGGTCGAGGCGAGAAACTCCGACGTCTGCTCGTCGGCCGCGCGTCGTCCCGCGAAGGTGCTGCCGCGCGGCGACAGCTTCATGCGGTGGACGACCAGGTTCACAGGCTCGCACACGAAGGCGTCGCCGGTGTACTCCTTGCCGAGCAGATCATCGCGATAGATGCCGAGTCCACAAGCAGCCGTGACGTGATTGGCCGGACCCGAAAGTTTGAATCGCTGGGCATCCTCACGGATCGGGTACAGTCGGTTCCAGCCCGGATAGTCGGTGACGAGGACGCCGGTCGGCGGCGGAGCGACGTGAGGATTACGGCGGAGATAATGATCGGGCAGCGGATAGTGGCGGCAGAGCGTGCTGTTGTCGCAGCCGAACCAATCGCCCCAGTCGTCGCGCACGCGGCCTTGCTGCGTTCGGCCCGTGGCAGGCTCCAGTTCGCCGCTATCGGGGCGAATGCGGAAGTCGCGGTCGCCGAGCGGGATCGTCTTGTCAGTCTTGAAGTTCCGAATTTGTCCGCCGAATAGGCCGCAGGAGCCATGCACCCAACCATCCAGGCCGTATTCGAGGCTGTTGACGCGCGCCTGGTAGTTCTCGGTGCCGAAGCCGGTGTAGAGCTTCTTCACCACGTCGGCCTTGCCGTCGCGGTCGGTGTCCTCGGCATAGAGGATGTCCGGTGCGGCGCAGACGAGGACGCCCTTGCGCCAGACGGTGACGCCGGTGGGAAAGGGTATATTATCGAGAAAAATTGTCGCTTTATCGTAGCGGCCATCGCCATCGGTGTCCTCCAGCACCTTGATCCGGCCGCCGGGTTTGTAATCGCCTTTGGTTCCGCTCGGATAATCGACCATCTCGGCCAACCAGAGCCGGCCGTCCGGTCCCCAGTCGATGGCGACGGGACTCGTCACCAGCGGCTCGGCGGCGACGAGTTCCGCCGTCAGATCCGGCTTCGTGCGCAGAGCGGCCAGCGACTGCTGAGGCGACAACGGGCGCGTGGCGATCTTCTTGCCGTCGTAGGGCGAGGGGAAACGCGCAGCGAGCTGGGCGTGGACGGCTTCGACAATCTTCGCTTCCAGGCCGGGGCGAAACGGACCCGGCAAATCGTAATAGACCATCGCGCCCCCGCCCTCGTAACCCCCTTCCTTCAGCACGCGCTCCGAAGGAATGTAACAGGGCGCATCGTTGGCGTAGGCGTTGATCCACAACCGCAGGCCGTCCAGCTCGCCCTTGAGGCGCAGCGAATAATCGACGACGACCTCACCGGGCAGAAAGACCATTGCCAGCGAATCGCCGAAGCGCCAGGTTTGCACCGAGTATTCGATCTTCGTGCGCAGCGCTTCCTTGCGGTCCAGGCGCGCGAGATTGACGCGCGCGTGATAGCCGACGGCGTCGGTGCGCTTCGCTTTCGCCTCCCACTGCTCGCGCGAAGGCGGATCAGCCAACGGTAGCTCGAAGCGGCGCACGGAAGCGGCGATCTTCCCCTTGACCGGCGCGAGCAGGCCGTCGGCGAGACGTTTGACTTCGCGGGCAATCTCGGCACCCTGCCGCGAGGCGATCTCGGTCTTGTCGCCCGTGACGCCGGAGCTGGGGTTGGAATCGGCACCGCAGCCGACCGAGACGAGCGCGACGGCGCCGGGGAAATCGTCCTGGATCAGCTCCTGAGCGTAGCCGGCCCAATCACCGCTGATCTTGTTGTTCGACAGCGTGACGCAATGACAGGCGTAACTGACGTAAATCGCCCGCACCCTGCCCTTGAGATCGCGCACCACGAGGATCGGCAGATCACGATCGACCGGCCCGCCCTTCGTCCGACGATTGACGGCGAAGCCTGCCTTCCCGATGCCCCAGCTCAGACGCGCCGGCTTGCGGTCGGCGAGGGCGGCGAGGGCGACCTTCTCCAGTTTGTCGGTCAGTTCCGCCGTGTAGCGGTCGATGTGTTCCTGATGGTCCTTCGGGATGGGCATGCCGAACAGCGTCGGCGCGACACCCTTGAGCATGGGAGCAGTGTGCGTGTGGCTGGCGGTGACGGCGAAGCGATCGCGCGGTAGTTTCGCTTTTTTCTCCAGGCGTGCGGCGACGGACTCGACCATGCCAGCGGGAATGCCGAGGTTGTCCACGGTGACGACGACGGCGGGTTTGCCGTCGTCGATGGCGAGCGCCTTGGCCCAGATGCGCTGCGTCACGCCTTCCGATTCCGTCCTCCGAAAGCCGAAACCGCTGAGGCGAATTGGATAGGACGGTGTGATGTCGATTTGGGCGACGCCGACATCGTAGGCGTCCGGCGATTTGGCGGCGGCACAGAGAGGCAGGGCCGCACAAACGAGGAGCGCGGGGAGAGAAGAACCCATCGCGGAAGCCTCCGAGAGAAGGTGAGTCGAAAGTGTTAGTTATGATATTTATTGGGATGGGTGTTGAGAGGAGTGTGGTGGGCCTCCTTCGTCGGCCCACCCTACAATAATCGACACCCCGCACGAATCCTCAATCGCGCCTTCGGAGAGAAGAATGCTCGTTGATCTCGTTCAAACCAGCACGCGCGACCGCTTTCGACTCGATGGTGTTTTTCTGTCGCCGACCGGTCCCGGCTCGTCGGTCCTGCCCGTCGATGCCTTCTGTTTTCTGCACGGCACCGGCGGGAACTTTTACAGTTCGTCGCTGTTCGACGATCTCGGCGAGCGACTGCGGGAACTAGGTTGCGGCGTGCTGCGCGTCAACACCCGCGGACACGATGCGGTCAGCACGGCCCAGACGGAGCAGGGCGGTCGGCGACAAGGCGCCGCGTATGAGGTCGTCGATCACTGCCGCCACGACATTGCCGCCTGGCTGGCCTGGCTGCGCCAGCGCGTCGGGCGGCGCGTCGGACTGCTCGGTCACAGCATGGGCGCGATCAAGTGTCTGTATGCTCTGGCACATGAGCCGCAGGATGCTCCGGTCTGCGTCGTGGCGATCTCGCCGCCGCGTCTGTCGTACTCGTGGTTTTGTTCCAGCCCCGAAGGAGCGGACTTCCTCCAAACGTACCAACTTGCCGAGCGGCACACGACGAACGGGCAGGCCGGCACGCTCCTCGATGTCAAACTGCCTCTCTCGTTCCTCATCACCGCGGGCGGCTACCTGGAGAAGTATGGACCGGAGGAGCGCTACAACTACTTGCGCTTCGCGGCCGGCGTACCGTGTCCGACGCTTGTCACGCTGGGCGGCGTCGAGTCGGCCAATAACATGGCTTTCCGCGATGCACCGCAAGCCTTGGAGGAACTCGCGGCCAAACGGAAGAACCTGTCCGTCGAGACGATTCCGGGTGCGGACCATTTTTATAACGGAGTGCGCGATGTCCTCTGGAGTGGGCTGGAAACGTGGCTGCGGCGGATGACGAGTTGATCCGGTCGCGGTGCATCTCCATTTGAAAACCGTTGGGGAGGAATGCCGTCGTGCTGTATCTGCTGCTGGCGATCGCGATTTGTCTGCTGGTGCCCTGGCTGCCTGTGGTTCTTCTGCGCCTGGCTCCGGTGCGGCCGGCGCCCCCGCTGTCGCCGGAAGAGATGGAGCGCTTGCGAGCACAACTCTTTCCGCACCTGGCGAAGCCGGCCGCGCGAACGCGATCGACCGATCCCAAGCGACAGGCCATCGCCGTGGAACAGCAAATCGAACCGGAACCCGACAAGGTGCCGGCAAGCACGACGACGCGTCCGAGCGGCGGACGGTCCTTGACTGTGCGCTCGTATCAGTGGGTCAATTTGGTTGTTCTTCCCTTCTTTCTCGTGTCGATGCTCGGCCTGGCGATCGGCTGGGCGGTGGTTTTCAATTTCCTCGGCGAAGCCCACGCCCGGACGTTTCCCCTCGGCGTGTTCGTGTTCAAGCCGGCGGTTTACTGGGCCATTTTCGGCGTGCCGGCCGTCTTCCTGGGCATCTTCGGCAGCGTCGTCCTCGTCGATCCGCTGACGCGAATCCTTCTGGGCCGGCGTTACACCGAATACTCTCACTGGGAACAGGCGCGGCGCGGACTGCACGGGCCGGTGGGCGTGCAGCTTTACGGTAGGCGTTTCATCCTGTTCGCCGTTGTTCTCGGTATACTCATGGCCGTGTGGACCGTGCTGGCCATGAACTGGTATGTGCGCCTGTCGGACAACGAAATCGCCGTCAAGCCGCTATTCGGTGTTCGCGAGCAGGTCTATCCCTACAATCGCGTCCAGCAGATCGTGCTGACAACGCACTCCCTCGTCAAAAAAGACATCATTCCGGGCGAGGGGCTGCACCTGCGCTTCGACGACGGTCAAACCTGGAGCACCGGCCAGACGTTCGCCTTGCCGGATGCGCCGGAGGAGAAGAAACGTCTTCTCGACTTCCTGACGCAGAAAACGGACAAGCCGTTGACGAAGGCCAGGCTTCTCGATGACGTGCCGGGGTGGTGAACAATTCTCGAATGGATGGAGGCGGAGCATGACCTTGCGACGAGCGACCCTTGCCCTTCTCGGCGTGTTCGTGGCCGGCGCATCCGTCGTCGCGAAGACCATCGAGATTGATGCCGCCATGCACCATCTTCGCGCCGGCGACCAGCGCGAATGGAGTGATTTTCCGGCGCGAGCGGAAGGACGGAACCTGTCCATCCGCTTCAAGTCCGCGCGCAATGACGCCGAGTGGACGCTGCGCCTTCGGCAGCAAGACGTCAAACAGACCTGGAAAGTGCTGCTCAACGGCAAGGAACTTGGGAAATTGGTGAGCGATGAGAACGACCAGATCATTTATTTCCGCATCCCAGTCTACGGGTTGATGGCGGGAGAAAGTCTGCTCGAAATCGAACAGGTGGGTCGCATCCCCGACGACATTCGCGTCGGCGAGATCCGCCTCGACGATCGGCCAAGGGAGAGCGTGCTGAAGGAGGCGGTGGTCGAGCTTTCCGTGGTGGAAGCCGGACAAAAGGGCGATGCAGCGCCTATGCCGTGCCGTCTCACCATCCTGAACGCGCAGGGCGCGCTGGCGACGGTGGGAACGGTATCGGACAGTCATCTCGCGGTGCGTGCCGGCGTGGTCTACAGCGGCGACGGCAAGCCCCGTATCGAGTTGCCGGCGGGCGACTACACGATCCACGCCGGCCGCGGCTTCGAGTACGGCATCGACACCGTTCGCGTCTCCGTGCGGCCCGGCGAGCTCGTCCGCAAAACGCTGTCGATCCGCCGCGAAGTGCCGACGCCCGGTTACGTGAGCTGCGATACTCACGTTCATACGCTCACCTATTCCGGCCACGGTGACGCCAGCGTCGCGGAGCGCGTGCTGACCCTGGCCGGTGAGGGGATCGAGTTGCCGATCGCCACCGACCACAACCGGCAAGTGGATTACCGCGACGCGGCGATCAAGCAGGGCGTCGGAAAAGATTTCACGCTGGTCACGGGCAACGAGGTCACGACCGCCGTGGGGCATTTCAACATCTGGCCCGTCCGCGCCGGCGGGCCGGTGCCCGATGCGGCGGCGAAGGATTGGAAATCGCTCTTCGCCGGCATCGCCGAGCGGACGAGGGCGAAGGTCGTCATCCTCAATCATCCGTGCGACCTGCACAGCGGCTTTCGTCCGTTCGGTCCTCGACATCATCTGGCTCTGACCGGCGAACGGCTCGACGGCTGGGAATTGCGGGCGAACGGTATGGAAGTGGTCAACTCCGGGGCGCAGCAGACGGACGTGATGCGGCCGTATCGCGATTGGTTCGGCTTGCTCAATCGCGGCGTTTTTCTGACGCCGGTCGGTGCGAGCGATTCGCACGATGTCAGCCGATTCATCGTGGGCCAGGGCCGGACGTACATCCGCTGCCGCGACGACCGCCCCGGTGACATCAACGTGTCAGCGGCCGCGGAGAGCTTCGCGGCGGGGCGTGTACTGGTCGGCTGCGGCCTGCTGGCCGACATCACCGTCAACGACAAGTACGGACCGGGCGATCTCGTGCCGGCGCGGGGCGAAATCAAGGTCGCGGTGCGCGTGCTGGGTCCGAGCTGGGCTGTCGCCGACAAGGTGGAGTTGTACGCCAACGGTAACAAGGTGCGCGAGGCTCGCAGACCCGACGGCAAGAAGGCGGGTGTCAAGTGGAAGGGCGAATGGACGCTGCCCCGCTTCCGCCACGACGCGCATCTGGTGGTCGTCGCTTCCGGGCCGGGGGTGCGCGAGTTGTATTGGCCGATCGCCCGGCCGTATCAGCCGACCTCGCCGGTGGTGCATCGGCGCGCGATCGGCTCAACCGGGCCGGTATGGATCGACGCGGACCGCGACGGCGAGCGAACGAGCGCGTTCGCCTACGCCCGCCGCCTGCTGCGCGAGGCCAAAGGCGAGTGGCCGGCGGTGGTGCGGGCGCTGAGCGATTATGACGAGGCGGTGGCGGTCCAGGCGGCGAGTCTGTTGCAAGCGCGCGGCATATCGCCCGGCGCGGCGGAGGTGCGCGAGGCGGCCCGCAAGGCGGGTCCGCAGGTCGAACGCGGCTTTCAGGCATTCACGGAGGCGTGGCGCGAGAGTCAGGTCGCGCGAGGTGAGGCACGCTAACAGCTCTCCTCCCGCCGTGAGTGCAAGTTCTACTCGACCTTCCACACCAGTACGGTGCCATCGGCGCTCGCGGAGGCCAAGCGATCGCCACCGGGAGAAAACGCGAGGGCATTTACCCGGTCGCGATGCCCGTCCCAGTGACGCATCTCCTTTTCGCTTCCAGGCGAGAGCGCGGACGGCCTGACGCGGGGACTCGGAAATCGAGCGCTCCCGGCCGCTGACCACGTCCCACAAGCGGATCGCCCCATCGCGGTCCGCCGTGGCCAGGCTTCTCGATGACGTGCCGGGGTGGTGAAAAATCCTCGATCCGTGATAGCTGTGGGGAACACGCTCACTCCTAGATAAGCCCGCTGACGATCTTGAAGAAACCGAACAGAAGGCAAAGGGCGCCGAAGCCGAGCCAGACGAAGGCCATCGCCTTGGCGTTGCCTCCTTCCAGGTCCGGCCCCCGCTTGGTCGGAGCCTGCCCCGTCACGAGGGACCAGACGCCAAGACCGACAAGGATCAGTCCCAGGACCACGGCCCCGGCACCTAGAACCGCGGGATGATCCGCGAGCCAATTGTTGGCCGCCTCGTTTCGCGCGAAGAGATCCATGTATCTCGACTCCTAACGGACCGACTCAGATCCTTGGACACCGGGCTGCTTCCCGCCGCCGCTCCGAGATCGACTTCCGGCGCTCCCTCGGCATCGGCTCATCGTGCATCGATGGTGATTGTTCCGCTCTGGGGAAAGTTCTCGAACGGGTTCCCCAGGGCCTTGGTTCCCCCGAAGTCAATCCATTCCTTCTTGTTGATGCTGTCCCCCGCCGGGATTGGCGAGCTGGCCTGACCGATGCCGGGTCCGCTGATCGTGAGGTAGGTGTGCTTATCAACCGGGCTGCTGGCCTTCAGTTTTATTCCAAAGGACTTCTGGGAGTCCGAGTAACGCCAATCTTCCAGCGTCACCCCTTTTTGCTTGAGTCGTTCGGACAGCACCACCTCCACCTTGCCGGCGCGTCCACCTTTGTTCGAGCATCCGCCGGCAAACAAGATCAGGACGGCCGCCAATGCGACAACCTCACTACCGATCGAACCTCGTCGTGTCATTGTTACTTTCTCCTCCTGGACTCCCAATGGAAACGAGCAGCCCTCGCGGTCCTGTCGCGTGGCTGGAACTGCTGCAACGATTCCTTTGGTGATAATCCAGTTCGGCAATTGTAACCGTGTCGAACCGGCTTTCCAAGCACGCCCCGCTCATCGCGGCCCCTTTGGACGTGCCTGTAGGAGGGGGATGATTGCAGTCTCCCGATGAATCCCTATGCTCGCCGATAGCGAACGATCCTTTGACGCCGGCTTGCGAAAGGAACCGCCGAGATGACCTCCTTCGCCTTGCTTACCCTCGCTCTGACCGTCTGTGCCGCCGAGGACAAACCGGCGGTCGAATTGCTCTGGCCCAAGGGCGCCCCCAGCTCGCCATTTGGTTAGTTCCACTATTGGATCTCTGCCGTGCTAAGCGTGCGATCTCTACTCGACCTTCCATACCAGTACGGTGCCATCGGCGCTCGCGGAGGCCAAGCGATCGCCACCGGGAGAAAACGCGAGGGCATTTACTCGGTCGCGATGCCCGTCCCAGTGACGCATCTCCTTGCCGGTGGCGATGTCCCACAAGCGAAGGGTCGCACTCGGATCTTGCTGGTGCTGCGCAGCCGAGGCCAAGAGCTTGCCGTCGGGAGAAAACGCCAAGGAGGTGACGTATCCGGGCCGTTTGTCCAACTCGCGGAGTTTGGGGTTTGGCGTGGCGGGAACATGGCTCGCTTTCGGGGTGGGTTGTTGGATCTCTTTCGTGTCCAACTTCCAAAGCGTGATGCTCGATGTGTCGCGAGCCTCGCCCTGCTTGCCAGGCTGCCATGCACCCGTCGCCAGAACTTTGCCGTCCGGCGAAAGGGCAACCACGCGCGCCCCCACCCTCGGATCTCGACTCACCAGCGTTTCTTTGTCGGTCGCCGCGTCCCAGATGAAAAGTTGACCGTTGCAATAGCCTGCCGCGATTTTGCCGTCCATCGAGAAGACACGGCAGAGTTGGTCGCGGCGATGCGAACGCGACAACGAATCACGCGCGGGACGCAACGGTTTGCCGGCGGCTATGTCCCACAATTCAAACCGAGTGATGATAGTGGGGCCGAGGATGTGGCCGGTTTCGCGGACATGACTGCTCGCCACGGCCAACGCCTTATCCTCGCCGGAAAAGCCGAGAGCGATCGCCACATCATAGGAAACCGCCCTGGGTTTGACCTCTTTGGAGAGCACAGGCGCCGTCGCCGCGAAGCCGCCGCAGGGAGAGCCGTCGCCGGTTCGCCACAAGGATATCGTATCTCGATCCACCGTGGCCAGCAGTTTCTCATCGTGAGAGAGACGAAGCCGCGTTACCGCCCGCCCGGTTGGAAACGAACGCCGCTGTTCGCCGCGGCGCGGATCCCAGAAGCGCACCGTTCGATCGTTCCCTCCCGAAAGCAGCGTCTTGCCGTTCCGCTCCCAGGCGAGGGCGTGGACGGCCTCCCCCGGCGATGCGGAAACCGAGCGTTCCTCGCCGCCGGCCGCGTCCCACAAGCGGATCGCTCCATCTCGATCCGCCGTGGCCAAGCTATTGCCGTCCGGTGAAAAAGCGACAAAACAAGTCTTGTTCTGATTGCGGAGGGAATCAAAATAATCGCCGGAGTGCCGTTCGGTCTCGGACGGAACTATCGCAATCGTGCGAATTGGCTTGGGATCGCGTTCGACATTCCATAGCTGAATCATCTGCTTCGCGTCCGCCATCGGTTGAGCGACCTGGCCATGCACCACGGCCGGCTCCGCCTGGGACAACTTGTTTCGCAGGAGAGCCAGCGTTCGTCCGCGCGGAGAGAAGGCCGCCGAAACCACCCCGGACATCGGATTCAAGGAAGCGAAGGGCTTGCCCGTGTCGGCCTCCCACAGTCGGAGTTCGCCGCCATCGGCAAGCGAGAAGAGGAGCTTGTCGTCGGCCGAGAACGCCACGGTGCGAATCCAGCCTTTGTGGGCCGTCACGGTGTCGAGTTCCTTCCCGCTGTCGAGATCCCAACGATGGAGGACGCCGCCATAATCGCCGACAGCGAGGACTTTGCCGTCCCGCGAGAACACGAGCGAGCAAGCATGGCCCTTGATCGGCAGTGGGCGGATCTCCTTGCCGGTGCCCGTCTCCCACAGGCGGAGCGCGCCGTCCTCACCCGCAAAGGCCAGTGTTTTGCCGTCGGGGGCGAAGGCAACGGGCCGAATACCTCCAACATCCGGGTGGGGGCCGCGGATGCGCCGCCGCGGTTTTCCCGTGGCCACGTCCCACAGCGTCAACTGCGTGCTGGAATCGACGCCTATTCCCTTGGTGCTGGTCGCCGCCAGGGTCTTGCCGTCCGGCGAAAAGGCGAGCGACCAGAGCGTCCCGTCGTGGCCTTGCAGGCGGGCGCGTTCCTTGCCGGTTTCGGCGTCCCACAGGCAAATGGTTTTGTCCTCCATGTCTTTTTGGATTTTGAGGTTCTCCCCGGCCGAGGCGAGGAGCTTGCCATCGGGCGAGAAGGCGAGGCAGCGGATAACTTCCCCGTGACGGAAACGCAGTCGGCCCAAGCGAGCGGCCGCGCCGGGGGGCAGCGGATCATCGTCCTTTTTGTCGGCGGCCTGGGCCTTTATCGCTTCCTCTTTCTTCTCCGCCGGGGCGGGGTTCTTCGGCGGCGCCTCGCTCGCCGGCAGCGCCGCCGTCTGCCTCTCGGCCAGCGCCCGATGGGCGAGCATCCCAGCGCCGGCGCCGGCGATGCCCAGGACGAACAACAGCACGGCCCAGCTTCTCACGCGATCCAGGAACATGGCTTTCATCACTCCTTCCGCGAGGATGGCCGCCGGTGTGGCGGACGTTCCGACCTTGCCGAGCATGGCCGCGCTCGCGGTGGCGGCGACAAGAGGCGAGGGCACGGCGGCGGAGACGGCGTTCTCCGTCAGCACGGCGGCCAGGGCCGCGCCCGTCAGAGTGATGCCGCGCTGAACCAATCGCTTGCGGAGCCGTTCGCGCGCCCGTGCCAGCCGCGAAAGCACCGTCCCTTTCGGACAGCCCAGACAGTTCGCCGCCTCCTCGTTCGTCTTCCCTTCGAGATGGCAGAGGATGAACGGAACACGATACTTCTCCGGCAAGCGATGGACTTCCGCATCGAGCAGCGGCGACAATTCGCGCCAGGCGACGGCGGCGGTCGGATCGGATGCGGACATGGCGGCGACCTGCGTTTCGTGAGTGCGCCGTTGGGCGGCCTGGCGGCGCGCGCGCACGGCCACGCGGTAAGCGACGCCGTGCAGCCACGGACCCAATCGTTCCGGCCGCGCGATCGACGCGGCCTTGCGCAGCAATATCAAAAACGTGGCCTGGAACGCATCCTCCACGTCGCTCGGCTCGGCTAGCACCCGACGACACACGCCCAAGACGATCGGCCCGTAGCGCCGCACAAGTGCGGCGAACGCTTCCTCATCGCGCTGGGCGAGGAAACGCCGCAGGAGGTCCACATCGGACGCCGCGCCGGCCGACCCCGTGCCCAGGAGTTGGCGGAGTTGCCGCAGGACGGTGGTAATCGGGGCGCCGGCCATGAATGCGTACACTCCTCCGGGTTGCCTTCGCGTACTGTATTACTGCACGAAGAGCGCGGAGGCTTCCATCTTTTTTTCAGCGCGCCCGGTATTCGATTGCCGTCTCCCGACGAATCCCTATGTTCGCCGATAGCGAACGATCTTTTGACGCCGGCTTGCGAAAGGAACCGCCGAGATGACCTCCTTCGCCTTGCTTACCCTCGCTCTGACTGTCTGTGCCGCCGAGGATAAACCGGCGGTCGAACTGCTTTGGCCCAAGGGCGCTCCCGGCGCCGTCGGCACGGAGGAACGCGATAAGCCGTCGCTGACGATCCATCTGCCGCCGGCGGATAAGGCGACGGGCACGGCGGTGGTCGTCTGTCCGGGCGGCGGCTACGGCAGTCTGGCTGTCGGACACGAGGGCAAGGATCCCGCCGACTGGCTGATCCGTCACGGCATCGCTGCCTTCGTGCTGCGCTATCGCCTGGGGCCGCGCTACCATCATCCCGCTCCCCTGCAAGACGTGCAGCGGGCCATCCGCATCGTGCGCGGCCGGGCCAAGGAGTGGAACCTCGATCCCAAGCGCATCGGCGTCTGGGGCTTCTCGGCCGGCGGTCATCTCGCCTCGACGGCGGCCACGCACTTCGACGACGGCAAGCCCGACGCTGACGACCTCATTGAGCGCGTCGGTTGCCGGCCCGATTTTGCCATCCTCTGTTATCCCGTCATCACGCTGCGGCCGCCCTTCGCTCACCTGGGTTCGCGCCGCAATCTTCTCGGCGACAAACCCACGGACGAACTCGTCGAAAGTCTGTGCAACGACAAACAGGTGACGGAGCGGACGCCGCCGACGTTTCTGTTTCACACCAACGAGGACAAGGCCGTGCCGCCGGAAAACAGCATCCTGTTCTACCAGGCGCTGCGCAAGCACAAGGTGCCGGCCGAGCTGCACATCTACGAAAAAGGAGCGCATGGGGTCGGCCTGGCCGTTGGCCGCAGCGCGGCGGCGGCGTGGCCGGATCAACTGGCCGCCTGGCTGAAAACGCGCGGCCTGCTCGCGCGCCCGGCGTCGAAGTGAGACTCTCGTCGGGGGGTCGAGCATGACATTTTCTTCAGTTTTCTTTGTTCGCGCCCCTAGACGGGTCAAAAAAAGGCGAGTATAAACAAATAAGCCCTTGTCGGGTGGGGTTACGTCCTTTCACCACCCGAACATCCCCCGTAATGCCACGGCGGCATGGATGTTTCTTTCACCACCGGCCACGGTTTGCCCGTCGTTGTGGAACGTCTCGGGCGTCTACCGATGGTCATGAGGAGTGTTCATGTTCTCCCCCACACACATCGCGAAGGTCAGTTATCTACTCATCTTGTCTCTTGTGCTCGCGCTTCTGGTGTGGCCCAGCCCTTCGCACGGGCAGCGGTTCCGAGGCGCCGGGATGCCTCCCCCGCCGATGCTGCCGCCGCTCAACAACATGATGACCGACACCACGGGCGCCGCCATGATGACTGGCATGATGGGCGGCGGCATGGGCGGCGGCATGATGGGCGGCGGCATGATGGGCGGCGGCATGATGGGAATGGGCGGCGGCATGATGGGCGGCGGCATGATGGGCATGGGCGGCGGCATGATGGGAATGGGCGGAATGTCGATGATGGGCATGGGCGGTGGGATGTCGATGATGGGCATGGGCGGTGGGATGTCGATGATGGGAATGGGTGGTGGGATGTCGATGATGGGCATGGGCGGCATGTCCATGATGGGCATGGGCGGTGGCATGATGGGAATGGGCGGCGGTATGATGGGAATGGGCGGGGGAATGATGGGAATGGGCGGCATGAACATGATGGGCATGGGTGGTATGGGCGGCATGGGCGGTATGGGCGGCATGGGCGGCATGAACATGATGGGCGGTATGGGCATGGGCGGCTTCGCCGGCAAGGGCATGGGAGGATTCAACGGCAAAAAAGCTCTGTAACGCGCCAGCGCTTCCAACAGACGAGGCCCGCAGCCGCTCTTGGCTGCGGGCCTCGTCTGTTTGTGTCTTCACTCGTTCGCGGAGTGCGGATCTCATTGGAGGGGCGCGCCGCGCAGGAAGTCGATCATCGAGCGGTTCACGCGCTCCGGCGCGTCATTCTGTATCCAGTGGCTAACATCCGGGAAACGCACCACGCGCAGGTTCGGCACCCACGCATTTAATCCCTCGGTCAGACGTATGCTCAGAAACGAATCCCGCTCCCCCCACAGTAGCAAGGTAGGCGCCGTGATGGGCACGGTTTCACGCTCGGATCGATGCATCGGGTTGCCCATCGCTCGGTAGTAGTTGAGCGCGGCCGTCAACGCGCCCGGCCGGGCCAGAGCGTGCTTGTAGTGCCTCACGTCCTCCGGTGAAAACGCCTCGCGATGGACCGGCTGGCGGCGCAACATGCGGCCGACCAGGTCGTAATCGCCGGCGCCGATCAACAATTCGGCCAATCCAGGAACCTGAAAGAGAAACACATACCACGACTTCCGCAGTTGCGTCCACGACCACAACTCGCGCCGGTAGGCGGCGGGGTGCGGTGCGTTGAGGATGATGAGTCGATCCACCATCTCCGGATGGCGCATGGCGAAAAACCAGACGAGGACCCCGCCCCAATCGTGGCCGGCAATACTGGCCTTCTCTTCTCCCACCCGATGGATCAAGCCGGCCACGTCTTCGAGGAGGACTTCGACGCGATAGGCGGAAACGCCGGGCGGCTTGTCGGACAGGTTGTAGCCGCGCAGGTCGGGGGCGAGGACGCGAAATCCCGCCGCGGCCAGGGCGGGGATCTGATGCCGCCACGAGTACCAGAATTCGGGGAAGCCGTGCAGCAGTACGACCAACGGGCCGGAACCCGCCTCGACGTAGTGCAGCCGAATGCCGTTGACCGACGTCTCGCGGTGCTGCCAACCGGCCGGCATTTCGGGTGCGACAATCATGGTCGTCCTCTCCCTTGGTCGGCCCTTGTCTCACGCCGAATGCCGTTTGAACACCGGCAACGAGTCCGCGTCGTGGAAGTTTATTGATGACCGGGGTTGCCCGTCCGAGGATGATTGCCCGCTCCCGCGAAGCTGCCGGCTCGTTTGGCGGCATCGTGCTGCTGAAAGGCGTTGCTTTCCCCCGCGTTGACGGACGGCTTGCCGACCGCCGGCGGTACGCCGGGCTGCTTCGACTTGAAGCCTTTGCGGATGCTCCGGGAGTGTTTGTCCTTCTTGTGCTTTGGCATGGTTATGCGTTTCGGTGCGGCAACGCCGCGCCGTGGCCGCCTTTCTCGGCCCGAAAAGCGTAAGCGTATCCTGGTTATTTCCTGCAACGCCCATGCCGCTGCGCTCGCGCCGCCACGGCTGGGGACGGTCCCGGATTTGCACTCTGAATCTTGTCCCTCCAAGGAGGTGCAGCATGGCCGATAAATCTGTGGAGAAACAAGCGAGCAAGATCGTGGATGCCGACGAGCGGCCGCACGAGGTTCCCCTGGAAGAACCGCTGCCCGGTACGAATGATCCGGGAGGCGCTCACACCAAGGGCTACTCCGCCGAGCCTCGGCCGGAGCCGGACGTGCAGGTGGAAGGCGCCATCCCGTTGGCTTCCGTCCCCGAAGGAGAGTCGCACGTCCAGCAGCCCGAACGCGACGGTAGGGTGCGACCGACAGGACGCCGCGAAACGGATGACTACACGCCGAACGATCGGTTGATGGGTTCGGATCGCTGAGGTTCGAAAGGAAGCCCTCCCATCGTTTGCGGCCGCGCTTCCGTTCGGTACAATAAATCCATTCGGAGTTGTGTTGCCGGACACCTCGAAGGATGCAGCCTCATGGACGCGGCCCCGTCGCCGGTGGGCGTCGCCGCCGCCTCGCCGACGCCACCACCGGAGTGGCCTGAGGCGATGCAGTGGGTTTCTCCCCCTGGCAATCTCGCGATTCGTCTCCCCGCCAATCCCGCGCCCGCTTGGTCGCGGCCGGTCCAGGCGACGGCGGCACTGTTTCTGCTGCTGGCCCTCGTTCTGATCGCCTGGCACACATTCGCCGCCCAGCGCTGGAGTTGCCGGCCGGCGACGCTGGAACCGGCGGACGAGGATCTCCCGTTCGTCGATCTGAACCAGGCGGACCACGCGCAGCTGTTGCAACTGCCCGGCGTCGGCGAAAACCTCGCCCTTCGCATCGAGACGTATCGCGCGGAGCATCACGGCTTCCGCGACGTGGAGGAACTTCGTCTGGTCGGCGGGATCGGTCCGAAAATGCTGGAGAAACTTCGCCCCTTCGTCCAGGTTGAGCCTCCCATTCGCCACGAGGAAGGCGAAGCGTCGCCGGAGCCGATCCGCGGCGCGGTGCCGAAAGAGAAACGAAGCGTCGTTGTCACCGTCAAGAAAGTATCTCCAACGCAGCCGATCGACCTCAACCGGGCGACGCTTCAGGAACTGCAACGCTTGCCCGGCATCGGCCCAAAATTGTCGCAGCGCATTCTCGATGCCCGCGCGAAGAAACCCTTTCGATCCGTGGACGATCTGCGGCGCGTGCCGGGCATCGGACCGAAAACGCTGGAGCGTTTGCGTCCGCACGTCGTCGTTCCCTAACCAGCCCGCAGCGCCAGCAAGGGTAGATCCCTTGCTGGCGCTGCGGGCTGGCAATTCAATACCAACGGAGCAGCAGATGGTAGCCAAGTTCGAGGTGGTCAGTCCCTTCCAACCCGCCGGCGATCAGCCGCAGGCCATCGCCAAGCTCGTCGAGGGCTTCCAAGACAACCGGCCCTACCAGACGCTGCTCGGTGCCACCGGCACCGGCAAGACCTTCAGTGCGGCGCACGTCATCGCGCAGGTCCGCAAGCCGACGCTGGTGCTGGCCCACAACAAGACGCTGGCCGCTCAGCTCTACAAGGAGTTCAAGGGCTTCTTTCCGCACAACGCCGTCCACTACTTCGTCAGTTACTACGACTACTACCAGCCGGAAGCCTACATCCCGCAGCGCGACATCTACATCGAGAAGGACGCGCTCATCAACGAGAACATCGACCGCCTGCGCCTGGCGGCCACCAGCGCCCTCGTCAGCCGCGAGGACGTCGTCATCGTCGCCAGTGTCTCGTGCATCTACGGCCTGGGTTCGCCCAGCGATTACAAGCGCATGATGATCCGCCTCGTCAAGGGGGACACCATCAACCGCGACGATTTGCTCTTGCGACTCGTTGATATTCAATACGAGCGCAACGACGTGGCCTTCACGCGCGGCAAGTTCCGCGTGCGCGGCGACGTGATCGAGGTTTGGCCGGCCTACGAGGAGTTCGGCATCCGTGTCGAACTGTTCGGCGACGAGGTCGATGCCCTGGCCATCATCCATCCGACCAGCGGCGAGACGCTGCGGCAACTCGACGAATTGTACATCTATCCCGCCAAGCACTTCGTCACGCCGGAGGAGCGCATCAAGCAGGCCGTCGAGGGCATCCGGGGTGAGTTGGACGAACGGCTGGAGCAGTTCAAAAAAGAGGGCAAATTGCTGGAAGCGCAGCGGTTGTCGGCGCGGACGCGCTTCGACGTCGAGATGCTGCTGGAGGTCGGCCACTGTCCCGGCGTCGAGAACTACGCCCGCTGGTTCAGCGGCCGCAAGCCCGGCGAGCCGCCCTACACGCTGCTCGACTTCTTCCCGGAGGACTTCCTCATGGTCGTCGATGAATCGCACGCGACGCTCCCGCAGGTGCGCGGCATGTTCGCCGGCGATCACAGCCGCAAGCTCACGCTCGTCGAGCACGGCTTCCGGCTGCCCAGCGCCCTGGACAATCGACCGCTGCGCTTCGACGAATGGGAGAAGCGCGTCAAGCAAGTACTGTTCATGTCGGCGACGCCGGCGGCCTACGAGCTGGAACGCAGCGGCGGCGAGGTCGTCGAGCAGCTCATCCGGCCGACCGGCCTCGTCGATCCGCTCCTCTACGTGCGGCCGGCGCGCGGCCAGGTGCCCGATCTGATCGAGGAGATCAAGAAGCGCGCCGCCCGCCAAGAGCGCGTACTGGTGACGACGCTGACGAAGCGGTTGGCCGAGGATCTGAGCAATTATTTCCGCGAAGCCGGCCTGCGCTGCAAATGGCTGCATTCGGAACTGGACGCCATCGAGCGCGTGCAGGTTCTACGCGAGCTGCGCGAAGGCGCCTTCGACGTGCTGGTCGGCGTCAATCTGCTGCGCGAGGGACTCGATTTGCCGGAGGTGTCGCTGGTGGCGATCCTCGACGCCGACAAGGAAGGATTTCTGCGCTCCGAAACATCGCTCATTCAAACCATCGGCCGCGCCGCGCGCAACGTCAACGCCGAGGTGATCCTCTACGCCGACCGCGTGACGGAGTCGATGCAGCGCGCCATCGACGAGACGACGCGCCGCCGCGCCTTGCAGCTGGAATATAACGTCGAGCACGGTATCACGCCGGAGACGGTGCGCACGGCCATCAGCATGGGCATCGAGGAGGAGATCGCCGCCCGCAAGATCGCGGCGGAGGCGGCGGGCAAGGCCGAGGATTTCGTCACCGAGGAGCAATTGGAGGAGATGCACCGCGAGATGCTCAAGGCGGCGGACGAGCGGCGCTACGAGGACGCCGCCAAGCTGCGCGATCTGATTTCCAAGCTGAAGGGCGAGCCGGTGGCCTCGCCGCAGGTCAAAAAGCCGCGCGGCCGGCGGAGACGGCAACAAGGATGAACAGTTGACCTTTCTCCCGCGCGCGCAAAAAGGTAGGCTACTGGCCGGCTTCGGGACTTTTCGAGGAGCAGGAAGAATGTCCACGCAGAAACCCCGGACGCTGCTGCGGATCGAATACGAAAATGCCGCGGAGGCATATCTAAAACGACTGAAGCAGAAGCATTTCATGGAAGCCGCCGCCCAAGGAAAACAACGGGAAATCACGTTGGAAAGCCTTGCTCTGGTCCGAGCACGCCGTCCCGATGTGCAAGTGTTCAACGAATTGTTGGTTCAGTATCCGCGGCGTGGTCCGCGCAACATCGGCCAGGTGGTGCCCGACAACATGGTGGTGGTCTGGCCCGAACCAATCCGGGTCAGCGGCAGCTACGACCTTCCGCTTCAGCCGGTCAGCCCGTTCTGGATGTTGGAGTACGTCTCCAAGTACAACAAACGCAAGGATTACGAAGACAACATGCAGAAGTACGAGCGGGACTTGAAAGTGCCGTACTTTCTGCTGTTTTATCCCGATGCCGACGATCTGACACTGTACCATTTGCGTGGGCGCAAGTATCGTAGCGTGCCGCCCAATGAGGATGGGCGTCATGCCATCGAGCCGTTGGACGTGGAGGTGGCCTTGCTCGATGACTGGGTGCGCTTCTGGTACAAGGGGGAATTGTTGCCGCTGCCGGCGGATCTGCAACGCGATTTGGATGAAACGCGCCGGCAACTGCGACGAATGCGGCGCCGCGCCGAAGAACAAACACGCCGCGCCGAGGCGGAACAGCAAGCGCGTTTGGCGGCGGAAGAAGAGGTGCAGCGCTTGCGTGCGGAGCTGGAGCGAATGCGAACGACGAACTGAGCCGCGAGCGTTGGGGAGCGATGGACGGGACCGCTCACTTACGCTCGCGGCTCGGCGTCTCGATCACTTCTTTCGCTTCAGAACGAACAACATGGTGGAGCTGCCTTCCTTGCTGACGAACTCGGTCGGTCGTTCGCCGTCTTCCTGCCCGAGGGTTGCGCAGATTGTCAGCGTGTCGCCTTCCAGCTTGTAGATGCCTTTGAAGGTGCCCTCTTTTTCGGTCATCACGTCGATTGCTTTGGGCTTGGCTGCGGGATCGAGCTTGTAGGTGGCTACACGGTCTTCGCCGTTGAAGGTGACGGTGATCTTTTCGGCCGCGATTGTCCACGTCGCGCCCTTGATGCGATCACCTTCGGCGCCTTGTGATTCTTCCCCGTTCACCTTGGCCGACTCCACCTTCCATTCGCCCTGAATTTTCTCCTTGTCCGACTTCTTGGCGTCGGCCTCCCTCGCCAAGGTGTGATAATCGAATGCGCCCGCCCCGCCGACGAGAACGGCCAACGCCAGCAGCAGCGCCGCCATCGTCTTCATCTTGGTCGCGAACATGGTGTGCAACACTCCCTTCATCAGCGCGACCGCCTGCGCGGACGCAAGTCCACCGGTTGCCGCGTCGCCCGCCGCGAACGCCGTCGCGGCCTTGAGGGTGGAATCGAACAGGCCGGGCGGCAACATCGCCGCCAGCGCCTCCGGTGACAACGCGGTGATCATCGCCCCCGCGGACAGAACCAGGCCGCGACGGATGAGACGTTTGCGCAGCAACTCACGCGCGCGGGCCAAGCGTCCCTTTACCGTGCCAACCGGCCAGCGCAACTCGCCGGCCGCGTCCTCGTTGGTTCGGCCTTCCAGATAACACAAAACGACGGGGCCGCGATATTTCGCCGGCAGCCTTTGCACTTCCTCTTCAATGGTCGCGGCGAAGTCCGCCGTTTCGCTCGGGTGCGGTAGGGACTCAGCGATTCTTCGCGTGTCTGCCGTCTCGAGTGTTCGCCGCCGCGCCGCCGTGAGGCGTGCGCGCGTCGCCACCCGAACGGCCACACCGTACAGCCAGTTGCCGAGCAGTTCACGCTGGCCGATGTCCGCCGCCTTGCGGACGAGGATCAGGAACGTCGCCTGAAAAGCGTCCTCGGCATCCTGGGCGTGATGCAGAATCCGCCGGCACACGCCGAACACCATCGAGCTGTGCCGCAGCATCAGCGCGGCGAAAGCGCCCTCATCGCGCCGGCTGACGAAACGTTCGAGCAGTTCGGCGTCGGAGACGTTCGCGTTTATCGCCGAGCAAGCCGCAGGCTGTCGCCCCTCCACAGGTAGCATCCTCCCATTCGCGTTGTCTACCGAGATACTGCACCGGGCGAGCCGTCCGGTTACAGTAGTTACAAAAAAAGCGTGAGACGTTCGCGCGAACGCCCCACGCTTGTCCGCAGCTGGAACCTTACTTCTTCTTGCTCAGGTCCGTGAAGTGGATGTCCTTGTAGGTCACTTCCATCGACTTGAAGCCGGCGTGCAACTGGAAGGCGATGATGCCCTCCTCCGGCATCTTGGCGAAGTCTCCATCGACCATCGTCTCACCGTTGATCTTGATGGTGACGTGCTTGCCGACGCACTTGATGGAGTAGTCGTTGAAGTCGTTCTGCTTGACCACCTTCTTGACCACATCGCCGGGCGATTGCTTCATCATGCCGCCGAACTGTTCGCCGTACAGGCTGCCCCAGAAGCCTTGACCGATGTCCGCCTGCGGCCCGCCAACGATGTATTTCTCCGGATTGAGCAGTTTGCTGCGGATCTGCACGCCGCTGTTGCCGACGCCGTCCTTGAGTCGCACCTTGAACGATAGCTCAAAATCGCCATACTTCTTCTTGCTGCACAGGAAATTGTTGTAACCGGGATCTTTCGGCGTGTAGCCGACGATGGCGCCGTCCTTGACGCTCCAGTATTCCTTGACGCCCTCCCAACCTTCGAGATCCTTGCCGTTGAAGAATTGGGAACCCTTCGTGGCGTCGTCCGCCGTCTTGACAGGGGAATCGGCTCCGAGGGCCGCCGTGGCGGCGAGGGCGAGAAACAGCAGAGTGTAACGCATGGTGTCCTCCGAGAAAAAAGCCGGCGACCGTTCGCCGAGCGAGCGTTTATCCTGTCCCGGCCGGGCGCGTTTTGCAACGGCTTTATCGACGATCTCGTGAGATTCCCGAGGAGGGATGCCGGTCCCATGCGAATTCTTCCGGTCCTGGACGTGATGAACGGCGAAGTGGTGCGCGGCGTGGGCGGACGCCGCCAGGAGTATCGCCCCATCGTCAGCCGGATCGCGGCATCGAGCCATCCGCTGGATGTTGCCCGCGCCGTCCAAAACCATTTCGGCCTGAGCGAGTTCTATCTTGCCGACCTCGATGCCATCCTCGGCGGTGAACCAGCACGGGGGATTTATTCCGCTCTGCGCGCAGCGGGTTTCCGATTATGGGTGGATGCCGGTTTGCGGGAAGTGACACAGGCTTGTCACCTCGCCGAGTTCGGCATCGAGAGCATTGTCGTCGGTTTGGAGACGGTGGCTGGCCCTGCGGCCCTGGCGGCGATGGCTCAAGCGCTCGGCGAACGGCTGGTGTTTTCGCTGGATCTGCGCCAGGGTGAACCGCTGGGAGATCGCATCGCGTGGGAAGGATGGGATGCATGGTCGATCGCCGCGCAGGCGGTGCGGCTGGGCGTTCGCCGCCTGCTGGTGCTCGATTTAGCGCGCGTCGGACTCGGCGGCGGCACCGGCACGCACGATCTGTGTGCGCGGCTGTGTTCGGAGTTTCCGAAGGTGGAAATCAGCGCCGGCGGCGGCGTGCGGCATCGCGGCGATCTGGAGGAGTTGCGCGCGTGTGGCGTGCGGGCGGCGCTGGTGGCCTCGGCGTTGCACGACGGCCGACTGACACGAGCGGACCTCGACGATCTGCACACGAGAATAGAACACGGATGAACACGGATTAGACGGATTTACACGGATCAAACAAGGATCCGATCCGCGACAATCCGTCTGATCCGTGTTCATCCGTGTTCTATTGGATGATCGGCATACGGGCTATGACGGCCGCCATTCGCAGGTGGCCGACTGGCCGATGTTCTCCTCGACCTCAACGCGCAGCACCGCCGGCCGATAGTTGTGCTGGCGCTGCAAATCCTCGACGAGTCGCTGAGCGATCCAGCGAGCGAGCAACTCGGCCGTCGTGTTCTCGATGGGCAGCAGTACGCAATCCTCGCGCGGGAAAAGCCATTCGCGGTCGTGGTAGCGGACGCGGATGCTGCGCGGCCCTTCCTCGACCGCAATCAGCGGATTGCGAGTCGCCAGCATCATGCGATGGTCGAGTTCGTCGGTGATGGCCTTGGTGCGGTGCTTCAGGGCGATGAAGTCGAAAACGTACTGGTTCTCGTCCAGCTCGCCCTCGATCTCGACGGTGGCGCGATAGTTGTGGCCGTGCAACCGCTCGCACTTGTCGCCCTCGTAGCTGATGAAGTGCCCGGAGCAGAAAACCAAATGGTCCTTCGTGACGCGGACCTTGAAGCGCTCAGTCATGCTCGAACCCGGCGGCCCACTGGTATCGTGACGGCAAAGTTATCGTATCCTCTCGGAGCAGAACGAACAGGCAAGCGGTGAGCAGGTCCGCCGTTGCTCCGGGGTTGCGTGCGTGCCCTTCGGCCCGCAGCCAGGCATCGAATTCCTTCACCGCCCTCCAACTCGCCGGCTCCCGCGGCCAATCGGTATTGAGAACGCCTCTTGCGCGACGTGCGGTTTCCTCCGCCTCGGCCCGGCCGCGTTTGCGCGCGATGAGCGTATCGGGATGACGAGCCATTAATTGCAAATGTGCGAAAATGATTGCTCCTTCAATCGAACCGATTCGCTCTACGGCATCCAACAGCGCCGGTACGCCATCGCCGAACACCTCAATAAAACCGTTGGCGAACTGGCGCGCGACCAGATCGCGGTCGGCGGCGAGAGCCATCGCCTGCCGCAACGTTTCGGTCGGTTCGGCGTAGACATCCTGCTCGGCAGCGCGGCCGAGTCCGCCCGGCGACGCCAGACGGATCGCCTCGTAAACCAGCCGAGCATCCTCGACATCGAGATTGGCGAGGACGCGCTGCACGCCGGTACGAAGATCCTCCTCCGGCGGCACGCTCGCCAGCGGCGCCAGCAACAGGACGATGCCGAGATTCGTGTTGGTACCGACGACGTGGCGCGTGGCGCGGACGGCGTCGAGGACAGTCGCGCCGACGCGCCGCTGACAGGCCGTTGACATCACCGGCGCGATGGCGGCGGCGCTGAGCAAAAAATCGGTGTACGACGTATCGGCGAAATCGCGGTAGCGATGGACGTTGCCCGGTTTGCGGGCCGTCGCTTCCCAGATGCAGGCGATCTGCGCGCACAGGCCGGCGTCCGGCATCGGCGTCACCTCGCACGATATTCGTGGACCAAAAAGTCGATTATGCCGGCGGCCACGTCGATGCCCGTCACCGGGGCGAGGGCGCGCCAGCCGGGCACCGCGTTGACTTCCAGGACGTACCACTCGCCGCGCGGCCCCGGCAAGAGATCGACGCCGGCCATGTCGGCGCCCAGCGCGGCGGCGGCGCGCAGGGCCAGGCGCTCCTCGTCAACGGTAGGACGCACCACTTCGCCTCGGCCGCCCTGGGCGACGTTGGTGCGCCAATCGCCGTTGCTGTATCGCCGCATCGCCGTCAGCACGCGACCACCCAGCACGAACACGCGGAGATCCCAGCCCGGATGACGGATGAACTGTTGCAGATACAGTACGCTCTGCGTCCGCTCCAATGTGCGGAAGGTGCGCCAGGCCATCTCCGGGTCCGAGATGCGCACCATGCCGCGCCCTTCGGAGCCGAACAGCGGTTTGACGACGACATCGCCGCCGAGCGTCTCGAACGCTTCCAGGGCGGAGTCGGCGTGCTGGCAGGCGACCGTCGGCGGCACGCGCAGCCCCGCCGCTTCGAGGTAGGCCGTCGCCAGGTATTTATCGACGCAGGTTTCCACCGCGCGCGGCGGATTCAGCACGGCGAGGCCGCGCGCCTGCGCCCGGTGCAGCAAATCCATGCGAAAAACAACCTGCTCCAGCGAACCGGGCGGCATAGTGCGGACCAGAACGGCGTCGAAGCCGGCCAGCTCGTCCGGGCCGTGCGCCACACCGGCGGACAGTCGGCGGAAATCGACGGCTGTCGCCTCGTGATGCGATTTTGCCGCGGCACGCTGCAAATCGCGGAGGTGCCAGCCGTCACCGGCCGAAAGGAGGGCTATGCGCATGCTAGGACCGATGCTTGCCGGCCTCCCAGGCCAGGGTTTGAAGCTCCTCCCTCGTCCACGGGCTGTCGTCGTACTCGTCCTCTTTCAGGCGTTCGTATTCGTCAACGCGGAGCAAGACGAACATCTCCTTGGTCCGAGGATTCACGAGGCGCGGCGGAGTGGCTTCGGGGTTTTCCAACGCTTGGATTTGCTGCTCGGTCAGTTCGATCATGACTACCTCCATTCCTGCATCGTACAATCTCTGCACCTTGCCGACTATCGCAGGCCTGTCGCGGGGGCAATGCCATGATCCGACGCGCTTGACAGGAGATAACCGAGCGCCAATGATGTACTGCTATCTGCGGTATAAACAATAGTTCGGCGAAGAGGCATAAGCGATGGGCGCGGAGTTTTGGGAGCATCAGACGCCCTATGAGCCTGACGCCTCGGCGGCCCTCCGCCGACTTCAGGTCGCCGTCTACCGGAAGTCCGGCTATGACCTGACGAAGCTCTTGGACGAACGCATCCGAAACATGGCGGAGTCCGTTCGCTTCTGCGAAAAAGACGATCCCTATGACTTGCTGGAACACTATCGCGACTGCCTCCAACGACTGCGGCGGCTCGCCGCGCGAGGCATCCCCACTGACCTGGAGGCTCAGATCGCCCTGTTTCGGAAGATTGAGGC
Source organism: Gemmataceae bacterium (assembly GCA_036557825.1). Lineage (GTDB taxonomy): Bacteria > Planctomycetota > Planctomycetia > Gemmatales > Gemmataceae > JAJPHU01. The sequence continues at coordinate 54,906 of DATBGU010000201.1, forward strand.
CATCTCCTCGGACAACGCTCCTGGGTTTCTTGCTATCGAGGGTGTCTCCCAGCGGTGGGCGGAGCGGAAAGTGCAGCTGCTCTCAGCTACACGGATGCAAGAAATCTTTGGTACGACAACCCCCTCACTCCGACAGGCTCGTGAGGGGGGTTGCTCGGTTGGCCGACTCGACCCATCGTGGGTCGGGAATCTGCTTGCCTGTTTACAAGGGCAGTCAGCCGGTATCGTGGTACTTTGCGGGGTATACCGCGGATTGAGCGAGGTTCGATCACTCGGAAGCTGATGTATCGCCGAGCTCGCTTGGTCACTTCTCGAAAAACGGAAACAGCTTGGCCAACTCCTCACGGTTGGGACGGCGGCCGTACTCGCAGATCTCGAACGCCTCGGCGTGCCGCACCTTGTCGGCTTTGTCCTTGCCGTACCAGTCGGCCAGCTTGGCGCGGTAGCGCTGGGCCACGTCATGGCTGCGGTCGGCGAATCCCTCGCGCACCTTTCGGCGACGCTCCGCCTGTTTGTCGGGTTCGCGCGGCAGTAGATCGGCGGAGCCGTTGGCGCCGCCCTCGTAAAACTGCGACACCAGCGCATCCAGGGCGTCGAGCTTCTTGTCGATCACCGAGTCGATGGAGACGGCGATGTCGGGCTGGAAAGGGTTGGGCTTCCGGAAACGGTCGGGATAGAAGAGGAAGACGGGGTTGGTCTTCAGGATCGGCGTATCCGGGCAGAAAAACGGCACCGTGACCATGTACGCCGAGTCCTGCACGAGAACGCCGGTGTAGCGGTGGTCGGGGTGGTAATCGTTGGGCCGATGGCTCATGACGATGTCGGCTTTCCACTCGCGGATCAAGCGCGTGATGGTGCGGCGGTTCTCCAGAGTGGGCAGCAGTTCGCCGTCGTGGATGTCGAGCACTTCGGCGGTGACGCCGAGGAGACGGTCGGCGCGTTCGACCTCGGCGATGCGCCGCCGGGCCAGGGGTCCGCCGGCCTCGCGCCAGTGGCCGATGTCGCCGTTGGTAACGGACACGAGCTTGACGTGATGTCCCTGCGCCGCCCACAGCGCCGCCGTGCCGCCGACCTGCAACTCGCAATCATCGGGGTGCGCGCCGAAGCAAATGATGCGCAATTTGCCGTCGTCGGCAGGCGTCGCGCGGCGGGCGGCCGGCTGCGCCGGGGCGGATTGCGCCTGCGCCGGCGGAGGCGTTGAACGCGGCAGCCAGGCACTCGCCAGAACTCCGGCCCCGAAACATACCAACCCCACCAGCCATAGCCGTCGGTTCTTCATAGCAGGTTCCTTTGTGTCATGGTCCCACCTTTTTGCACAGATCGGCCACCTCGGCCCACAGTTTTCGCCATGCTTGGCGTTCGTCTTCGGGCAGCCAAACTTGTTGGGTTGGCTCGCGCACGGCGGCCAGGAGCGGCTCGTTCCGCCAACCCTCAAGCGCGTCGCGCGCTTGTGCCCGCGCGGCTGCCGGCCCACGGTCCACCGACTTGCTCCACGCGGTGAGATCGACGCGCAGCCATTCCAACGCCTGTTTCCGCCAGCGAAGGCGGGACTTGTCGTCGAGAGCGGCCGCGTCCTCGCCCTGGCCGGCGGCGGACTGGACGGCGGCGCGCGCCGCCTGAAACCGCAGACCGACGCGCGGATCGTCGGCGAGTTTGCCGTCGGCGGCGAACCCGTCGGCAAGGAGGCGTGCGGCCGACGCATAATGGTGTTTGACTTGCATGCAGTAGCTGGCGAGCAGGATGCGCTCGCCGTTGTCCGCAGGCTTCGCCTCGCCCTTGAGGATGGCCGGCAGCTTGCCGATGAGGCGAGGCAGCCGTTCGCAGTCGCCGATCGCGGCCTGGATCTGGCCCCGGCGCGGATCGCTCCGAGCGAGCAGGTCGCGTCCTTTGGTCAAGTTCCTCTTCGCTTCGTCAAACTGCCCCTGAGACAGCAGCACCAGCCCCAGTGTAGCGCGCGCTTCCGCGTAATCGGGCTTGAGTTTGAGGGCTTCATCGCAGGAAGCCTTGGCGCCGGTCAGGTCGCCCGATTCCAGCAGGGCGTTGCCGAGATTGTAATGGGTATCCGGGGACGGATGCAGCTCGATCACTTTGCGATAAACCGAGATCGCTTCCTTCCTTTGGCCCCCAAGACGCAGGGCGTTGGCGAGATTGGCGTTGGCCTTGAGCGAATTCGGTTGCAGCGCGACCGCCTTGCGCAGAGCGGCGACGGCCTCGTTCGGCCGCCGCTGTTGGAGTCGGACGAAGCCCAGATCGTTGTGGACCTCGGCATAGTTCGGATCGAGACGCAGAGCTTTCTCGAACGAATCGACAGCCTCCTCCCACCGCGCTTGCCGGCCCTGGATCTCTCCGAGGTTCTTCCATATTTTCGCATCGTTGGGAGCGAATTTCAGTGCTGTTCGATACGAGGCGATCGCTTCGTCCGGCTTTCCGCGCATCGCCAGGACGTTGGCGAGATCGTTGTGCGCGTCGGCGTAGTTCGGCTTCAGGCGGATCGCTTCGCGCAGGTGCTTCTCCGCCTCGGCCGGCTCGCGCTGCCGCGCCAGGAGATTGCCGAGCGCCTCGTGGGCGGGGGCGAAGTCGGGCCACAGACGTATCGCCTCCTCAAGCGACTTGCGACCTCGATCGGTATCGTTCCCTTTCATCCGGGCGATCCCGAGGCTGTAGTGAGCCAGGGCATAATCGGGCTTGAGGTCGATCGCCTTGTTAAAGGCGGCGATCGCTTCGGGGAGCCGGCCTTGCGGCGCCAGTACGCCGCCGAGGTTCACCCATAGGCTCGGCACGTCCGGTCGCAGGGCGATGGCGGCGGTGCAGTAGCGGACGGACTCGGCGTTCTGAGGGGGCTTTAACTGGCTCAGGGCCACGCCGAGCTGATAGTTCAGCCAGAAATCCTGCGGGCGCCGCGCACAGGCACTTTCCAGCAAGCGGACGGCCTCGGCGGCGTTGCCGGTGGCGAGCAGCGAGGAGCCGAGCACAAAAAGTACGAGCGGTGGGAGATCCTTCACCCGCTCATCAGCGAACAGTGTCCGTCTGAACGCGTTGGAATCCTCGTCCATCATCGCCCGTCGCAGCGCGGCCATCACGCCGTCCGGTTCGGGGTCGGCTCTCTGCGCGATCGACAGCAGGCGCCGGCGCGTGTCCGCATCGGGGGCGAAGGCGGCCCAGTGATCGAGGGCAGTCACAAGGGGAAGGCGGATCGCCCTGCGGCGGATCTTCTCCGCGGCGTCATCGGGTTCCAGGGTGAGGACCGCGATGCCGTAGCGATCGAAAGCCTGCCGATAGCGGGGCGACAAAGGGCGAGGGTCGAAGCCGCTCTGGTTGGGCAGCATCTCGACCGTTTCCAGGCGGAGCGCTTCCAGCCGCGTTATCATCTCCAGGTCGGCGAGCATCTCCTCGACTCGCGGCCGCAGCGCTTCGCCTCCCGCGGCCAGCAATCCCTCGGCCTTGCGCGCCGCCACCAAGGCCGCGGGGTGGTGATCGAGATCGAGTTCCGCGCGCGCTTGCTCCAGGGTTAGGGAAATGGCCTGGACCGTGTTGGATTCCTTGCGGTTCTCTTCGGCCTGACGGGTCATTTCTTGCAAGGCGCGCCGATCCCGATCGCGCTGGAAGCCCCACGCCGCCGCTCCGCCGGCCAAGGTCGTCAGCAAGACCACGGCGGCGAGTGTCATGGTTAATCGTCGCGCTCGTCGTTCCACCGCCGCCTTCGCCCGCGCCTCTTCGGCCCGCGCTTGGGCGGCGGCGCGCTCCAACTCCACGCCCCGGAGACGTTCCTGTACCGTCGCCAAGTGGGTTGTGACCCGGTCCGCCACGATACCGGCATGACGCGGGCGGGCGGACGGTTGCGGTGCGAGACAGTCCTTCGCCAGACGCGCGAGACCCACATCGGCCCCGCACCCGTCCAACCGGCCGAACGCTTCGGTCAGATCGCCGCGCTGGGCGTGCGCCAGGACGTTGCCGCCCGCGCTGCCGGCGTAGGGCGGCGCGCCTGTGAGTATTTCGCACAGGATGGCACCGAGGCTGAACACATCGCCGCGTTCGTCGATCGGCTCGGCGCGGGCCTGCTCCGGCGGCATGTAGGCCGGAGTTCCCATGATTGACCCGGCTCGCGTCAGCCGGTCGTCCGGCGGCTCGGCCCCCGTTTCAAGACCCGGCGAGCGGGGGGCGTCAGCCCCCTGTTGGTGCCGCAACAGGGGGCTGACGCCCCCCGCTCGCCAGGGTAGCACTTTCGCCAGGCCCCAATCCATGACCTGCACCTCGCCGAAGGCGCCGACCATGATATTGGCCGGCTTCAGGTCGCGGTGGATAACGCCCCGCGCATGGGCGTAGGCGAGCGTCTGACAGATCTGCTCGAACACCTTCAGGAAGCGCGGCAAATCCTGGGCGGGATCGCGGCGCTCCGCGAGGAGAGCGGCGAGCGTGCGGCCCTCGATGAGTTTCATCGTGAAGTACGGCCGAGACGTTTCCACGTCTTCGGCCGCCGCGCGACCCAATTCATACACGGGCACGACGCCCGGATGCTGCAAGCCGCCGCCGACGCGCGCTTCCTCGATGAAGCGCCGAACCAGGTCCGGCCGAAGTTGATGCTCCGCGCGCAGCACCTTGATGGCCAGTTCGCGACCGAGTTCGGGATCTCGGCCGCGAAACACATTGCCCATGCCGCCGTGGCCGACCTCGTCGAAGACCTGGTATCGGCCGATCCGCCTCGCGGACGCCGCGACCGTGACCGCCGCGCCCGCCGTCAACGGCGGAGTGGTTTCGATCGGTGAAGGACATTCGCCGGTGGGCAGCGTCGGAGAGGAGCCGGCTTCGGCATTGGGAGGGGTTTCCGAGGGTCCGGGGGTCGGGGAGGGTTTTTCGGATGTCATCGTCGCGCATTCCGAAAGAGTCGCCAGGGCGATGGCGAACAAGGGACGACGGCTTACTCGTCCGGAAAACCGCGCGGCATGGAGCGCGGCAGGTCCATGTCGCGCCGCAGGGCGCTCAGGCCGATAACGAACAGGACAAGGCCGAGGAAAAACAAGCCCGTCTCGAAGACGTTCACGAGGACAATCAGCATTTCCGCCGTCGAAGAGGAGCCGCCGCCGCCCGCCACTTTGGGGCGGTCGAGGATCTCCAGGGCCAGGATGCACACGCGCAGCAGAGCCAGGCCCATTTTGAGGATCAGCACCCACAACGACGCCAGCAGCAGGCCGCGCTGGCGATAGCCGAACACCCCAGCCAGGAAATACAACACCCCCACGACCAGGAGGGCCAGCAGCGTCAACCAGTCGATACCGCCCAGAAGACCGGAACCGCCGGACATCCAGGAACGGAGCAGGAGCGTCTCGAAATCCACGTTAGGCATCTTCATTCGCCCTCTCCCAAGTTCGCGGCCGGTCCACGTTGCCGGGCCGAGAGCTTGTTGCCGCCATCCGACACCTGAACGCCATGAGATGGCGGACTTGATTGTCCGTCGGCCGCGCGTGTTTTGCAAGCATCTGCCGCACCGACGCAACCGACAAGTTCCGGCGCCGCTGTAACCGGAACAATCCTCCCCAGCGAAAGGATCGACCTCCGTTCTCGACTCTGCCCGAATGAAATTGCTTCACAAAGAAAGCGGACGGAAACGATGTCAGTAACGACCGCAACCCGCCGGATGGGATCGCCGCTGTTACGATGACTGTTGGGACATGCGTCCCAGCGGTCGAACGATCTCGGTGCGTCCGCCGGTCCTCTTCCCCGTACCGTCATTCTTGGGCAAGGAATGTGTCATGCTGGGCTGTGCCGCCACCTGTCGTCGCGGAGCGAGCCGCCGCGCTCGCGCGCTCCTGTTGATGAGTTGTCCGCTGGTGTTTTGTGGGGGATTGGCACTGCTGGCCCTGCCGGCGGCGGAAAGCGTTCGGCCGGAAAGGCACGGCATCGTGGTCGCGGTTTCGCCGCTGGGCGCGGACACCGGGCGCGATGTACTCAAGAAGGGCGGCAACGCCGTGGACTCCGCTGTGGCGACGGCCTTCGCGATGGCCGTCACCTATCCGGCGGCCGGCAACATCGGCGGCGGCGGCTTCATGCTCATCTATCCCGCCGGCGGCAAAGGCGAACCAGTCCTCATCGACTACCGCGAGAAAGCGCCGCTGGCGGCCAGCCGGACGATGTACACCAAGAAGGACAGTTGGTACAGCGCCCGCGCCGTCGGCGTGCCCGGCACGGTGCGCGGCCTGGCCCTGGCTCACGCCCGCTTCGGCAAGCTGCCCTGGAAAGAGCTGGTGCTACCGGCCGTCAAATTGGCCGAGGAGGGGTTCGTCCTCGATGAGTCGCTGGCCGGCTCGCTGAACTGGATCGTCGGCAGCTCGACGGAGTTTCCCGAACTGCGGCGCGTGCTGGGCAAGAACGGCGAGGCGGCCTGGCAAACCGGCGATCGCTTGGTGCAGAAAGACCTCGCCCGGACGCTGCGCCGCATCGCCGAGCAGGGGCCGGACGGTTTCTACAAAGGCAGCGTGGCGGAGATGGTCGCCGCCGAGATGAAGCGCGGTGGTGGACTCATCACCACGGCCGACCTCGCCGCTTACGAAGCGAAGGCGCGCAAGCCGATCCACGGCACGTATCGCGGCTATGACGTCTACGGGCCGCCGCCGCCCAGTTCCGGCGGCACCTGCCTCGTCGAGATGCTCAACGTGCTCGAAAACTTCGACCTCCGCAAGCAGGGCCGTTTCTCCGCCGAGACGCTGCACTTGATGATCGAAACCATGCGCCGCGCCTACTGCGATCGCGCCCGCTATCTCGGCGATGCCGATTTCGTCAAGGTGCCGGCGTTCCTGACCAGCAAGGATTACGCCCGCAAGCTCGCCGCCTCCATCGACCTCCACAAAGCCACGCGCAGCGAGGATCTGGCCAAGGACATTCCCCTCAAGGGCGAGGGCGACAGCACGACGCACTTCAGCGTTATCGACACCGACGGCATGGCGGTGGCCAATACCTACACGCTCGAACGCAGCTACGGCTCGCGCATCGTGGTCAAGGGAGCGGGCTTCCTGCTCAACAACGAGATGATGGATTTCAACTGGTTCCCCGGCGAGACGACGCGCGGCGGCGGCATCGGCACCGCGCCCAACCAGGTGGCCCCCGGCAAACGCATGTTGTCGTCGCAGACGCCGACCATCGTGACGAAGAACGGCAAGGTCGTGCTGATCACCGGCAGTCCCGGCAGCCGCACGATCATCAACACCGTACTGTGCATGGTCGTGAACGTCATCGACTTCGACATGGACATTCAGTCCGCCGTGGACGCGCCGCGGTTGCATCATGCGTGGTTCCCGGATACGGCGGCCTTCGAGGGAACCTGCGACTATCCCAACGTCGTGCGCCGGCTGGAGGCGATGGGTCATTCCGTCCACGGCACGCGCCAGGGCGATGCCCACTCGATTGGGTTCGATCCGAAGACTGGAAAGTATATCGGGGCAGCGGACCATCGTATCAACGGAAAAGTCTCGGAGTATTGAAGGCAGAAGGAAACACCAGCCCGCAGCGCCAGCAAGGGTAATCCCTTGCTGGCGCTGCGGGCTGGCTTGGATTATCCGAGCAATTGCTGTTCGAGATCCTCACGGCGATGGAGTTGCGGATCGCGTCGGCCGCGGAACAACGCATAGATGCCGGGCGATTCGAGTTTCTCCCCCGCGGTGAGGCGGCAGGCGGCTTGCTTGGCGCGGCTGCGGCGGAACGCCTCGGCCAGACAGGCGGAACAGGTCAGCGCGTAGGTTTTCAATTCCTGCGTGACGCCGTCGCTCCAGCGGGCGGCGATCTTGTAAACGGCCAACTCCTCGCAGCCGCGAGTGGAACAGCGAACGGGGTAGGACGGCATCGGCATGGCGAGATGCCTCAGTCGTGTTCAAACGGTACAGGCTCGCCGTTGACCTGGGCGAGCGCGTTCATGGCGGCGCGCTGCTCGGCTTCCTTCTTGTTGCGGCCCCAGGCGCCGGCGTAGGTGTGCCGGCCGATGACGGCGGCGATCTTGAAGCACTTGCTGTGGTCGGGGCCCTTCTCGTCGAGCAAATGATATTGCGGCGTGGCGTTGAACTCGCGCTGGGCCACCTGCTGCAGCAGCGACTTGAAGTTGCCGCCGTGCGCGCCCTCCGCCACCTCCTCGATCTCCGGGCCGAGGTGGCGCAGGATGAACGTGCGGGCCGCCTCCAGGCCGCCGTCGAGGTAGATGGCGGCAACCAGGGACTCATACACGTCAGCCAGCAGGCTGGCGGGGACGGCGGTGTGCAGGTGCATCCCCTTGCCCAGGAACAGGTAATCGCCGAGGTTGAGCGCCTTGCTGAAGCGGGCGCAGGTGCGGCGGCTGACGACGACCGACTTGATCTTGGTCAGGTCGCCTTCCTGGTAGTCGGGGAAGCGGAGGTATAGTTGCTCGCAGGTGATGAGGCCCAGCACGGAGTCGCCGAGGAACTCCATGCGCTCGTTGGAGGCCAGGCGGGTGTTGGCCCCGGAGGCGTGGGTCAGGGCGGAGCGCAGCAGGTCGGGCTGGCGAAAGCGGTAGCCGATCGCGCTCTGGCACTCGTCCAGGATCTCGGCTTCGTGGTTAGTCGATAGGTCCTGCGGCATGGTCACAAGCGCCAGAGGGCGTCGCTGTTATTGTGG
>DATBGU010000202.1:0-11748 GCA_036557825.1 Gemmataceae bacterium
GGCGTGGCGGCGGTGGCGGTAGCAAGGTTTCGAGGTGCTGCCACAAGGCATCGGTAACCAGGGGTTTCATGGCTACTCCTTTCTCGACTGGAGATAAGAGCCTCCAAAGGAGAAGGAAGCAGCTAGCGTGCCGTTGGCTCAGTTTTTCCGAACGCTCTAAGGAATTGCCCTATATCATGGGGCTGGTGCGACAATCTCTTGAGAAACAGATGGGAAATGGGGGCGATGCTTGACGGAAGCGAGAACGCATTTCCAATTTCTTTCAGGCGTGGTAACAATTCGCCAGCCACTCGCCATCACTTGCGGAGGTTGGCGAACGGCTCTGAGGAGCCTGGCCGACGCGCGAAGTGAAGGCGGCGCTAGGGCGCCTGGCGAAGCCGTCCGATAATGCGCCACGAGACGGGAAAATAATCCGAAGGAGGAACGTATTCGCGGGAACATATAGAATAAACACGCTCTTCCGCGAGGTTCCCTCATGTCCGATACATCTCTGGCCGCCGTGGTGCGACATCTCCGCCAGATCGCTCCGCCGTCCACCGATCCGCGCGACGACCGCGAACTGCTCGAATCCTTCGTCACCCGTCGGGACCATTCTGCGTTCGCGGTGCTGGTTCGGCGGCATGGGCCGCTGGTGCTGAACGTGTGCCGCCGCGTGCTACGGCACGAGCAGGACGCCGAGGACGTCTTTCAGGCGACGTTCGTTGTCCTCATGTCGAAAGCGAATGCTCTCCGCGCCGGCGCTTCGGTGGCTGGTTTCCTGCACGGCGTCGCCTATCGCTTGGCCCTGAAGATGCGGCGCGAGGCGATGCGGCGGCGACGACGGGAAGAGCATGCGTCCCTTCCCTCCACCTTCGATACCGCGGCGGAACCGAGTTGGCGCGAAGTACAGACGGTGCTCGAAGAAGAGATTCAGCGTCTGCCCGAGAACTACCGTTTGCCGTTCGTGCTGTGCCATCTGGAGGGACTGAGCCGAGCGGAGGCCGGACGGCAGTTAGGGCTGAAGGAAGGCACCGTATGGAGCCGGCTGTCGCAAGCGCGAGCGCGCTTGCAAGAGCGGCTGGCGCGGCGCGGTATCGAACTGACGGCCGCCCTGGCAGTCCTGGCAATGTCCGAGCGGACATTGCGCGCGGGCTTGGCGGAAGCAGCCGTCCACGGGGCGCGACAGTGGGCGATGGGTTCGGTGGCCGGCACAGTCTCCGCGCCGGTGGATATGCTGGCGCGATCCGCTTTGCGGACGATGGCGCTCAAGATGAAGCTGACGCTGCTGGGTTTCGCGGCGGCGCTGGCGTTCGGCGCGGGTGGTTTGATCTATCAGACGCTAACGACCAAACCGGCAGAGACGCCGACCGCCCCCTCGCCCCAAGCGAAAGTCGCGGCCGAGCCGAAGAAAACCGAGGCTCCGCCCGTTCGCACAGATCGCCACGGCGATCCGCTGCCGGACGGCGCCTTCGCCCGCCTGGGAACGGTGCGCTGGCGGCACGGCTTCCTCGTTTCCTCGTTGGCGTACTCGCCGGACGGCAAAAGCATCGCCGCCGTCGGCGCTGGCCGGGCCCTTACTCTCTGGGACGCCGTCACCGGCAAGGAAGTGCGTCAGTTCCCAAATATCAATCAGCCTATCGGACTGACTTTTTCTCCCGACGGCAAGATGATCGCTACTACCGACAACCCTTACTGCTATTTGTGGGATGTCGCCACCGGCAAGGAAGTGCGGCGATTGAAGGGCCATCAGAACGTCGTCCAAGGCGTTGCTTTTTCACCGGACGGCAAACGGGTAGCGACAGCGGGTTCCGACGGCACGGTGCGTCTGTGGGATACCGCGACAGGTAAAGAACAACACCGCATCGATTGTAATTCGGGGGATGTTTGGCGAATCGCCTATTCGCCCGACGGCAAATCGATCGCCTCAACCAGCATGGACGGCACCATTCATTTCTGGGATCCGGAAACCGGGAAAGAGCGGCGTCAACTCAGCGGACACAAGAAAGGGATCTGTAGCGTCGTCTTTTCGTCGGATGGCAAGCGATTGGCTTCGTCGAGTCAGGATGGAACGATCCACCTATGGGACATGGCAACGGGCCGGCAATCGTGTACCCTCGTCGAGAACTTGGAGGAAGATGTAACTCCGATCGCCTTTTCGCCGGACGGAGCGTTGCTGGCCTCGGGACATCAAGACGGCACGATCCGGCTCTGGGACGTGGAGAAAGGGACAAAGAAACGACAGTGGCAGTCCAGCGCGCTGACGGTCCGGGCCATCGCCTTTTCACCTGATGGCAAGACGCTCGCTTCGGGAGGGGCCTGGGGGAACATCCGTCTGTGGGACGTGGCCACAGGACGCGAACGCCATCCTTCGGAGGGATCTCACAGCTTCATCAATCATGTGCGGTTTACTTCAAATGGCGCCGGCTTATTGTCGGTAAGTCGCGATCGCCAAGTGCTGTGGTGGGACTTGGCGACGCAGACTCCCCGAGGCCAAGTCACCTGGACGGGTAAAGGAGGAATCAAGGCATCGTGGAGCAGGCACGCGGCGTTGTCACCGGATGGCAACACGCTGGCCGTGGGCAGTTGGGCCGACTTCAAAACGCGTCAATGGGAAGTGCGATTGTGGGATGTTCGCACGGGCAAACCAGGCCGCTTGCTGGGCAAGTATCAGGGCGGGTTTTGGCTGATCGCCTTCTCTCCCGATGGCCGGCTTGTGGCCTCGGGAGGCAGAGAACACGTGATTCATATCTGGGATGCGAGCAATGGCAAAGAAGTGCGGCAGATCAAAGATGTTCCAAACGAGGTATGGTCCCTGTGTTTCTCGCCGGATAGCAAGGCGCTGGCGTGCGGTACTTATCCGGAGGGGATCGTGACCGCCAAGTCAGCGCTGCACTTGTGGGATCTCGACAGCGGCAAGGAGTGCTGTCATTTCAACATGCACTTCTCCTACGTTACCAGTCTCGCCTTTTCGCCGGACGGTAAAGTGATTGCGGCCGGGGACGCCAGCCGGGAGGGCCGGTTCGTCCGCTTATGGGACGCGGCTACCGGCAAGGAGTTGTGCTGTCATACGGGCCACAGAGAGGATGTATGTGCCGTCGCGTTCTCTCCCGATGGTAAGTTGGTCGCTTCGGGGGCGGGGTCCATCGGCACGAAGGACAATTCCGTCCACATCTGGGAAGCGGCAACGGGCCGGCTGATCCGGCGTTTCGAGGGCCATCATAGCTGCGTCGGCAGTGTGGCCTTTTCTCCCGATGGCCGGACCCTCGCCAGCGGCGCCGGCGATTCGACGATCCTATTGTGGGACATCACTGGCCGGCAACAAGACGGTAAGCTACGCCATGCCGCGCTGACGTTGCGCGAACTGGACGCTTGCTGGGATGCGCTGGCGAAGGAAGACGCGGCCAAGGCGTATGACGCCGTGTGGCGACTCGTCGCCGCGCCGGCGCAGACGGTGCCGTTTCTTCAGAAGCATTTGCGTCCTGTGGCGATGCCCGATGCCAAAACTGTCGCCCGACTGATCGCGGATCTGAACAGTGACGAGTTCCAGGTGCGGCAGCGCGCCATGAAGGAACTGGGCGAGATCGGCGATACGGCCGTCCCGGCGTTGCGACGAGCGCTGGACGCCAAGCCGGAACTGGAACTGCGTCGCCGCTTGCAGCAGTTGCTCGATCAGACGCGGGCCTGGAACGTGGAACGGCTGCGCGAGCATCGGGCCATTCAGGCGCTGGAACACATCCGCACACGCGAGGCGCGTCACGTGCTCAAGTCGTTGGCATCAGGAACGGAGGAAGCACGTCTCACCGAGGAGGCCAAGGCCGCTATACAACGTCTGGATTCGATTTCGCGGTAAAATTCGCAGGCCGTTCTTCTCGGCGGCGGTAGAGAGAAGATAGACTGAGAATCTGCCGACGAGAGGAACGGATCATGTCGGCCGCCACCCTGAACGCGCTGATCGCCCGCTGTCGTACTCTATGTTTGCGGCGTCCGCAGGAGACCGACGCCGAACTGCTGCGGCGGTTCGCGCGGCAGCGCGACGCTGCCGCGTTCGAGGAACTGATCGAACGCTATGCTCCCTTGGTGTGGGGCGTGTGCCGGCGGATCTCGCCCGGCGAGGCCGACAGCGAGGACGCTTTTCAAGCCACCTTTCTGGCGCTGGTTCGGCAGGCCGGCTCTCTCGATTCGAGCCGCCCGTTGGGCGGTTGGCTGCACACCGTCGCCGTCCGGGTGGCCCACAAGGCGCGGTCCCGTTCGCGACGGCAGCGCAGCGGGGCCGTCATGCCGGAAAAGGCGACGACGGACGATGTCGTCGAAGACGTGAGCAGCCGGGAACTGCTCCAAACGGTGGATGAGGAAATCGAGCAGCTGCCTCATGCTCTGCGTTTGCCGATCATCCTGTGTTGCCTGCACGGACGGACGCGCGATGAGGCGGCGGAAGCGATCGGCTGCTCCGTCGCCGCAATCAAATCTCGGCTGGAGCGCGGCCGCAGTATCCTCCGCCGGCGATTGGAGCGCCGCGGCATTGGGTTGCCGGTCGCCTTCCTCGTGCTGGGCCTGACCGGCGCGCGTGTCCGTGCCTCGTTGTGGGCGAAGACGATTCAGTTGGCGAGAAACTCCCCTTCGCCCTCCGTCGCCGTCCTCGCGCAAGCGGGGTTGCGGACGCTGAGCGCTGCCAAGCTGAAAATGATGGGGATGGGGTTGGCAGCTCTGCTGATGGCGGCGGGAACCGCGGGAGTGATCGGCCAGGCACTGACGACCAAACAGCCGGAGACGCCGGCCGCACCGCCACCCCGAGCGAAAGTCGCGGCCGAGCCGAAGAAAGCCGAAGCTGCGCGCGTGCGGACGGATCGCCACGGCGACCCGCTGCCGGATGGTGCCATCGCCCGCCTGGGTACAGTGCGCTGGCGGCACGGCGATCTTGTGCATGCGCTGGCGTATTCGCCGGACGGCAAGCGGATTGTCACCACCGGCGCTGGCCGCGCGCTCGTTCTATGGGACGCGGCCACCGGCAAGGAAGTGCGGGTATTCCCCAATCGTGGCCAACCGCGTGGCGTCGCCTTCTCGCCGGATGGCAAACTGATCGCCACCACCTGGCGGGCGGGACAACTGTGGGACGCGGCCACCGGCAAGATGCTCCGCGAACTGCCGAAAGCGCAAAACCAAGCGCTTGCTCTGGCCTTCGCGCCGGACGGCAAGATCCTGGCAACGGCGAACGCCGATGGGGCCGTGTATTTATGGGATCCGTCCACCGGCGAAAAGAAGCGCCACCTGGATTGCGGCCAAGGCGGCGTTAACGCCGTGGCCTATTCCCCGGACGGCGCGACGTTGGCGTCGGGAAGCAATGACGGCGTGATTCGCCTCTGGGATGCGGCCACCGGAAAAGAACGTCGTCGGTTCTCGGCCGATAAAAAAGCGATTTGGTCACTCGTTTTCTCGCCGGATAGTAAGCATCTAGCCGTGGGAAGCAATGAGGATTCGCCCCGCTTGTGGGACATGGCCACGGGCCGGCAAGTTCGCACCTTTGGCGACAAACAAGGGTTGTTCGCACCGCTCGCCTTTTCGCCGGACGGCAAGCTGTTGGCCTCGGGATACCTCGATGGCACGTTCCGACTGTGGGACGCGGCCAACGGCGAGGAGAAGCGGCATTGGCGCGGCGGCTCTGGGGTCGCTCGCTCTCTTGCTTTCTCTCCCGATGGTAAAACGCTCACTTCCGCCGTGCTCTGGGACGGCGGCATCCGTCTATGGGACGTGGCCACGGGACGCGAACAATATTCATCTGAAGCTCATCATGGCCCTATCAGCTTGCTGCGCTTCGGGCCGGACAAGGGAACGCTGATTTCGGTTGGCTTCGATCGAAACATTCTGGGGTGGGATGTGGCGGCGCAAACATCGCGCCGGCAGTTAACGTGGACGACGTATAGTTTTAACGGCTTCGCGCTATCTCCCGATGGCAATACCCTGGCTGCGGGCGACCATAAAACTCACGAGGTATGGCTGTGGGACGTTCGCACGGGGAAAGCGGAAAAACTGCCGGGGAAGCATCAAAATTGGATTCAGACGATCGCTTTTTCTCCCGATGGCCGGCTCGTGGCCTCGGGGGGGAGGGATGACACGATCCATATCTGGGACGTTCGCACGGGCAAGGAAGTCCGGCAGATCAAGGGACTCGGATCCCCAATCTCTCGGCGCTTGCTGTTTTCGCCAGATGGGAAAACATTGGCCTGCGGGACAGAGGGATTCGACGGCAATGTGACGCTGCGCTTATGGGAGGTTGCCAGCGGTAAAGAGCGCCGCGTCTTCGACAACCAGGGGGCTGGTATAAGCCCAGACGCTTTTTCGTCGGATGGAAAGGTTTTGGCCAGTGCGAGCAATCCTCCGGGAAAGCAAGAAGCGTTTGTCCGTTTGTGGGACATGACGACCGGCAAAGAATTGTGCCGTCACGGCGGTCATCGCACGTCCATCGGTGCGGTGGCGTTTTCGCCCGACGGCAAGCTGGTTGTGTCCGGAAACAGCGACGAAGAGGACAACTCCATCCACGTCTGGGAAGCGGCGACGGGACGGTTGATCCGCCGTTTCGAGGGCCATCATAGCTGGGTGTTTGCGGTGACCTTCGCACCGGACGGTTTGACCGTGGCCAGCAGTGCCGGCGATTCGACGGTCCTTTTGTGGGATATCACGGGCCGGCAAAAAGACGGCAAGTTGCGCCCTGCGGCGCTGACGCCGCGCCAACTGGATGCGTGCTGGACCGCCCTGACGAACGAAGATGCGAACAAGGCGTATGACGCCGTGTGGGCGCTCGTCGCGTCCGCGGAACAGGCGGTGCCCTTCCTCCAAGAACATCTGCGGCCCGTTCCGCGCCCGGACACGGACAACGTCGCCCGGATGCTGAAGGACTTGGACAGCGACGATTTCAAGGGGCGTCAGCGGGCGACGGAGAAGTTGACCAAGCTCGGCGACGCCATCATTCCCGACTTGCAACGGGCGCTGGACGGCAAACCGTCGCTGGAGGTTCGCAAGCGTCTACAGAAATTGCTCGACGAGGCACGTCTCTGGACCCCGGAGCGTCTGCGCGATCATCGGGCCATCCAGGCGCTGGAACACATCGACACACGACAGGCCAAGGAACTGCTGGAAGCGCTGGCGACCGGCGCTCCGGATACGCTGCGTACCGATCAAGCAAAGGCGGCCTTGCGACGTTCGTTCAGCCGCCGCTGACCGGCGGCAGCAAGGCGATCTCGTCGTTCGCCGACAGCACGCGCGAATCCTCGGCGAAATCGCTCTCGACCGCCAACGCCGAGCGCGCAAGCAGACCGGCCAGCGCCGGATAATCGGCGGCGAGACGACGGCGCAGGTCGGCGACGGTGGCGGCCTCGGACAACTCGACGCGAACCATGTCGGCGCCGGCGAGGTCGCGGGCACGGGCGAACAGACGCACCTGGAGAATCATCGCGGCTCCCGGTTGCGGATGGGTTGAAGCAGGCGCTGGTGCAGTTCGGGCAGATAGCCGTAGGCGAGGGCGAGATACTGGGCCGGGTGCAGCGTGCGTTTGCCGCCGCCGGCCTCCATCTGGATGCGGCAGGTGCTGCACTCCGTCGAGCCGAACAGGACGCCCGGCCGGCTCAGTTCGTCCAGCATCGGTCGGCCGGCTGCCAACGAGGTATCGTAATTCTTCGCCTTTAGACCGAACGTGCCGGCCATGCCCGAACAACTCACGTCGATGGTTTGCACCCGCATTTGGGGGACCAAGGACAACAGCGCCGGACCGACCGGCGGCCGGCCCAGCGCCTTGAGATGACACGGCACATGATGGCCCACCGCGAACGGCAGCGGCAAAAAATCGGTACGCAGATGGCCTTGCTGATGGAGATCCCACAAAAACGCCGTGGACTCGACCGTCTGCGCAGCCACCAGACGGGCGTCGGCGTCGTCGAGCAGGTCGAGGGCGTCGTGGCGGAGCATCACGGCGGCGGTCGGTTCCGAGCAGAGGATCGGATAACCTTCGCGGGCCAGCTCGGAGAGGATCAGCAGGTTTCGCTGCACCGCCTCGCGAGCCGTTTCCAGATCGCCGTAGGCCAGTGGAGCCATGCCGCAACCGCCCTGGCGCGGCGGCACGTAGACCTCGATGCCGTTGTGGTGCAGCACGGTGACGACCGCCTCGGCGATCAGCGGGTCGTTATAGTTGGCGAATACGTCCACGAAGTAAGCGACGCGCGGCCGGGCCGAGCGCGGCTTGCGCGTCCAACCGCGGCGCTGCGCCTGCCGCAGAAAACTACGCGGGGCGAACGCGGGAAGACGACGGCGGCGCGACAGACCGAACAGTTTTTCGAGAAGCCAGCGCGCCAGCGGGTTCTCCAGCACCGCGTTGGCGAGCGGAGCGAAGGCGCTGCCCAGACCGGCGAACGCTTCCGTCCGCGCCATGGCCCAATCCGTGCGGTCCAGACCATGCTCGGCCACGTTGGCGGCCTTGGACTCCAGCATGAGTTTCGGCACGTTGACGCGGGCCGGACATTCGCGCGCGCACATCTTGCAGTTGACGCACAAATCGGCGACGGCGCGAACTTCGTCGGAGGACAGCAGGCGCGGGTCGGTTCCCGGTTGGAGCAGGTGCCGCATCAGATTGGCCTTGGCGCGCGGCGTGGCGGACTCGTCGTGCGTGGCGCGGAAAATCGGACACATCCGCTGCGCGGGCGTCTCGGTGCGGCATACGCCGCAGCCATTGCAGCTTTGGCTCTCGATGGCGATGCCGTCCGCGGGCCAGTGCAGCAGAGGCGAGCGGGGTGCGTCAGCCGGCTGGTTCAGGCCGTCACCAGCGGGCGTCAGCCGGCCGTTGGCGCGGCCTCGCAGCGGCCAGGACTCCGAACCGGGTGGAGCGCCAAGGATCTTGCCCGGATTAAAAAGATGTCGCGGATCGAAAATGGCCTTGAGTTCTCGAAACACCGAGAAGAGCGGTCCCGCCTGCCGGCTCACCCACGGCGTGCGCGCCAGGCCGATGCCGTGCTGAGCGCTGATCGTGCCTCCCAGTTCGAGAACGATGCGGTAAACGTCGTCGGCCAGCGCGCGCAGACGGGTGCCGTCCTCGGGACGGCGCCAATCGACGAACGGCCGCATGTGGACCTGTCCGGCGGCCGCATGGATGAGATACGACGCCGTCGTCTCGTGTCGCTGCAACACTTCCTGAACGCGGTGCAGATAACCGGGCAGCGACTCGGGAGGCACTCCCACGTCTTCGACGAAGGCGAGCGGCTGGGCCGTGCCGCGCAGAGAGTACAGGCTGGGCAGGGCGGCGTCGCGCACCTGCCGAAAGCGCGCGGCGGACGCCTCATCCTCGGCCACCTCGGCGAGAACCGCCAGTCGTTCGAGCCGGGTCAGCCGATGAGCCAGGTCGGAAGCCACGCGCCGCGCCTCGGCCGGCGTATCGGCCTCATACTCGACGAGCAGCACCGCCTCGCAAGCCGCCGGGATCAGTTCCGCGACCGCGCCGTCGCCGCCGCGCGCCAGCCGCAGCAAGCGCTGCTCGATCAGATCGCAGGCTGCCGGCCCGGTCGCCGCGGCCAGCGAAGCGGCGCGAAGGGCGGCGTCCAGCGCCCCGAAGCCGAGCAGCACCACCGCGCGCCCGCCCGGCAGCGGGATGGTTCGCAGCGTCGCCTCGGTGAACAGCGCCAGCGTGCCCTCGGAACCGACCAGCAGACGGGCCAGGTCGAGCGATTCCGCGTCCAGCACGTCGTGCAGCAGGTAGCCGCAGTGGTTGAAGCGCGTGCGCGGCCGGCACGATTCGATTACGCCCGCCTGCTGTTCCATCAGCGTCACCACTGACGAAACGATGTCGTCGAGCCGATTGTGCGCCGCCTCCGCGGTCGGCCAGCGTGATTGCCGGCCCACGTCGGCGGCCTCGCCGTTATCGAGAACGGCGCGCACACGCAGGACGTGATCGCGAGTGAAACCGTGGCGAAAGGCGCGGGCGCCGGAGGCGTTGGTCGCCAACATGCCGCCGAGGGTGCATTCGACGTTCGCCGGGTCCGGCGCGAAGCGGCGGCCGATCCGCGCCAGCACGCGGGAAAGATCGCGGTAGACCACCCCCGGTTGCACGCGCACGCTGTCGGCGCTCACGTCGAGGATGCGGCGAAAATGCTTGCTCAGATCGACGATCAGGCCGGAGCCGAGCGACTCGCCGGCCAGTCCCGTGCCGGCGCCGCGCGGCACCAGCGGCACTTGATGCTCGGCCGCGTAGCGAACCAGCGCCTGCACGTCCTCCTCGTCGCGCGGCACGACGACGCCGGCCGGCCGTACCTCGAAGATCGAGGCGTCCGTGCTGTACAGGGTCCGCGCGAGATGGTCGAACAGCAGTTCGCCCTTGATGATGCCCTTGAGGTCGTCGCGGATGCGTTCGTGCTGCGGCGGGTCCACAGCAATCACCCTTTCAACTGCTCGCGGCGCAGGCGCTCCTGCCGGTAGCGCTCGTGAATGGTCAACTCGAATGGCTTGTGTTCGGGGTTGGCCGCGATGCCGCGGAAGTGCGCGCCGCAACGATAACAGACGACGACGTCCTTGACCCACAGATACAGCAAGCCGTCGAACAGGGCCGAGCCGATGAGGATGGCCCAGGTCAGCCATTTGTCGTAGAGCCAGTACGTCACAGTCGAGGCCAGGCACGCCAGCACCAGGATGCCCATGCCCAGACCGTGAGGGAAATCCTTTTTCTTGTACAGTTCGTGGTTGCCGCAGATGGTGCAGACCGGCAGCGAAGCGTCTGCGGCATCGGTCGGCAGTTGCAGCAGATGATCGCAGTGCGGGCACTGCCATTCCGAACGACCCGGCACGTCGATTCGTCCGGGGGTTTCACAGACGCGACAATCGAAGCGAATGTTCACAAAAACCTCGATGTCTATAGCCCTCGGCAAGCCGGGGGCTATATGATTCGGTCACAACGTCATCCCGGTCCCACGCAGCAACTGACTGGTCAGCTCGCCGAGAAAACAGAAGATCACGACCACGTACAGAATGCCGGTGGCCGACTGCGTCGAACGAATGCGTGCCGTCTGCCAGGCCATCCAGTCCAGCCCAAGCGGAGCCAGAAAGCCCAGCAGCCAGCGCAAAGGCAACCATAACACGGCATCACTATTCAGACTAACGGATGACTGCGCCGCGGTCCAGGTTCCCAGGGCGTAGGCGTCCACGCCAAGACGAGCGACGGCGGACACGGCCAGCGCCGCCAGCAAGCGCATAAGTGGCGTCAGCGACATCGTTGGAGCGATCAAATACGAATGCCCCAGCAGCATCGCCGTCAGCGCCGAGCCGAGCAGCGCCGCCGACGTCAGATCGCCCAGCAGCACTGGGATCAATGACGACGGAGGAACCAAGTTCGCCTCATGCAAGCCCAGCGCCGCTGCCAGCGCCAGCGCGGTCAGCACGATGAACGCGCGCCCGCCGGGCGCTCCCTCCAGGCCCCACACCATCGAGCCGAAGAACGACAGCGCCATGGCCGTACCGAGCAAAGTCAGCAATGGCCAGGCGGCTTCCTCGCGGACGCAGACCACGGCCACGCCGGCGAGCGCCAGGGCCGTCAGGAAGTGGGTGCGGAAAAAGCGCGGGTTGATGATCGCGGGAGGCAGCAGCAGAAGACAGCCGATCATGCCGGCGGCGAGGCGAAGTGCGAAGACAGCGAGCATGGCATCACCGCGGGCCGTAGATCAGCGCCATCAACTCGTTGCGCGTCGCCTGGTTCTCGCGGAACGTGCCGCGCATGGCGCTGGTGGTGCAGACGCTGCTGGGCTT
>DATBGU010000203.1:0-26857 GCA_036557825.1 Gemmataceae bacterium
CCAAAGCCGGCCTGACGTGGTCCGCCGTGCAGGCGGTGCTGCTGACACACACGCACTCCGATCACTGGAAAGACTCCACTCTCCTGCATCTGCACCGCCACAAGATCCCCCTGTGGTGCCATGTTCACCATCACACCGTCCTGCGCACTTACTCGGATGGCTTCCTCGCCCTGTACGATGCAGGTCTCGTCCGTTCGTTCGAGCCGCTTCAGGACTTCGAGTTGTCGCCGGGGTTGCGCTGCCGGGCGCTTCCGGTGCGTCACGACGGCGGCGCCACTTTCGGCTTTCGGCTGGAAGGGGCGGCGGACCTGTTCGGCCAGCGCGGGGCGATCGGCTACGTCGCCGATCTGGGCTGCTGGGACGAGGAGCTTGCGGGCTACCTCGCCGACGTCGATTTGCTGGCGGTCGAGTTCAACCACGATGTGAACATGCAGCACGCCAGCGGCCGCACGCCGCGGCTGATCCAACGTGTCCTGGGCGATGAGGGCCACCTGTCGAACGTGCAGGCGACCGAACTGGTGCAGGCGGTGCTGGAACGCTCGACGGCAGGCCGGCTGCGTCATCTGGTGCAGCTGCATCTGAGCCGCGACTGCAACCGTCCGGCGCTGGCGCGCGAGGCGGTGCGGCTTCTGCTGGAAGAGCGCGGCACGTCCGTAGCGCTGCACACCGCCGAGCAGCACACGCCCGGTACGACACTGCATTTGAACGCGGCCGAGCGTCCGGCCCGTGTGCGGCGATCGACCGGACGGCGCTCCGTTCGCACCAGAGCAACTCATCCACTGCTGCCGGGGCTGGACGGCGCAACCAACGGCAGTTAACGATAACAAGTTCAAAACGGAATCGTTCTTTCCTTGACGAGTGCGCAACGAGGGGGATAGACCATAGAGCAATGAACCCCTGGTCCGATGGGGGTCCGTGGTGCTGGGAGTCCATGATCCCTTTCAGGCTGCCACAACCCCCACGGTTTGCATGGATTCATTCGGCGAAGAGGCGCATACGATCTCAATGGCGACCCTTAACTGCAAACCAACTCCTTCACCCACGCCGGCACCGCCTTCGTGAGCAGTCCGACCGGCGGCGGGACTGCCATCCTCGATTACGCGAGGAATGTACCGCGCATAAATGCTCTGGCACGATCGCTTGCCTCTCGCTATAGTCCGCCCCTCGTTGAATCGGCAGCGCCTGTTCTCGTTGCCCATCTTTGCTTGACCGCATCCCATCCACTTTCCAGGAGCAGAGGGAGATTATGCGCAAACTGTTGTGGTGCTGCTCGGCCGCCGGTGTGCTGGCGCTGGGCGGCATGTTCTCGGCCACCTACTACGGCTACTGCCATCCGGACTCGACCGCCGGTCGCTGTCTCATCACGGCGGCCAATTCCTCGATCGCCATGCAGCCGATCAGCAGCCTCGCCTCCGTGGTGGCGCGGGCAAGCCATGAGGCCATGAATCCACACGAGACGGCCCCGGTTGGCGGCAACGAAGAATGCATCCCCGCCGATCCCCAGCCGGTCGCGCCGGAGGCCATCGAAATCCTCGGCGCGCAAGAACCAGGCAGCGACATACACGCCGATGGGGCGCCGATCGTCATCCACGAGGATGAGCCGTTTCCGCCGGACGTGGAGCCGCAGGTGCCCGCGACCGTCGATATCACGGGTTTGCAGAACGGTCCCGCTGCGCCGGACCCTGTTTGCCCGCTGGTCATGCCCTACTGCACCGATGACGACGAGCAGCCGGCGGTCAAGCCGGTGATGCCGCTCGCCCAGGACGATGAGAAGACGCCGGCCACCGAGGAATCGGAAGACAAGGGTTTCAAGGAGTGGATGAAACTGTATGAGGGCACGGGCAAGGAAAGCAAGTCCAGCCCGGTGGAAGAGCTGCCGGCCCCTCAGGAAGAACCGCAGAGCGAGCCGAAGTGCCAGGAAGACATCCATATCCACGAGCACTATTCCGGCTGTCCGCACACGACCTGCCCGTACACCGGCAAGAGCTATCCGTCTTGCCCCTCCACGACGAAGCCGGGCAAGGAAGAGAGCAGCGAAGCGCCGGCTCTGCATAAGACAAAGAAGCACTCCTTCAAGGGCAAGAGCAAGGACAGCTGCCCGCATACCGAGGGCGTCGATACGATGGAATATCGTCCCAGCGACGGCGGACTCAATGAGTACGGCCGCGGTCCGCTGTAACCAGGTGCCGTTTTCGACAAGCCCGGAGCGCCAGCGACGGGAAGACACCCGTCGCTGGCGCTCCGGGCTTGTTGTTGTCTAGCGCCTCTTCTCTTCCCCCTTTCGCGAAACCGCCTCTTTTACCGGGCACACCAACTCCTTCGCCGGCAGCACCAGTGCGCGCGTGGACCCGCCGTGCGGCAGGACCATAACCTCCGCCGCCTGCGTCCGTCGTCCCGAGATCAGCGGAGCGATGCGCAGCGTCGAGGCGGCGCCCAGGCCGGCGAGGACGACCATCGAATAGCGCTTGTTCGTTGGGTTCTCGGCGGCGGCGATCACGCCGCTGTCCGGGTGGGCGTAGATGTCCTGACGCACCACGAACGAACCGCTGCCGAACGAGATCGGCAGTGAATCCTGAAAGCGCTTCACCAGCGCGTTGGTGTCGGGCCGGCCGATGAGAAGCAGATGATGCGACTTCAACTCTTCCTCGCTGACGCGCGTATCGGGCCGCACCGGCACGGTGATATTGGAGCCGCGTTCGCGGAGCGCCTGGCGCAACGCCTGGGCCGCCTCGCGGTTCGTCGCCTGTTCGCCGGTGGTGCCGTAAACGATCAAGGTCTGCTCCAATTCCGCCGTGTGCGTCAGAATGGAGAACGGCCCGCCGTTGCTCTTCGCCGCCTGCCCGTATTTGTCGAGGACGACTCGCAAGGGCGCCTCGCTCGTCTCGACCACGATGCGAGCGCTCGCGCCGTCGAGGCGGATTTCGCGCGTCACCTCGCCGTGGACGGTTTCGACGGTGATTTCGACGGGGGTTTGCGGGCCGTCGCGGTCGCGGCGAACATCGACGGCGACCTCGTGGCCGCCCCCCGTGGACGTGGCGACGGCCCCGGCAATTTCATAGCGCGGCAGCCCGGTGCGCGTCAACCAGGCGTCGAAGAAATCTCCACGCTTGTTGCCGACCCACTTCTCGACGTAGGCCTGAAATTGCGACGAGCTGACGGATTTGCCGGCGTGCTCGCGACCGAATGCGTCCATCATGGCGTCGAAGGTTTTGCTTCCCATCCGACGGCGCAGATCGTGCAGCAGCCAAACGCCCTTGCCGGCCGCGACGCGATACCAATCGTTCTCTCTAAGGTCGGCGCGCGTCGCGGCCAACGGAGCTTCCTTCCGCGCCCGCGCGCCGAGTTCGTATTCCGCGCGGTGGACGAACAGAGCAAGGGCGAGTTGCTCGCGGTCCGCTTGCGTCAGCTTGCCGTCGGCACGCTTGCTCAGTGCGTTATCCAGGGCGGCGATGCGCTCGTAGTTGGCGAAGCCGGTGGCCAGCCAAATGTCGGCGTCGCCGGCCGGCAGCAGTGTGCCGTGCCAGGCCGCGAGCGTCGGCGGCGGAGTGGAGGAGGCGCGTCCAGCCGCCGGGATCTTGCCGTTGGCCGGGTTGGGCAAATCGACGAGCAGCGCCTTGCCCGGCCCCCCCTTTGGTGCCTTGCCGTGCAGGATCGTCCAGGGATTGCTGACCAGCGGCCGCACGTCGGGGAAGCGCTGCCGCTCCTCGAACGTCGGCTGCCACGTCCGGCCCAGCGGCGGGCCGAACAGCGCCCAGCTTTTCAGATCGCGGGCCAACTCGGTCGTCGTGAACTTGGCATCGACGGAGTGATAGGCGGCCAAGGGCGGCGTGGTGAAGGCGAGCTTGCCGAACTCGGCGTCGATCTTGCCCTTGTGACGGTCGTACAGGGCCAGCCATTTCTTGTCGCGGTCCGAGGGACGGAACACGGCGACGGCCGGCCGGCCCTCGACGGCGGCGACCGTTTCCAGACGGACCTGCAAGTCCTTGGTGTTGTTGCAGCCCCAGTAGAACCCTTCCGTGCCGCCGTACCAGTCGTCCTTGCCGCTGCGATACAGCCGGCTCTTGTGCGTGCCCAGCTCGAACATGGCGATCTCGTTGGTCTTGATGTCGCCCAGCAGCCATTCGTTGGTGTACAGACCGTTGTTGCCTTCCTTGAGGATTTCCACAGCCTTGTCGATGTTGTCGGCGTATTGCAGCGCCTGGCGAATGCGCGAGGCGACGCTTAGGCCGGTGATGTCGAAGCGCGTTTGCGCCAGCGTCGTCTCGCAGACCAACAGACCGGCGTCGTTCTGGTAGTAATCCAGTCCGCTCTGAATGCCGCCCGGATACGTCTGCATGAGGACACGATGGCCGCGCGCGGGTTTGACATCGAGCCAAACATTGTAGAAACCGGAGGGGTAAAGTCCGAACATGGTGATGTGGCCGAAGACGATTTTGCCGTCGCGCGTGGCCTTACCGTTGGCGGCGAAGGCGCTACAGTGCATCGGCTTGGGTTGGGTCTTCGCCGCCGGCGCGTCGTGGGGGAAGCGGAGGCCTTCCAGTCCGGTCGGCGTGGCCTTCAGGGCGGGGGCGAGCGTCTCCACGTCGGCCCACGAATTGAGGCAGACGATGTCCAGCAGATCGAGCGGCCGGCCGTTGAAACGCGCGCCGGCGGCGCTGGCGCCGTCGGCGATGCCCTTCATCTCTTCGAGATATTCCTTGTGATAGCGGCGCAGGAACAAGGCGTTGACGAGGGTGCGCGTCGTCTTCCAGCCGTCGGCGGGCGACTTGGAGCTTTGCACGGCGGCGAAGCAGCGAATGTGGCCGACGATCTCCTCGGCCATCAGCCGGCCGTGCTGGCAGCCGCGCTCGTAGGGTTCGCCTTCGATGTGCAGCACGGTCCAGCCGGCCTGGGGATAACGATACGCCGGCCCGTACCGCAGCACCGAGCGCGGGTCCGGCTCGAAATCGGCGGCGGCAAGCGGCACGGGAAGGAGAACGAGAACGGCCAACAAGGACAGCAGGGCAGGCTCGCGTCGCATCGTAAGAACCTCCGGGGATGGGGCGCCTCATCGGAATCGTCGTGTGGGAGATTGCATTTATTATGCGGGGCGGCGCGAAGGCGGGCAAACCAAAAGCCATCGCGGCGTTTCCGCGTCGATGATTCTTTTGACGCGGTCGGCGCGTTTTCAGTACAATTAACCGACGGAACGCCATCGCCCCTATCCCCTGATCTCACCACCTGACATGAACTCGCGCGCACCACTCGATCGAAACACTGTGAATCCTTCCGAATCCGACACCCGGAAGGACCGGGGCAGCGCTCCCATGAATCTGCTGGTGGTGGAAGACGATCCGGTAATGGGCAAATCGCTGTCGAAAGGACTTGTGGAAGCGGGCCACAAATGCGCCTGGGTCAAGGACGGCAAACATGGGCTGGAACAAGCGCTCAGCCAGCGCTTCGACGCGATCATCCTCGATCTGCTGCTGCCGGGCGTGCCCGGACTCGACGTGCTGCGTCAAATGCGTGCCGCCGGCGTCCGCACGCCGGTGCTGATGCTGACCGCCCTCGGCGCGGTCGAGGAGCGCGTCGCCGGACTCAAGACCGGCGCCGACGATTACGTCGTCAAACCGTTCGCCTTTCCGGAGCTGATGGCGCGGCTGGAGGCGGTGTGCCGGCGGACGGTCGATCGGCCGCCCGTCGTCATGAACGCCGGCGATTTGCGCCTCGACCTGACCACGCGGCGCGTGCAGAAGGGCGATACGGAGGTCGATCTGACGCCCACGGAGTTCAGCATCCTGGAGCTGCTGATGCGCCACGCCGGCCAGGTGGTCACGCGCAAGATGCTGTGCGAGCATCTGTGGGAAACCGACTGGGAAGGCACTACCAACGTGATCGAGGTCCACATCAACCGCATCCGCAAGAAGCTGGACCGCGACGATATGGCCTCCATCATTCAGACCGTGCGAGGGCGGGGCTATGCGCTTCGGGCCCGTTAAACATCTCTCCCGGACGCTTCGCTTCCAACTGACGTTCTGGAACACCATCGCCATCCTGGTGCTCGTCGCCGCCACGCTCTGGGGCGTGCGCGAAGGCCTGCGCTGGACGCTGCTCAACGAGATGGACAAGGCGCTGGCCGAGGACATCAAGGAAGTGCAGTTCATCCTCAAAGACTCATACGGCGACCTGAAAGAGATCATAAAAGAGCTGGAAGGCAAGGCGGCCAGTCACAGCGCCCGCAGCTGGTACGTGCGCATCTTCCATGCCGACGGAACGCCTTACTGGCACAACCACGACGCCCCGGAACTGCACATGCCGATGGTCAGCGTGGTGCAACACGGGCCGTACAACCGAGGAGAGTATCGCCTGTTGCAGCGGCCCATCCCCGCCGCCGGCAAAGCGCCGGCCATGGTGGTGCGCGTCGGCGCCAGCCGCGATATGGTCGATGACGATGTGTGGCGCCTAACGGAAATGATCCTGCTGGCGTTCGCCTTCATCCTGGTGATGGCTCCGCTGGGCGGCTACTGGCTGGCGGGCCGGGCCACGCGCCCCTTGGCGAACATCCTGCACACGACGGCCCGCCTGCACCCGGACAACCTCAACGAACGGCTGCCGGTGCGCGGCAGCGGCGATGAACTGGATCAGTTGTCGGCGACGATGAACGGCATGCTCGACCGCCTGGCCACCCACCTCGAACAGCAGCGCACCTTCGTCGCCAACGCTGCCCACGAGCTGCGCTCGCCGCTGGCCGCCATGCGCACCTCGGTGGAGGTGGCCCTGGAGCGCGATCGCAGCCCGGCGGAATATCGCGATCTGCTCGGCGAGATGGTCGAGGAGTGCGCCGGGTTGGCCAACCTCATCAACCACTTGCTGCTGTTGGCCGAGGGAGACGCCGGGCTGCTGCACGCCGACAGCGAAGTGCGCCTCGACGAACTGGCGACGCGCGCCGTGGACATGTTCCACGGCATCGCCGAGCAGCGCGGCCTGGAATTGCGGGGCAAGGTCACGGGGAGCGTCCTCGTCGGCGGCAACCCCGTCCACCTGCGCGAGGTGATCCACAATCTCATCGACAACGCGCTCAAGTTCACGCCCGCCGGTGGAAGCGTCACCGTGGAAGTCGGCGCTCCCGCCGGTTCCCAGCAGGCGCTGCTGCGTGTGAGCGACACGGGGGCCGGTATTCCCACCGAGGATTTGCCGAAGGTGTTCGAGCGCTTCTATCGGGCCGACAAGTCGCGCCAGCGCGCCCAGCCGACCGGCGGCAACGGCCTGGGACTGAGCATTTGCCAGGCCATCGTTCAGTCCTACGGGGGACGAATCTCCCTTGAGAGCGAATTAGGGCGGGGCACAACGGTCACGGTCTGTCTACCCGCGTTGGAGAGAGGAATCCGTCCGGAATAAGCGGTCAAGCGTGGGGCAGGCTTCCAGCCTGCCGTCTGCCTGGCAGGCGGGAAGCCTGCCCCACGACATTCACCGCCGTCGTTTGCGCTTCGGCCCGGCGGATGCCAACTGCGGCGTGGCGATGGAGTGGATCTGTCCCGCTGTGAAGTTCACGAGCGCATCGGCCCGCAGGCCGAGCAATTCGGGCCGGGCAACCCGGTCGATGATGCGACCGCGGAACTTCTCCCCTTCGATGCGCGTGATGCGGACGGACAAGGTTTCGCGCAGGTTGGCGCCGGCCAGGAAGGTTAACCGCACGTGGTCGCCCACTTGCAGACGGCTGATATCCTGGTGCAATTCGACATCATCAATGCCTTCGCGCAGCCGTAATTCGTCGATGTTTTCGATCTCGATGGCGACCATCACAACGGTTCCTTTCATTCGGTGTCGTGTCTTAGTTCTCTCGGGCTGGCGTCCGCTCGAGGCGGCGTCGCCGGCAAATCAACCTTGCGACTCGCGGTCCGTTACTTGGCTTTCTCCTCCTTAAGATAGGCGTTTTCCTTGCCCCACGCATGTATCTGTCGGCAATGCGGGCACTGGATGGAGTTGTCGCGCATATCGGCGGATTCGAAGTGCTGCTTGCTCAGGGCAATCCCCGTTTCAATGGGTTTGCCGGTGGAGGGGCAGTCGATCAGGACTTCAGGCATGGAGTCGCCTCCGGATCGAGATTGGTCGTCCGCAGTTTGTGCGATTAGCGGAGCGGATACTATGTGAGGGTAACGCGCCACGGGATGATCCGCAAATGGAAAGGACTAATCAGGCGGCGCCGCTGCGCGCTTCCGAAGAGAGGTCATCCCCGATCGGTCGCCGGCCGAGCATCTGAAGTCCTCGGACATGCTTGCACGTATGCGGCGAGTCTTCGCCGCGATAAACGGCGTCGGCGCAGGTGCAGTGCCAGCGCAGCGTCCCGCCCGGTTCACGCTCCAGGGCGATCTGGTAGGCTTCTCGCCCGCCATGCACGTCCCACAACAGAACGCAACCCGGACGGTTGGGTTCTGGATTGCGATACGTCAACTGATAGCGGTAGGCACTGGGAGCGCGCTTGCGTGTCGGTCCCGGCAGAGACGCGAACACGATCGCGGAGGCTAGCAAACGATTGGGTACAGTAACCGTCGGTCGCATGGACTGCATACTCTGGGGTGATGGTCTTTACATTCCTCTCCCTGATTGTACCGTGGCGAACGGTAGCATCCCAGGTCAGCAGATCAACTCAGCCGCGTGGGGGCGGCACGAGATAGATGATGTCTTCTCCGAAGTTCGTCAAGGAGGGAAGCTTGCCCAGCTGCACACCGCCGTCGTCGTGGAGGTCTTCCCCCACCGACCAGAGGATGCCCTCTCCGGCGGGCACGAAGCGCGTCGGCGGCGGCGGTGGGGGGTTAAACAGTCCAGGCATCCCTGCCTGGGCGGGAGGCGCGGCGCCTCCTGCCTGTTGCATCCCTCCGGGAACAGCGCCCGCCGCCTCCGCTTCCTCGAACCAGCCGATTTTCTCTCCCTGCGACAGGCGGTAGCGGAAGGGCTTCTGATCGAACGGGTCGGTCGGAATGGCCGGCAAATACACCGGCACAAGTGCATCGAGGGTCGCCGGCAGTTTGCCCGTCTTGGCCTGATAGCGGCGCAGAGCGACCATGAGCTGACTAGCGTGCCACCGCGCGAAATAGCGATTGCCGCGCGGGATTCGGTCCTCGCGCGGACCGAACCCGCCGAGCATCGGGCCGCCCCATTCGCGGGCCTGGCGGCGTTGCCGGTTGTCGCCCTCGAAGCTCACACGCAGAATACGGTGGTGGCGTTCGCGCTCCCACGGCATTCGCCACATAAGGGACGCCGCTTCCAGCTCGGCCCGGTGCAGCTGGCTGTCCTCCTTGGCGCGATGCTCGACTCCGAACTCCAGCATCTTTTCGGGGATCTGATCGAGACTGTTCGAGGCGATGAGGCGGGCCATTTTGCGGATTTCCGATTCGTCGGGCAGTTTCTCCTCGTGCTCGCGCAGGACCGCCTGCACGCGCTTCAGTTGCTCGCCGACCTCGTCGGCCGGGCCGTCCAGTCTCCGCAGCCAATGATCGAGCGCGGGGGGCCAAACGTCTTCCGCCGCTCGTCCAAAGTGCGCGATCTCGATCGGGGCGAAATGCTGCAGGTTGCGCGACACGGCCAGGCCCATCCGCAGGTACTCCACGAAGGCCGCGGGATCGCCGCGGGATTGCAGTTGCAGAGCGCGCACGGCAAGGAGTTGGTTGAACGCGAACGCCTTTCTCCAGCGGTCCAGGCGCTGATCGAAGGTCATGTCCTTGTTGAACTCGACCACGCCGACAGGATAATCGGCCGCCTGGCAAAGCAAACACAGACACTCGGTCATGTCTTTCTGCTCGAAGTGTTGATCGAGCCAATCGCTTAGATCGGACGGTCCCTCCGGCCAACCGCGCTGCCGCACATCGCCAATCTGCGCGAGGAGGGACGTGTCCTCGGGATGGAGGTCGGGGAACAAGGGACGTCGGGCGCGCGCCCCCCCAAGCGCGCGCGTCAACGTCTCGGCGAAGGTCCACGCCTCACGGATCGTCATGCCAGCGTCGTTTTTCTCTGGAGGAGGTATCGAGGCGCGAAACTCGGCCAGATCGAAGCCGTCCGGCACATCGGGAATTTCGGCCACGCGATACCACAATCCTCCCACCGTCCACAGTACAACGCCCGCTAGCCCGACGCCCACCCGCTCGAATGTGCCGCGCGCCACCAGTCGATCGCCCGCCCACGCCGGCATCAGCAGCCAGGCCGTTGCCAGCAGGATCAGCGGCACTCCCGCGATTTGCCAGAAGTGCAGGCCGATCCCAAGGAGCGACGGCACCCACACGCTCACCAGCGTGGCCGCCGCGCCCAGCGACACCACCCCGGCCACCATGCTCTTGCGAAACAGAAGACCGCACAGATGGGCCGCCGTGAAGCCATAAATCAGCCACATCCCCAGATGCGCCCACGCCGGCACCACCGTCCCAACCAGGACCGAATGCAGCACCTCGCCGAAGAACGGCACGCGCTGTTGCTCGAACGACGGCGCCTGCATTCGGTGGAAGATGACGAGGATCAGGCTCGGAAGTAGGAGGAGAAAGGCGGCGAACACGGCCAACGCGAAGCGCATCGACGCCTTGACGAGCCATACCCGGCCCAGCGGAAATCGTTGATCGCCGAGGAAGCGGAACGAGCCGTGCATCTGCTCGTCTCCGAACACGGTCACTCCACACAGAACGCCGATGATGAGCGTGAGGATGGGCCAGGCCACCGGACCTGCCGCCGGCAGCAGAAAACCCAGGCCCAACGAGAAGATCACCAGAACGAGGACCATTCGCCGCATCTGGAGGTAACTCAGCCAGATCAGGCGTCCCCAACTCGCCCAGGCGATCCGTTTCGGACGCTGTCGCCGCACCGGCGCTTTCACTCGCAGGCCGCGCTGCCGATCCACTCGACTGAAAAGGCGGGCGGACCCGGCGATCGGTCCGACCGTCACCACGATTCCGCCAAGGCAGCTCACGGCGATCCACGGGAAAGAGGAAGCGGGTCCGTGAAACGCGACATGGAGCGCGAGTTCCATCCCGATGGCGAGGAGAGACAGTACCATCGCCACCACGGCGATGCCGGCGATTTGGCCGACGATGGCCAAGCCAATGACGTTTAACACGTTCTCGCCGCGCGCCGAGAACAGCAGTCCCCAAGCCATCCCCAACAGGCCGAACAGCAGCATCGCCAGCACCGTCACGGTCATTTCTAAAGGCGTGCTGGCAATGTCCAATCCGACGACGACGACCGTCAGCACGGCCACCTGCGCCAGAAACAGCACCAGGCCGAAGATACACTTGACCGTCCACAATTGCAGACGGCGCACCGGCAGCATATCGAGGAAATCCAACGTCGCGGTCTCGCGCTCGTTGGCCAGGAGCATCGAGCCGCACACCAATCCGTAGGTCCAGGCCAACAGCGCCGCCACGGCTTGCAGGGACTCGCGCGTCCCGGTACTGGCCATGACAC
This sequence comes from Gemmataceae bacterium, assembly GCA_036557825.1. Classification (GTDB taxonomy): domain Bacteria; phylum Planctomycetota; class Planctomycetia; order Gemmatales; family Gemmataceae; genus JAJPHU01. Next base: position 11,425 of record DATBGU010000203.1, read on the forward strand.
CCCCAGGTGCCATCAACTTCTGCACTCCCAGTAGGCCGGCGGCGCTGACCACCGCCAGCGTGAGCCAGATGGCGCGATGCTCTCGATATTCCTTCCACACCATCGCCTGGATCATGGCTGGTCCTCCTCGCGGTCCAGCGGGGCGCGCCGCCGCTCCACGCCCGAGGGGGCGATCACCTCGTCCCTCTCCTTCTCGTCTCTCTCCAGCGGAGAACGAGGTTGGGCGTAAGGAGGCACATGCTCGCCGTTGCGGGAGATCTCCTCCTCGTCGGGCCGGTGGAAGCGCACCAGCAGGGCCGTGTACATCTCTTCGAGGCTCAGCGGCGTTTCCTCCATGTCGAGGATGCTGTCGTAGCCGCGTAATTCTTCCAGGGCGGCCCGGTCGGGATCTTGCAGCACCGCTTGCCACAGCCGGCCGGAAGTCTCGAACTCCAGCACGGTGCCCAAGCAGGCAGGGTCGGGTATCGGCCCCTCGAAGCGCAGTCGAACTCGCACGATGCGCTTGCGCAATTCCTCGATCGACGCGGCCAACAGCAGCCGGCCCTCGGCCATGAAACCGACGTGGCTCGCCACGCGCTCCACCTCGGCGATGCCGTGACTTGACAGCAGGATTGTCCGCCCCGCCCCCGCCAGCTCGACCATGCTCGCCAGAAACTCGCGGCGAATGAACAGGTCCAGCCCGGAGGTCGGCTCGTCGAGGATCAGCACGTCCGGGTCCGACGCCAGCGCCAGCGCCAGGCCGACCTTGGCGTAGCCGCCCTTGGACAGCGTGCGCAGCCGCGCCGCCGGATCGAGCCGAAAGCGCTGCACCAGCTCGACGTAGCGCCGGAAGAAGCCGTCCTTGTGGAAGCCGGCGGTGAACCAGCCGATTTCGCGGACGGTCATCCAGTCGTAGAAGCGCGGCTTCTCCGGCACGTAGCCGACGCGGTGGCGCAGCTCGATGGCCGCCGACCAGCAGTCCTCGCCGAGGATCCGGGCCGACCCTCCATCGGACGGCAGCAAGCCGGTCAACATGCGGATGGTGGTGGACTTGCCCGCTCCGTTGCCGCCGAGCAGGGCGAAGATGGACCCTTGCGGGACGCTCAAATTGAGCCGATTGACGACGATCTTGCCACCGAAGATTTTGGTCAACCCGTGGGTGGCGATGATGTTATCCATCGCGATGAGTCTCCTGCTGCCGCTAGGGTGGCTAACCACTCAACCACCGGAGTATCTTCTGCCGTTCACTCGACCGATCTCGTCCTCAACGAGCCGGCGGACTTCCTCGGCGGACAGGCCGCTGTTGACGGCCTCGCGCAGTGCATCGCGAATGCGTTTGCCGACGCGCTCGCGCCGCCGCGCCTGAGCGATCTTCGGCGCATCCGCCGTCACTTCCATGCCCCGGCCGCGCCGCGCCTCCACCACACCGATGCGTTCGAGTTCCTGGTACGCCTTGGCGACCGTGTTCGGATGGACGGTCAACTGTCCGCCGAGGTCGCGCACACTGGGAATCAGCGCACCCACTTCCAGTCCGCCGGTCGCGATGTTGAAGATGACCTGCGCGACGATCTGCTCGAAAATCGGGATCTGCGATTTCGGGTCGATGTCAAACCACATGAATCACCCCGTCCGCGGGTGTCACACGCCTATAGTACACTAGCGCAGTTGGACGGAGATTGCAAGATTATTCTGGCCGGAGCGATTCAACGCAGCGCCGCTTCGTATTCGAGGTTGGCCAGCAGCCCGTTGATCTGTTCGCGGCATCGATCGCGTTCGCCGGTACGCTCCTTGATCTCGTGAGCAATCTGTTCCAGGCGATCCTCCTGGCTATTGAGGGTGCGCACAAAGCGCTCGCGCAACTCCTTCTCGGTGGAGCGATCGCCCAGCGCTTGCAGGTTTTCACGAATCCGGCCCTGCTCGCCGTGGATGCGCTCACCCTCCTCGCGCAGGTTCTTGAGTTGTTCCTCGCGCTCCGCGGCCGTGCGCTGCAAGGCGATGAGTTGCCGCAGGACTTGCTCCGTCCGGGCATCGACGTACTTCTGCTCCAGCCAGTAGCCGAGTTGATTGGCGCTGACATCGGAGAACATTTCGGCGTGCTGCGCCGTCAGACGCTGCTGCACCACGAAGGGCGTCGTCACCTTCGCTGGCAGATCGAAGCGAAAGCGCCAGTAATTCTCGGTGGTTTCGCGCGGCTGCGGCGTGTCGAACAACTGCCACTCGTCCGAGCCGCGCGGATGATCGAGGTAAACGGTCTGCGGCGTATCGGATTTGTTGTGGAAGGTGTACGTCGTTTTTTGCACTTGAAGACGATAGGTGGTCAGCCGGCGATCGCGGATGACGACGCGATGGACGTTCTCCTTGTGCGAGTCGATGTTGCTGAGGACGAACACGCCGAGTTCGACGGCGTAGGGCACCAGCCGCTCCTCATCGGGTTTCATTGTGTCGAGCATCGCCTCGCCAACGTAGCTGCCGCCTTCCAGCACTGTGACGGGACCGCCTTCCAGCGTCAGTCCGGTCGTGTTCTTGAACTCGACGCAGCGCATGGGATTGTCCGGCCGGGTGTCCTTGTTGTAGAGCAGGACGGGCCGACCCTCGAACGCGCGCAGTACGATGGGCACCAGCGCCGACTGATTACGGCGGATGGTGACAGGATGCTCAATCTCGTACTCGAACAAATCACCTAGCTTGCGTTCGCGGGTCTGGGCCGGCGTCGAACTGACGGCCGAGCGCCTATCCGCAGTTCCTGCGCCACTTGGCTCTGTTAACGATTGGAGCTTAACCTGACGGGCACGAAGAACGCGAGGCGAGAGTTCCAACTGCGCAGGGTCGATGCCTTCCAGCGCCGCCATCACCATCCCTCCCTCTACTTCCGGCGGCAGCACACCCGTCGTTTCCTTCACTTCCACCACGGGACGGCGGATGTAGCGCGGCGTGTACAAATCGTGGACGAAGGACACCGGCAAACCGGACACCAGCGAGAGCTGCACGTTCTCCCAGTCCTCGTCCTGCGTGTTATCGACAACGGCCCACCCCTGGATCATCGGCGGACTGTTCTCCTCGCCAAGAATGATTCGGTAGGTTGCCTTCCACACGGGCGCTTCGAGCGTGTAACTCAGGCGGATGGTGCGTTGTCCCTGGCCCTGGGCGAAGAAGGTGAAGGTGCGGGCGTCCTTTTTCTTGGCCGACAGCACAGTGCGCAGGTAATACTCCAGGTCGCGGCGCAAGGCGGCGTCAAGCACTTCCAACTGAGCGAGGGCGTGCAGGTCGAAGGAGCGCACCTCCCCGGCATCGGTCAAAAGCGACACCAGCACCGTCTTGACGATCCCCTCGGCCGTCCGCTTCTCACTGCGATCAACACCGAGCAAGATGCCCTCCGCCCGTGCGTTCTCGCCCTGACCGCCGCCGGGCTGCACGGCGATGCGCGCCCCCTTGATCTGCGGAAGCAGGCCGACGACGCTGTTCTCGTCGGGGATCGACAGGGCGACCTCGGCGAGCAATTGCTCCAGCGGCTTGGTCGAGTCGTAGGACACCGAGGCCACATGGCCGCCGTCGAGGTCGAGGACGGTCAGCGATTTCAGCACGTCGCTGACCTCGGCTTGCTTGAACATCAAGCTGAGCGTCGCGTCGTTCTCGACCGCGCCCTGGCGCTCGAAGTAACCGACGCCATGCTTGTACAGGACGACTCGCGTAATGGGTAGATTCATCATGGCTCCTCCGTGGCGGATCGGCGCGAAAAGGGTACTCGCCTCCGCCCCCTCAGCGTATGCTGAACTCGACGCCTTTGCCACGGACAATGGACCACGCACCACGATCGAGGGAGCATGTCCGCCGACCTACCGACGCGCGACGAACTGGCCGAGCGCTACCTGGCGCAGCTGCCGTATACTCCGTATCCCGTGCAGGAAGACGCCTTGTTGGCGTGGTTCACCGCCGAGCAAGGCGTGCTGGTGTGCGCGCCGACCGGCACCGGCAAGACGCTCATCGCCCAGGCCGCCCTGTTCGAGGCGCTGCACACCGGCACCGTCGCCTACTACACGACGCCGCTCATCGCCCTGACTGAACAAAAATTCCAGGAGATGCAGGCATCCGCCGTGCGCTGGGGCTTCAAGGCCGAGGACGTTGGACTCGTCACCGGCAATCGCCGCGTCAATCCCAACGCTCGCATCCTCGTCGTCGTGGCCGAGATTTTGCTGAACCGACTGCTGCACGCCCACCGCGAACCGGACCTGCCCGACGACGTGCCGCTCGGTCCCGAAGCGTTTGACTTCACGCTCGTCTCGGCAGTGGTCATGGACGAGTTCCACAACTTCGCCGACCCGCAGCGCGGCATCGTCTGGGAGTTGGCCCTCGCCCTGCTGCCGGGTCACATTCGTCTGCTGCTCCTGTCGGCGACGGTCGGCAACGCCGGGGAGTTTCTGAACTGGCTGGAGCGCTGCCACCATCGCAAACTCGAACTGGTCGAGGGCAAGGAACGCAAGGTGCCGCTCACCTTTCGCTGGGTGCCGGATGAGTTTCTCGGCGATCAGCTCGAACACATGTCGAAAGGCGAGGGCGACAATCGCACGACGCCGGCGCTGGTCTTCTGCTTCAATCGCGATGAGTGCTGGAGCGTGGCGGAGATGCTGAAGGGACTGGACCTGTTCGCGCCCGGCACGCGCGGCCCGCTCAACGACGAAGTGGACCGGCTCGACTGGACCAAGGGCGTCGGACCCAAGCTGAAACAGATGCTCCGTCGCGCCGTCGGCGTGCATCACGCCGGGCTGCTGCCGAAGTATCGCCGCGTCGTCGAGGATCTGTTCGAGAAGAAACTGCTCGCCGTCGCCGTCTGCACCGAGACACTGGCGGCCGGCATCAACCTGCCGGCGCGCTCCGTCGTGCTGACCACGCTGGTGAAGGGACCGCACGGCAAGGAGAAGCTGGTCGATGCCAGCACGGCGCATCAGATTTTCGGCCGCGCCGGGCGGCCGCAGTTCGACGACCGCGGTTTCGTGTTCGCCCTGGCCCACGAGGACGATGTGCGCATCCTGCGCTGGCGCGAGAAGTACGATCGTATTCCGGAGGACACGCGCGATCCGGGACTTATCAAGGCGAAAAAAGCTCTCAAAAAGAAGAAACCCTCTCGCCGCGAGAACGCGGTGTACTGGAGCGAGGCGCAGTTTCAGCAACTCCAGGCCGCTGCGCCGGGGAAACTCTACAGCAAGGGACCGATGCCGTGGCGCCTGCTGGCCTACCTGCTGAAACTGTCGCCGGAAGTTTCGCGCGTCCGCACCGTCCTGCGCAAACGGCTGATGGACGAGTCACGCATCAAGGCCAGCGAGAAATCCCTGGATCGCATGTTGCTGACACTGGCCGAGCGCGGCTTCGTCACGCTCGATCCGCCGTTGCCGCAACCGGAGGCTGACGCCTCCGGCTCGCCAATCGCACCGTCCTCGCCCGGCGAACCACCACCGGGATACCAGGTTATCCGCGCCGAGCCGACACCTACGCTGGACACGCTGCTCGTCTTCCGCAGTGTGCATCCGCTGTATGGCGCATTCCTCATCGAACAGCTCGGCATCGCCGACCGCAACGAACGCATCCAGGCGATGGAGAGCGTGCTGGAAGTGCCGCGTCCACTGCTGCGTTATCTGCGCGTGCCCCGGCCGGACCAGCTGCCGCCGGGACCGCTGGCCATGAATCGCCTCGATGCCGACCTGATCCGCCGTGGACTGATCCTCGCCCCGGTGCCGAAAACGGAGGACGAAGAGGACGACGAGGAGGAAGAGGAGGAGCGTCCGCCGACGTTGGCCGAGAAACTGCGATTGCTCTTCGACGCCACGCATCCGGCCGTGTTCGACGTTTCGACGCAATCCGTCTGGGCCGCCGGGGAGTTGCTGCGCTTCAACGGCAATTTCAACCTGTACGTGCAGACGCGCGACCTTGTCAAGCAGGAAGGCATCGTCTTCCGTCATTTGCTGCGGCTGATCTTGCTGTGCGGCGAGTTCGCGCAGGTGTGCCCGCCGGAGACGACGCCGGCCGAGTGGCAGGCCGACCTGCGCGAACTGAGCGAGCGGCTGACGGCCAGCTGCCGCGAAGTCGATCCGACCAGCACCGACGAGGCCATCCAGTTCGCCCATGCCGCCGATGTGGTCGAGGGCGAGGCCGCCCCTTAGCGCCTTACTTCTTCTTTGGCTTCTTCTGGATCGGCGCAAACCACACATAGATGGTGTGCATATTCCCATCCTTGGATTTCATGGAAAACTTGGTTGCCGGTTCAACGTCTTCGATGCCGAAATCGTGAGAGAAGATGCGCGCCCCCTTTTCGAGCTTTTCCAGCTGCGGGACCAGTTTGACATTCACGTCCGGCAGCAGGTAGAGCGTCACGACGGTGGCCGGTTTCAGGTCCACCTGGAAGATGTCCTTTTCCTCGATAGTGACGAGTTTTTCGACCCCTTTCGCCTTCGCGTTCGCACGCGCTTCCTTGACTCGTTGCGGATCGAGGTCAACGCCGACGGCCTTGCAGCCGTATTTCTTGGCGGCGGTGACGACGATGCGCCCGTCGCCGCAGCCGAGGTCGTAAAGGACATCTTTGTCCGTGAGAGAGGCCGCTTCCAGCATCCGCTCCACCACGTCCTGCGGCGTCGGCACGAACGGGACGGGCAATTTCAGTTCCTTCGTCTCCTCGACGGACTCCTTGGTCAGATCCACTTCCTTGTCGTCGCCGGCGCGGACGAGAACCTTTTTCTCTCCCGCGAAGGTTTTGCCGTCCTTGCGAAAGGTCCAGAGGAAGGTGTAACTGTAGTTTTTGTCGGGCGTCAAGGGCGGCGAAATGAAGAGACGCAGCGAGCCGGTCTTCTTTGTTTCCTGACCTTCGACAACGAGCCGAGCGTCGGCCGGCAGACGAACGTGCAACGTCGCGGGCTGTTTACCCTCCTGCGCGCGCATCGGTGCGGCGGACAAGAACAGGCAGATCAAAACGAAGCGGAAGCCGGCGGGTATCCGTTGGCGTGGCATGAAAATGTCCTCCCGTCAATTGGGACGAAATATCGAGGTTTTTTCCGGCGGGACGGTCGAGGCATCGCGGCGGCGGAGCATCCACTGCGAGAGATGGTACAGCATCAGGCCGGCTACTCCCAAAACACCGGCGACGGCGAGCAGGCCGCCGAGCAGGTGGATCGCCTGAGCGTACTCGATCCCCGCATAGATCATATAGCCGCAAATGCCGCAGAAGATTAGGGGCAATTCCGGGTACAGCGGCACGGTGAACGGCCGTTCGATGTCGGGATCGCGCTGTCGCAGCACGAACAGCGCCAGACCGCTGAGCAGGAAGAACAGCCAGAACAGCGGCGTCGTGAAGATACTGAGGATCTCGAAGCCGCCGTGTCCGGTCCATTCGACCGGGCGCAGGTGAATACGTTCCAGCAGGTCGTTGACGAGCGAGCGTCCGCCCGGCGTGCCCACGACGCCGATCATGGCGAGGCTGATGGCCGATTGAATCATCAGGGCGCCCCACGGGGCCCGCGTCCGCGCGTGGGCGCGTCCCAGCCAGGCGAACACGGGATGGTCCGCTCCCAGCGACACGTAGACGCGCGCGCCGGAGAACAACATCCCGTTGATGGCGCCCAGCGCGGACACCATCACCAACACGGCGATGGCGCGGGCGCCCCAGTCGCGAAGCGGACGGGCCAGCAGATCGGCGGCGATGGCCCGCGACTGCCGGGCCTGCTCGAAGCCCAGGCCCCATAAGTAGGCGGCGTTGATGAGCAGGTACAGCAGCGTAATCGCCGCGGTGCCCAGGACAAGGGCGCGGGCGATGGCGCGCGGCCCGCCGCGAACCTCGGCGGCGACGAAGGCGGCATCGTTCCAGCCGCCGTAGGTCAAAAACACCAGCACCATCGCGGTGGCCAGCGAACCAGTGCCGTGCGCTGCCGGAGCGGCGACGGCGGCGAGCGGTTGCGGCCACCCGAAACCGGCCACGAGGATGCCGGCCAATCCGATCACCTTCCCCGCCGTCAGCACGTTTTGCGTGTCCTTGCCGAACACGACGCCGAGTAGATTCAGCACGGCCAACAGCAATACCGCGCCGCAAGCCCACAACCACTGCCAGGCGAACGGCACATGCCAGATGGAGGCGGCGTAATCGGCAAACACGAAGCCCATCATGGCGATGTTGGCAGCGCGAATGGCGGCGAGTTGGAACCAGGCGAACAGGAAACCCAGCCACGGTCCGAAGGCGCGCGTCAGGTAAACGTAATCGCCGCCGGAGCGCGGATAGGTGCTGGCCAACTCGGCGTAACAGAAGGCGCCGACCAGCGACAGCGCGCCGCACACGGCCCAGACGGCCATCGCCTGCCCCGGCCCGCTGACGTTTTGCAGCACGATCGGCGGCGTCTCGTAGATGCCGGTGCCCACGACGATGCCGATCATGATGCTGACCACGTCCCACAGTCCGAGCGGAGCCGGCTTTACCAGGGTGCGGTCATCCGAATGTGCCATGCGTGTGTTTCCTTCCGAGAGTGTCTGGAAGGAAGGAAGATAGCCCAAGGACGGCGGCATTGCAAGCAGCGAGCTGGTGTGCGGTAGGTGCCGCGAGCCGAGCGGCACCTTGAGTCCGGCTCGGCTCGCCGGACCTACCAGTCGGAAGCGAGTACTTCTCCGCCGGCGGGGGTGCAGCCTGCCCACCAAGTCGTTCCGGACATGCCCTGGACGAGCGTGCGCACGCTGACGTCGGCAAGGCACACCTGCATCCCGCCGGTGTGGGCCGTGGAGGCGCGCGAGGCGTCGCAATTGCCGGCGGCGGGCCGCACCTGGAAGATCGACTGCGGCCCGATGTTGTCGCCGTTGGAGGTCATCAGGGCGAAGTAGGGGTAATAGTCGTGTCCGGGATTGACCGATGACAGTTCCCACCAGTCCCACAAACAAGCCCGCTTCAGCGCCAGCGCCGTCGATTCGCACACCGCGTAGCGCTCCGCGAACAAAATAGTGTTCGACGTGCCGTCCGGAAAGGACGCGGGGATACGGCTGCCGCCCTGGTAGCCGAGGATGTTGAAATTGGCGTCCACCTGACCGAAGACCAGGAAATTCCCCGCGTACGAACTGGTTCCCCAAGAGATGCCGAACAACACATCGGTGTACGTCCCACTGGGAACGCTCGGGTCGGCGGGGCAGATGTAGGCCTTGAGGGTGCGGGCGCCGACGAAGGCGGGGGTGCCGACGCCGGCCGCACCGCTGTAATAGGGCTGATTGGGACCGGGATTCTCTCCGAACGGGTTCGGTCCCACGACGGCGGCGCTGTTGTAGAAGTTTCCCTGTTCGAGATAGGGCAGCAGGTGCAAGAAGAGTTCGCCCCAGCCGGCGCCGGGCGAGGGTCCGCGCGCCGGATACCAGCCGAGCGCCGGCGGCAGACTGCCGACGGCGTCATGGCTGTTGTGCGACGCGATACCGATTTGCCGCAGGTTGTTGCCGCACTGGACGCGGGCGGCCGCTTCACGCACCTTCTGCACGGCGGGCAGGAGCAACCCGATCAAGACCGCGATGATGGCGATCACCACCAGCAATTCGATGAGGGTGAAACCGTGCCGATTCTTCTTCTCGGCGACGGTCGTCGAGCCAGAGAACCGCGTGAAGGGACGTGCGGCCATGACGACAAGTCCTCCGAGCTATCAACTCTGATGGAGCTCGATACGGAAGAAAGGAGAAAAACTACGCCCGGAGGGGCTCGAACCCCCAACCTGCGGTTCCGAAGACCGCTGCTCTATCCAGTTGAGCTACGGGCGCAAGTAACTGCTAAAATAAAGTGTTGAAGTCAATTATCTCGTTCTCTTCCAACCTCCGTTCCACCGGCTGTCACCCCCGAAAGGAGAAGGACATGGCCCGCCTCTGGCAAGCAAGCCGGCCGCGAACACAGCGAACCCGGTCAAGGAGTATCCACCATCTCCGAGGATCATTCTACACCGGTCGGCGCTTCCTGCAAACCCAGCAAGACCGATCTGGAGTTCTCCCGAGGAGGATTCCGCCACTGTCCAGAATCACGGTTAGAACTCGGCGCAAGGATATGAGTCGCACCTTGAGTGAGAGGATGGAGTATGAAAGCGAGCATACGCCAGCTCAGCACCAATCGCAAACATCGTGGCGAAATATGCTCTTCCAGCCTTTCGGGTGGTATCCACCTATGTCCAAAAAAGCATTTCACCCCATGAGGAGCCGGTTCACACCATTTCCTATCCGACTCGTGGCTCGACAATGGCATTTGCAGACAGCGTGATGGTATCCTCGACGGTCCGGAGAGCGGTTCTCCGGTTACAAACCGCGCCAAGGGGCGGCAGGGATTGCTCTGCGCCCCTCGGCGTTTGACGGCACCAGCCGGGCAACGCAGAACCAACCCCACGCGACGGTCGATCGTCCGCGACTCGGGTGGGATGCGCAGTGGCGGCCCTTCCTGAAAGCCGAGGGCGAGCCACTCCTCTTTCCGTTCGCCAGCGCTTGCCGCTGAGGACGCGGACAGGGCAGATTGAGACACCGACGATTCCACCTCTTCAACCTGGGCCGGTGGCGATTGCGAGCGCCACCGGCCCTCACACCTTTGCCGCTGGACCATCGGGCGCCAACCTCCGCTCGGACCGCCGGTCAGAGAGAACGGTCAGACCGGTGCGCGGCTTCGCGGACTCTCTTTCACCCGAATAGTTGCGTGACAGGCCGTCCTTCCGCCAGGCGGAACGGCCGGCCGGTCTGGTCGCGCACCTCGGCGTCGAGGTCGATGCCGAAACGCCAGAAGATCGTCGCCGCCAGGTCGCCGGGCGTCACCGCGTCGCTGGCCGGGTATGCGCCGATTCGATCGCTGCTGCCGTAAACGATTCCGCCGCGCACGCCGCCCCCGGCCAGCACGGCCGTGTAGCAGTCGGGCCAGTGGTCGCGGCCGCCCGAACCGTTCATCTTCGGCGTGCGGCCGAACTCTCCCATCGCCACGATCAGTGTCGAATCGAGCAGACCGCGCGCCTCCAGATCTTCGACCAGGGCCGACAACCCCTGATCGCTGGGCGGGATGAGTTGCCGGTGCCGCGCGAAGAGTCTTTCGTGACTGTCCCAGTTGGCGTCCTGGCCGTTGGTCTGGCCGTCGAAGGTCGCGACAAAATGGACGCCTCCTTCCACCAGGCGACGGGCCAGCAGCAGGCTCTGGCCGAACCGATGCCGGCCGTAGCGCTCGCGCAGCCGCGCCGGCTCTTTCGCCAGGTCGAACAGGCGGCGTACTTCGGGCGAGGCGACCAGTCGCAAGGCGCGGTCCTGGTAGGCTCCCGCGCGGGCGGCGGGACCGGGCAACGAGGCGCGGTCCAGACGGCGCAGAAGAGCGGCGCGGTCGCCCAGGTCGGCGGCCCCGTCGAGGGTGGCGACGCGGAAGTTAGGGGCGCTGGGATCGCCGTCCACCTGGAATCGGTCGTAGGCGCCGCCGAGCAGGCCGGGCGTCTGTCCCGGCAGTTGGACGACGTTGTAGAGGGTGTACGGCAAGGCGACGTACGGCAGGACGCCGGCGCGCGGGCCGAGGGCGTAGGTGACCGCCGAACCTAGCGTTGGTAGGCCGCGCGGGTCGTCGGCGAGCAATTCCTGATCGCCACCCGCGGGGGTGCGGCCGGTCAGCGTCTCGGCGGCTGCGGAGTTATGATTGCGCATCGGGTGGTGCAAGGCGCGCACCAGCGCCAGCCGGTTCATCAAGCGGGCGGTGCGCGGCAGATGCTCGCAGACGCGGACGCCGGGAACCGCCGTGGCGATAGCGCGGTACTCACCGCGCACCTCGGCGGGGGCGTCCGGTTTTGGATCGAAGGTATCGAGATGACTGGGACCGCCGTAATAGAAGATCAGAATGCAGGAGCGAATGCGGTTCCGCGCGGCCACGGGTCGGGCTGCGGCGAGCGGCGACCCGAGACCGAGCGCGGTAACGGCGGCACTTGCAAGGAATCTCCGGCGGTCTGGCGCGTACGGGTGGGTCATCGGTCCCTCCGCAGTCGGTGTGGAGCAGGGGCAGGTTCAAGGATAGCCGCTGCGGGAGTTCGCCGCTATGCCGTCGGGTGGTCGGATGGTCGCTCGCCGAAAAAAGTGGGCATCTGGCTGGCTCGCGGAGATTATCATGAGGAATCGAACGCTATGGCCCGCTGTCCTTCGCCGTTCGCCTGGACGTGGCCAGATCCTATGCCGACAACTTGCTCCACTTCCTGCATCCGTTGGCAACACCACGGACGGACCGGCCCGACACATCCCCTCCCCCGACCCTCACCATCTCCCGCATTGCCGGCCTAAAGGACGTCGGTCGCGACGACCGCGCCGCACCGACAAGAGCCGACCGGGAACCAACCACGTCGGCTTACTTCTTGGTCTCTTGTTTCCGCGGATCGTCGGCCCGGTTGACGTAATTGATTTCAAACGGGCCAACACCGTGAAGCTGTAGGATGGTTTCTCCCTTGGCCGCGGCGAAATGGCGCAGGGTCTTGGGCATGCGCATGTAAGAACCGGCCGGCATTTCTTCCATCTTGGACGGATCGAACTTCTCGCCCTTGCCGATCCGGAGCGCACCCTTCAATACCGTGACGTTTTCATCGCTCGGATGCCAGTGAGGCGGGATCTTGTAGCCATCGGGCAGCTTGATCCGGACCACATAAGGCACGCCCGGTTTACGAGGATCCCCAACCAGGACCGCCATCTGGGAACCCGGTGGCAAGGCCGGCGACGCCGGGCCCCACTTGAGTGCGTCCGGCCGTACGACCACATGGTCCGAACTGCCCGCATGTTCCGCCTTGTCCTGGCCGCAGGCCACTGATCCCACGAAGAACGACAGAGACGAAAGAACCACCAATAGCGTCTTCATGCTACTCTCCTTGAAGCTGCCGAACGTCACAACTCAACAGCCACCACGTTCGTCTGGACATCTTCCTCTCTCCCGCGGCCGAACGCCACCTCTCAGTTGTTGGCTCATGTCGCAGGGTGCTGAGCCTCATCACCTGACGAATCTACCGGGCCGGCGAACGACTGTCAAACAAAGCGCCGCTGCGGCTTTGTTGCAGCGACTTGTCCGGCCGCTTCCCGCGCTGGATAGAGCCGGGTTTCTCTCAAATCCACCCGCCTCCCAAGAAGAAAAACGAAACGAACATCCAAGACACGATCGAGGCGGGAACGACTATTATGATCTCGACCTTGTTTCGGTGTTTCGTTGAATAAGTCGGGAAGCATGATAGAATGCCGGGGTTTTTGGCAACCTCTCTCGGATCGCCCGGGGCGACAGCTTCGCCTCCGGGTCAGCAAAGGCATCCGATTCTCGAATGGTTCCCAGCCGCCGGCCTGACCTCCTGGGAGATCACCGATGCGAAAGACCCTCACGACAATCCCCTTCCTGCTCACTCTCCTCTTCGGAGTGAGCGCCCGAGCAGAAGAACGTCCGCCGGCGAACTCCTCACTCGACCGGCTGTTCGATGCGCTGACCGCCGTCCGCACGTTCAAGGAAGTCGCCATCTCCCCCGACGGCCGGCGCGTCGCCTGGGTGGAGGCGCTGCCGGACAAGAAAGGCGCTCCCTCGCTCCGCTCCGGCATCTATGTCGCCGACCTCAACTCCCCCGAGGCCGCGCCGCGCCGCGTCACGGCCGGCGACGGCATCGCCGCCCATGCCGAACATAGTCTCGCCTGGTCACCCGACAGCAGCCGTTTGGCTTTTCTCTCGGACAAGGAGAAAAAAGATCAACTTCAACTCTATCTCACCTCTGCCGAGCACGGGCCGATCCGTAAGGTGACGAGCCTCACCGGCCATCTCGCCGGGCCGCGCTGGTCGCCCTCCGGAGAGGACATCGCCCTGCTGTTCATCGAAAACGCCACTCGGACACCCGGCCCGGTCGAGGCCGGCTCCGCCGAGGTGGGGATAATCGAGGAGAAAGTTGAGGAGCAGCGCCTGACCGTCGTCAACCTCGACTCGGGCCGAACACGCCCCATCTCCCCGGCGGACCTCTACGTCTACGAATTCGAGTGGTCGCCCGACGGCAAGCAGTTCGTCGCCGTCGCCGCCCACGGTTCCGGCGACAACAACTGGTACATCGCCCGGCTGTACACCCTGCAAGCCGAATCCGGCGTCCTCAAACAGATCCTCAAGCCTTCCATGCAGATCGCCGGCCCGCGCTGGTCGCCCGACGGCAAGCGCATCGCCTTCATCGGCGGGCTGATGAGCGACGAGGGCGTGATCGGCGGCGACATCTACGCCCTGCCGGCCGACGGCGGCGAACCGCGCAACCTCACCCCGGACCTGAAAGCGTCCGCCGGTTCGCTCACCTGGCTGCCCTCGTCTCGCTTGCTATTCAGCGCGCATGTGGACGGCGGCAGCGGTCTCGCCACGCTCGACCCAGCTTCCGGCAAGGTCCACATGCTTTGGACGGGCGCCGAAACCATCTCGGCGCAGGGGGGATCGCCGGCCGTTTCACTCGCTCGCGACGGTAAGACCTGTGCCCTCGTCCGCCATTCCTTCCAGCGCCCGCCTGAAGTCTGGGCCGGTCCGGTCGGGGACTGGAAGCAGGTGACGCACCGCAACGACAAGGCCCGGCCGCAGTGGGGAGAGGCCCGCAGCCTGCACTGGAAGAGCGACGACTTCACCGTGCAGGGCTGGCTCCTCTATCCTCGCGGCTACGATCCGAACCGGCGCTACCCGATGGTCGTCTCGGTCCACGGCGGTCCCGCCTCGGCCAAAAGACCGTCGTGGCCGGGGACTTTCTTCGACCTGACCGCATTGGCCGCGGAAGGCTACTTCGTTTTCTTCCCCAACCCGCGCGGCAGTTACGGCCGCGGCGAGCAGTTCACGCGGGCGAACGTGAAGGACTTCGGGCACGGCGATTTGCGCGACATTCTCGCGGGCGTGGACGAGAGCCTGAAGACCGCCTCGGTGGATAAAGACCGCCTCGCCGTCGCCGGCTGGAGCTACGGCGGCTACATGACGATGTGGGCCGTGACCCAGACCAAGCGTTTCCGCGCCGCCGTCGCCGGCGCCGGCATCGCCAACTGGCAGAGCTATTACGGGCAGAACGGCATCGACCAATGGCTGATTCCCTTCTTCGGCGCCACCGTCTACGACGATCCGGCCGTCTACGCCCGCAGTTCGCCCATCACCTTCATCAAGCGCGTCCAAACACCGACGCTCGTGCTGGTCGGCGAGCGCGATCTGGAGTGTCCGCCGCCCCAGTCGCGCGAGTTCTGGCACGCCCTCAAGACGCTGGGTGTCCCCACTCAACTGGTGATCTATCCCGGCGAAGGCCACCGGATCATCCGACCGGACCACCGCCGCGACATCCTGAAACGCACCCTGACCTGGTTGGACAAACAGCTCCAGGCGGACTGATCGCACGGCTGGCTGAACGGTGGACTGGATCGTTGACGTATCGGTTCGGCGCAGGCATGATAGGCGCACACTCCGGATGCAATCGGTCGGGAAAGGAGACGACATGACCGCTTCTCAGAC
>DATBGU010000204.1:0-8173 GCA_036557825.1 Gemmataceae bacterium
GAACATCTCTTTGTAGCCCAATGCTTGCCTCGCCTCGCGGCTGAGAGGCCGCTCCAGCCGTCGCAGTGCTCGCACCTCCTCCACCAGCCCATCCGCGATCATCTGCTCCACGCGCGCGTCGATGCGGACATACAACTCCGCACGCGGCAAATCGAGACAGAGGCATCGTGAATTGTTGTCTTCGCGTTCTCGCTTCCCCCATTGCGTCTGCCAATCACTGATGGGCCGGCCGGTCAGTTCCCAGACTTCAAGGGCGCGGATGACGCGGCGCAGATCGTTGGGATGCAGGCGCGCGGCCGTGACGGGATCGACGGCGGCGAGGCGGGCGTGCAGCGAACCGCCGCCGGCACGGTCGGCTTCGTCGCGGAGGCGGCGGCGGATCGTCTCGTCGGCGGGCGGGCCGTCGAACAGGCCGCAGAGCAGCGCCTTCAGATACAGGGGCGTGCCGCCGACGAACAGTGGCCGCTTGCCGCGGTCGGCGATGGCACGGCAGCAGGCGGCGGCGCGCTCCAACCACCAGGCGACGCTGGCCGACTCCCACGGTTCTAAAACGTCGATGAGGTGGTGCGGCACGCGGCGGCGCTCGTCGGGAGTCGGCTTGGCCGTGCCGATGTCCATGCGGCGATACAGCGCCATCGAATCCATCGACACGATCTCGGCGCCGAGGCGCTCGGCCAGATCGAGCGCGAGGCGGCTCTTGCCGGAGCCGGTCGGGCCGGTGAGGACCAACGCCTGTGGGTAGGTGTCGAAAATCATGTTCGTCGGGGCGATTGTTGTGGAATTCCCCCCCTCCGCAGCGATTACAATGAATCGGCCCGCGTTTGCCAAGGTCCATCCGTCCGCAAGGAACCGCATTCATGCCACGCTTCGAGATGGTCGAGAGCCTGTCCGTCCCTCTAGCGCGCGTCTTCGACTTCTTCAGCCGACCCGCCAACCTGATCCGAATTTCGCCTCCGGAACTCCACTTTCAGCTCCTCAGCTCCCCGGAGCGATTGACGCTCGGCGCCCGCGTCGCCCTGCAAGGCCGGCGCTGGGGCCTGTCGCAGCGCATCGTCAGCGAAGTGACCGTGTGGGAGCCGGAGATGCACTTCGTCGATGAGCAGCGTGAGGGGCCGTTCAAACAGTGGATTCACACGCACCGTTTCGAGGCGCTGCAGGGCGGCGGAACGCGCGTGACGGACCGCATCGACTATGAGACGCCCGGCGGCATGTTGGGGTTCGTCATCACCGCGCGGGCCGTCGAACGCGATTTGAAGTGGATCTTCGAGTATAGGCGCGAGAAACTGGCGCAGCTGCTCAACGGTTCGGCGTGATCTCGCGGGGATCGTCCATGTCGCTCGAACGAGCCTTCCTGCACGAGATTCGGGAGCATCCGGAGGATCCGGCACCACGGCTCATCTTCGCCGATTGGCTGGAGGAACACGAGGATCCGCGCGGCGTCTTCCTCCGCGATTTAACACCGTTCGAGGAGCGCTACGAACTGCGCGAGCGGCTCTGGACGTTTGGCATGAGCCAAGGGTACCGAGCGATGGACCGGCGTACACAGCGGCTCGTCACGATGGACATGGGCCTCGGTTGCACCTGGTCGCATCCCGATCAACTTTGGAAAGAGGCGACTATCTCGGTTCGTTGCCGGCACCCGCATTTGCTGCCGTTATTGGACTTTGGCTTCGACAATGCCGGATGCATCTTCCTGGTCCGGCCGGCCATCGAGGGGGAGCATTTGAGCACTCGGCTCCCGCGCTGGAACGAAGGACTATCTTCGGAGACATTCTGGGCCACCCTGCCGCGCCTGGTTCACGCCCTGAGTGCCGCCTGCGCGGCCGTGGCCTGCGCCCATGAACACGGTTTCATCCACCGAAGTTTGGGGCCTCCCGCCATCTTCCTCGGCTCGCGAAAGGAGGAGGTGTTTGTCGTCGCATGGGATTGTGCCGCTAGCGCGGACTGCCCGGCCGAAGAAGGACTCCTTGTGGGAAGACCGGCCTATATCGCTCCAGAGCAAGTTCAATCTCCCGAAACAGTTACCCCCAGCGCCGATGTCTGGGGCCTGGGCGGGATTCTCTATGTACTGCTGTTCGGTCGACCGCCCAACGTGCCGTCCGGCACTCAAGAATCGACTCTGGAAATCATACGGTGCGCGGTCGAGCCGAAGACGCGAGGCGTGCTCCGTCCCGGGCTTTTGCCCGACCGCGCGGTACAATTGTCCTCTTCAGGCTTCTTCGCGCGACTGTTCGGCGCGGCTCGTTTGGGCACGCCCTTGCCGATTCAGGCACTCGAAGACATCTGCTTGCGTGCGCTGGAGATCGAACCTAGCCGGCGACAACCGAGCATGGCGGCCTTGGCCGCCGAACTCGACGGCTGGTTGGCGCGGTACGGTGATCCGCTTCCGGAGTGACGTTGCTTTTCTTATTTGCAAGCAGAACTTGGGAACGAGAGCCGCCGCCACGATCCACACACCCACTCGTGCAAGTGAGCGTCCGTTATTTTTTCTTGAGCTTCACCGTCACTTTGAGGACGTTGACATCCTTATCGCACTTCACCGCCACCGACGCGCCTTCTTTGCCTTCCAACAATTTCAGCCCCTCCGTACCGCTCGCCGTCTTCTCGTCTTTGCCGTCCACGATCACGAATTCGGTGTCGTTGCGGATGTCGAGTTCGCGATCGACGACCGCCTTCTGGACTTTTTGATTGACGATCAGTACGTTCTTGCTGACGTCCACGACCTTGATCGTTCCCTTGACCATCTGATTTTTCGCGCCCTTGCCGGCTTTCTTCGCGTCCTTGTCGGCGGCTTGAATGAATCCGGCCAAGAGGGCGAACACCAATACCACACCTACCGCCGCAACCGCTCGCTTCATGGGTTTGCTCCTGAACAGGGCGATTTCCGGGCGAGATGATTATTAGACCCCGCTCATCCGGAAAAGTTCCGCTCAAGCAGGCAGAACGGCATCGACGGCCTCGTCTCGAACACGCCGCGCCTCCTCGTCGGCGATGACGAGCTGCGTGGCGCCGGCGACGCCCATCGGCAGTATCAGCAGCACCACCCCGGGCACGATCACCAGCAGCGCCCACGCCAACCCAAACAGCGTGAAGGCGCCGAAGTTCCGCCCCACCCAGGCGAAGCGCCGTTCCAGACCGACGCCGCGCATCGCCAGCGGATAGTCGATGAAATCCCACGCCAGCATCCAGCCGCAGACGATGAACTTCAACGGCACCGTCACCACCGCCGCCGGCGGAAAGAAGAAGCTGATAAGAAAGAGAACGATCAGCAGCGTTCCGCCGATCGTCAGGGCCATCAGCACCGCCTTGGCCGTGCTGATAAGGTTGGCGAGGAACGACGTTTTCGGCGCGGCGCTGCCGGTCAGGGCGACCTCCTGGGCGTGCGAGATGGATTCCAAGGCCCAGCCGGACAAGGGTTGCGCCAGGCTCAGGGCCAAAAGCGCCGCCACCACGAAGCCCACCAGGCCGAGCGTGATGGTCAGGCTCCAGTAGCCGAATTTTCCCCAGGCGCCGGGATCCGGACCGACGATTTTCGCGCTGAGCAGATGCGATCCCCAGATGGCCAATCCAGTCAGACCGCAGGACAGCAGGAGCAGCATAGCCAGCGGCACCAGGGCGTAGCCCCACACGCGCGGCGTGACGACGACGAAGCCGATGCCGCCGGCGAACGCCTGAAATCCGCCGAACAGACCCAGCTTGCCGGCCGGCTCGTCCTCGTTCGATTGCTGCAAGTCGGCGTCGTCGTGGCGCATGAGGAATCCGTGGTTGAGACGAAGGAGTCCGCGAAACCGATTCCATTGTACGCGCCGGCCGCTCGCCCTCACCAGCCGAACAGCGTGTGGCCGAAGTCGATCATCATGTACACGATGCCGCCCTCCACCACAAGCGCCAGGCTCAGGGTGATCCAGTGGGGGATGCTGAGGGAGTAGAAGGGAAAGGTGTAGATGCCGCTGAAAAACGGGTGCGGCGGCGGCGGCAGTTCGACGCGCTCGCGCTCGGCGAGGCGCTGGCGCACCTGCGCGGCGAACAGCTCGGATTGCACCTCCGTCTGCTGCTGCGGCTCCGGGGCGGGCGTTCCTTGCACGTCGATCGGCTCATATTCCTCCGGCGACATGGCGAAGCGAGAACGCGGCGGTTTTTCCGGAGGGTCTTCCGCGGCCGGCGGTTCGGCGGCGGCGAAGCCGTAGCCCTCGATTTCCTCCGCGGAAGGTGCTTCATATCCCGGTTTCGCCTTTTTCGCCGGCGGCGGCTCCTCGGCCCAGGGAAAGCGTTTGGCTTTCCGGCTGGATTTCTCTTCCTCCGGCACGGCCCAGGGGTCTTGCACTTCAGCGGCCGGTTTCCGCTTCTTTTTTCCACGCGGCTTCGCCGGCTTGCGGCCCTCCGTCGGCGCGGGTTTCTCGGCCTTGGGCCGGGCCGGCGCTCGCTCCCTGGACGGCAGGCGCTGAATGAGCCAGGCGACGCGGCCGAGCAGTCGAGCGTAAATGAGGACCACCGCGCCGCCGACCACGGCGGCCACCGGTAGCAGGACGCCGTAGCCGCCGAACAGGGCGTAGTACCACAGCGCCGCGGCGCCGCCGAGCAGAAGGGCCGTGAGGAAATAAAAAATCACCGCGGCGGGAGTGATGCGCAGAAAGCTCACGAAGATGATCCAGCGAAACGGCGTCCACCGCGATTGCGCGCTCAGCGAGGACAGCAGCCCGATGGGGAAGAACAGCCACAATCCCGGACCCACCAGCAGCAGCACACGCAGAGCGCCCGCGTCGGGCAGCCACACGTCGCGCAGCAGCCGCGCCGCCAGGGC
This sequence comes from Gemmataceae bacterium, assembly GCA_036557825.1. Taxonomy (GTDB): domain Bacteria; phylum Planctomycetota; class Planctomycetia; order Gemmatales; family Gemmataceae; genus JAJPHU01. The sequence continues at coordinate 4,802 of DATBGU010000204.1, forward strand.
CGCCGGCGCCACCCAGATCCCCAGCAGTTCGAAGAACAGCGCGGCATGACCGAGCCAGTCCTGAACCGGCTCGCTGGGCCACATCACCTCGTCGTGGCCCAGTCCCGTTTCCTGCACCACCACCAGGACGCAGCGTGCCAGAAAGGCCAATGCGCCGATGCCGACGATGATCGCCGCCGCCATCGACATCACGAAGAGAATGGCGGGACCAGCGGCACCCATGACGACCTCTTTTCAGCTTTACCCGCAGGCATTGTTGCCGAGGTGAGGACGGAAAGCAAGTCGCCCGCCGTGCCGGCGAGCGCACGAAGCCACCACGGTGCCCGCCCCGATGGCCGGTTGCAACGGGGCGACGGCGTTGCAGAAAATCGGGACCATTTTCGACGCGGCGAGCCTCTAGATTTGGGACCGTGGCGTTCGATCGGAGCCAGCACCTTCCACTATGGCAACGATCGGCACCACGGTCCTCATTCCTCAGCGCTTCACGATCCACGATCCACGCGAGTCACGATACCACCGGCAGCGATCCCTCCGCCGCCATTTTGCGGATGTCCTGCGTGATGCGCATCGAGCAGAACTTGGGACCGCACATCGAGCAGAACTTGGCCGACTTGAACACCTCCTGCGGCAGCGTCTCGTCGTGCATGGCGCGGGCCGTGTCCGGGTCCAGCGACAACTCGAATTGGCGGTTCCAGTCGAACTCGAAACGCGCCTTCGACAATTCGTCGTCGCGCCGGCGGGCGTCCTTGCGGCCGCGGGCGATGTCGGCGGCGTGGGCGGCGATCTTGTAGGCGATCACGCCCTGGCGCACGTCGTCCTTGTTCGGCAGGCCGAGGTGTTCCTTCGGCGTGACGTAGCACAGCATGGCCGCCCCCGCCTCGCCGGCCAGGGCGGCGCCGATGGCGCTGGTGATGTGATCGTACCCCGGCGCGATGTCCGTCACCAGCGGGCCGAGCACGTAGAACGGCGCGTCGTGGCACAACTCGCGCTCCTTCTCGACGTTCATCTTGACCAGGTGCATCGGAATGTGTCCCGGCCCCTCGATCATCGTCTGCACGTTGTGCTGCCACGCCTTCAGTGTCAGCTCGCCCAGCGTCTTCAACTCGGCGAACTGCGCCTCGTCGTTGGCGTCGGCCAGGCAGCCGGGACGCAGACCGTCGCCGAGACTGTACGTCACGTCGTAGGCGCGCAGGATTTCGCTCAGCTCGTCGAAGTGCGTGTACCACGGGTTCTGTTCGTGACGGGCCAGCATCCAGGCTCCCATCAGCGAGCCGCCGCGCGACACGATGCCGGTGACGCGGCCCGTCGTCAGCGGCAGATACTCCAGCAGAACGCCGGCGTGGATGGTCATGTAATCGACGCCCTGCTGTGCCTGATGCTCGACCATGTCCAGCATCATCTTCGGCGTGATGTCGCCGACGTCCTTGACGTTTTGAATGATCTGATAAATCGGCACCGTGCCGATGGGCACCGGCGAGGCGTCGATAATCGCCTGGCGGATGGCGTCGATGTCGCCGCCTGTGGAGAGGTCCATGACGGTATCGGCGCCGAGGTGGACGGCGGTGTGCAGTTTGTCCAGCTCGTCGTCGATTTTGCTGGTGACGGCGGAGTTGCCGATGTTGGCGTTGATCTTGCACTTGGCGGCGACGCCGATTCCCATCGGTTCGAGGCGCTTGCTGAGGTGGACCTTGTTGGCCGGCACGACCATGCGGCCGCGGGCCACCTCGTCGCGGATCAGTTCGGGGTCGAGGTCTTCGCGGGCGGCGACGAAGCGCATTTCCTCGGTGATCGTCCCTTTGCGAGCGGCTTCCATCTGAGTCATCGGCAGGTCCCTTCAGTGTGAGTGCAGCGGATGGCGGAGAGGGAAAGCGACGACGAGATGCGGCTCGCTTTCCGTCCCGGCATTACCCGGATCGGTCCCAGGGTTTGCTCTCAGCCCGCGGCGCGGCCGTGGACACCCCTAGCGATACCTGCGGTGGATTGTAGCCATGAAGTTGCTCTGTGGCCACGACGAGGCCTCGTTTCCTACGCTGGGGATGGCGGCCCGCCCTCGCCTTCCTCCGGCTTGGCGGCGTCGAGCATTTTTTTGAGTTCGATCAGTTCCAGCAGGTGGCCGTGGTCCTTGTTTCGTCCCGCCGCTTATCCGTCAGTTCGGAGGTTGCCATCGCCGTTTCTCTCGTGGTCACGTCTTGAGGATTTCCGCCAGCACTATTCTCTTTTTCGGTCGCGGTTCCTGCCACAACCATTCCGGCCTCAGCCAGAAGCCCGGCAGCGCCTGACTGCGCAGCACACCCTTGCGCGGTTTCGCCTCGCGGTACGCCCCGGACGTAGTTCGCTTCAATAGGGTAACGCGCTGCTCCATCTCATCCACGATCAAGTATTCCGGCACGCCCGCGCGGCGATATTGTTCTCGCTTCTTCACGTAATCGCGTTCGACGCTGTCGGGCGAGACGATCTCGACGGCAAGGTCGGGGGCGCCTTCAACGTAGCCGCGCTTCACCAGATGCAGACGATCCGTCCGCACGAAGGCGATGTCCGGCTCCGGCCCTTGGGGTTTGTCCAGGCGAAAGGCGACCCGTGAGCCGAACACTTTTCCCAGTTCGCGCTCCTCCACGAAATCGCCCATCAGCCGCATCAACCAGACAAATAGATCGCCCACGTCCGTGTTGTCTGGGGAACTCGTGTAAATCACTCCGTCAATCAGGTCGCCTTTTTCGCCATCCTTGATGAGCAGACAAAAATCCTCGAAAGTAATCGGCTCACCATTTGTCGCGGTTCCCATGACCTTCTCCCTTCGTCCTTCTGGCCCGTTGGCTTGTCTGTCCGTGCATTGTAGACGGCGACGGTGGAAGATTTCCACCTTGGCAGTTTCAGCGTCGCCCTCCACAATGGAAGAACGTCCTTTCGCTGCGAGGTGCATGTCATGCGGTTCGCGCTGCTCCCTCTGGTGGTCCTGGCTGTGCTGGCGACGACACCCGCTCGCGCCGAGGATGCCTTGGTCGAGAAGGTGCGCAACTCCATCGAGAATGGCAAAACCTACCTGCTCGGCCAACAGCGGCGCGGCGACGGCAGTTGGGAGGTCGGCGGCCATGCCTTGAGTCATCCCGGCGGACAGACCAGCCTGGTGATGCTGGCCCTGCTCACTGCCGGCGTGCCGCCGAAGAACAAGGCCATCCAGGACGGTCTGAAATATCTCCGCGACATCAAAAGCGACCAGACCTACGTGGTCGCCCTGCAAACCATGGCCTTCGCCCAGGCCGGCGAGGCCGTTGATCGCGGCCGCATCCAACGCAACGTCGAACGGTTGATCGAGGCCCAGCAAGACAACGGCTGGGGCTACAACCTCAACCAGAACGGCCCGCCGGACAATTC
>DATBGU010000205.1:0-16950 GCA_036557825.1 Gemmataceae bacterium
CGTCGCGGCCGCGCCCGGCTCACCAGCATTTCGACGACGCAAGGTTACTTTAGATCCAAATCCAGGGCGGTATCTCCCGCGATCGTCGCCGTAAGGCCGGACTGCGCAAGGTCGCCGTAACGCATCGGAATGCGGGAGTACGTCGCGGCTGGCGAGGCGATGCGGCCATGCCCGGCACCCCCCGTGCGCCCGTTGGAGCGCGGCCTCTCCGCGAGACTGGTCACCGCCACACGGGCCTCGCCCTGGGGGACTTGCGCGATGGTGAAACGGCCGTCCGGACCAATCGTCCCGTGATGGGGCTGGCCGTCGCCGGCCAAGAGCAGGACCGTGCCCTCCGGCAGTGGCCGCCCGCGGTAGCTCACCGTGCCCGAGACCTGGCCTTGCTTGTCCCCGCAACCGACCTCCGCCACGATCAGCAGCAGCCCCAGCGGAATAATCCAGGCTCCGGCCGGTCTCCTCAGCCACGCGGTCGCCGACATGATAAGTCCTCCTTCGTTGGAACGTCCTCGGTGGAAGGCGTCGCTCAGAAATCGCTGCTGTTCACCACCTCGCCGCCGGCGCGGGTGGCCAGGGGAATGGTCATGGCCGCCGCGGAATAGGGCAGGAAATGCACCGAGCCGTCGCCGAACAGCCAGTTGCCGCCGCCGCTATGCAGGCTCCAGAAATGGTTGCTGTCGCAGTTGTTCGTCACCTTGCCCGGACCGTAGACGCCCGGCGTCGGACAGTTGGGGTAAATGGCCAGGTAGTTCTGCGTCGCCAGCAAGTTGTCGTAATCGCTGTAAGACCACCAACCAAAAACCAGGTCGGCCGCCGGCGGGCGTTCGCCGATCATCAGGGTGTTGCTCGACCCGTCCGCGATAGATGCGATGGCAACGCCCGCCGTGTTGGGCTGAAAGATCCCCGAGTTGGAGCCGGTGTACTGGGCGTCGGAGCCGCCGAAGGAGCCGGTGACGCCGAGATACCAGGTCAACCCCGACGAATGCGTGCCCAAGGTGGTTGCTCCCGTGCCGTCCCGACCATCGCGGCCATCGGAGGGGCACTGGAACGTCTTCACCGGCGTGGGGATGGCCTGGAAAAAGTTGACCTGGGCGGCCTTGTACAAGTTGTCCTGCTCGATGTAGGGCAGGATTCGACACATCCATCCGAACGAGGAAGTGAAAACCGGAACCTGCCCGCGCGGCTGGGGGAACGTCTGGTACGTCCCGTGGTAGCTGTGCAGTCCAATGCCGAGTTGCTTGAGGTTGTTGATGCATTGCGTGCGCGCCGCGGCCTCGCGGACTTTCTGCACGGCCGGCAAGAGCAGGCCGATCAGGATGGCGATAATGGCGATGACGACGAGCAGCTCGATCAGCGTGAAGGCGTGGCGACGATTCGAGATGGGCATGACGTTTTTCTCTCGTGGAATAGGTTCGCGGCGGCGGGAGGCAATACGGTGAGCCGATCGGTGATGTCGGAGATTTCCTTACACCGATTTCCGTGTCCGGGGCTGACGACAGCCACGGACACTCGTTTCCCTAGAATAGAGATCGCAGCCGCGTAACAGCATTTTTGTGCCGACGCGACGGCGTGTTTGAACGCCGACTTTGGTCCATTCGTCCCTGGCGAGTATTGCAAGATGTCCGATTCTTCACTCCCAACCCTGGCGGCCCGCGCGGCGCGGGCGGCGCTGTCTCCGCAAGAAGCCGCGCGCTACAGCCGTCACCTCATCATGCCGGAAGTCGGCATGGAGGGACAGAAGCGCCTCAAGGCCGGCAGCGTCCTGCTCATCGGCGCCGGCGGACTCGGTTCACCGCTGGGACTGTACCTCGCCGCCGCCGGCGTCGGCCGCCTCGGACTCGTCGATTTCGACGTGGTCGATTTCAGCAACTTGCAGCGCCAGGTTCTGCACGGCACGCCCGACGTCGGCCGGCCGAAACTGCACTCGGCGCGGGACCGCTTGCAGGCCATCAATCCCGAAGTGCGCATCGACCTGTACGAGACGCGGCTGACCTCGGCCAACGCGCTGTCGATCTTCGAGCCGTACGACCTCATCATCGACGGCACCGACAATTTTCCGACGCGCTATCTCGTCAACGACGCCTGCGTGCTGCTGAAAAAACCCAACATCTACGGCAGCATCTTCCGCTTCGACGGCCAGGCGTCGGTGTTCTATCCCGGTCGCGGGCCGTGCTATCGCTGTCTGTATCCCGAACCGCCGCCGCCGGGCGAGGTGCCCAGCTGCGCCGAAGGCGGCGTGCTTGGCATCCTGCCCGGACTGATCGGCTGCATCCAGGCGACCGAGGCCGTCAAGCTGCTGCTGGGGCAAGGCTCGCCGCTGATCGGCCGACTGCTGCTCTACGACGCTCTGCAAATGAGCTTCCGCGAGTTCAAGGTGCGGCGCAACCCGAACTGCCCCGTTTGCGGCGATCGGCCGACGGTCACGAAGCTGATCGACTACGAACAATTCTGCGGCATGCGCGGCCAGGAAGCGCCGCCCGCCGCGGCCAGCGCTGCCGACATCACCGTCGAGGAGTTGAAGCAGCGGCTCGATCGCGGCGAGGATTTGTTCATCCTCGACGTGCGCAACCCGGAGGAGATCCAGATTTGCCGCCTCGCCGGCAGCACGGTCATCCCCTTGCCCGCGCTGCCGCAGCGCTTCGGCGAACTGGACCGCAACCGCGAGATGATCGTCCATTGCAAGAGCGGGATGCGCAGTCAGAAGGCGATTCAATTTCTGCGCCAGCAAGGCTTCTCGAACTTGAAGAACCTCACGGGCGGCATCCTGGCGTGGGCCGACCGCATCGACCGGACGATGCTGAAATATTAGGGCAAAGAGGATAAACAATGTCCGGTAAGGTCGATTGGATGTATCATCGCCGCGGCTGAAGCAGTTGCCAAAAGGCCCAGGAGTTTCTTGCGGCCCACGACTGGCAGGTATCCGGCCCGGTGGTCGATGCGACGAAGGACCGGCGCGGCCGCGACGAGGCGCTGAAACTGGTCCGCGGCGCCGCTCGCGTCGTTGCGGCGCGGGGCAAAAAGATCGTCGTGTTCGACATGCGGAAAGATCCGCCCGACGACGATACGCTGGCGGCGCACATCCTGGGACCGACCGGCAATCTGAAGGCGCCGACGTTGCGCATCGGCGATACTCTGATGGTAGGCTTCGGCATTGAGGCGTATCAACAAGTGCTGGGCGATTGACGTTTGAGCCTTCGCTCGCGGCAGCATCCTGTTCGGGTTCCAGAGACATAAAATGTCTACCATCCTTCCGCCGACGCTCAACCCTTGGTTAATCCCGCCGGTGCCGGTACGTCGCTTTACGGTGGACGAGTACCATCGAATGATGCACAATGGCATCCTCGCGGCGGGAGATCCGTGCGAACTACTCGATGGCTGGATCGTACCCAAAATGACGCGCAGCCCGCTCCACGGCTTGGCGCTTGGATTCGCCGAGGACGAGATCGAGCGCCGTTTGCCGACGGGATGGTTTCGCCGCAGCCAGTCCGCGGTGACGACAACCGAGAGCGAACCGGAACCCGACCTGGCCGTGGTTCGTGGCCGGCGGCGCGATTACAACACCCAGCACCCCACGCCCGCGAATACCGGCCTGGTCGTTGAGATCGCCGATTCCTCCCTGGCGCAAGATCGCGGCGTCAAAGGCCCCCTGTACGCGCGGGCCGCAATCCCGGTTTACTGGATCGTCAATTTGGTGGATCGAACTCTGGAAGTCTACACGGATCCGACAGGCCCTGATCCCGCTCCTGGCTACCGCCAACGGCAGGACTATCTCGCCGGAAACCTCGTCCCGCTCGTTCTGGACGGAATCGAGATTGATCGCATCGCCGTCGCGGATCTTCTGCCCTAGCCGACCTCTTCTGCCCTTGGTTCCCCTAAACAGGAGGTGGTTCATGTTCCGGAATCGATGGTTTCTCTCGGCAGTTCTGGCCCTCACGGTCGCTCTTGGCATCGTGTCGGCCTCGTTGATGACGCGCACGACGGCCGCCCCCGCGCCGTCGGACACGACTCCGCCCGGATTCCGAGGTAAGGTGCTGCTCGTCCGCTCCAATTTCGGCATGGAGGTCATTGTTCTGGAAGAGGTAAAGGTACGCCAGTTCGGCGAGCATGCTTTCCTGCTGGGCAAAGTGGTGGAGTCCCGAGGCGGTCGCGGCTCCCTAAAGGGCAAAACCGTGTGGCAGAACCTGAATGGGGTCACGCAGATCATCGAGTGCGATAATGCCGAAGAAGCGAAGAAGACGCTTAAAACTATCCAAGCAGAAGGGATTGGCGGATATGGGGTTCCGGTCCCCGTAACACCCGCCGTGCCCGGCACGGTTATCCCGGATGCGCCATTGGCCCCGCCCAAGCAGAAACAATAGGGCTGAGGCAAGAACGCAAAACCGGGCGCGGTGACAAGAGGTCATTCCTCTCATTGGCCGCCGAAAATGAGGAATGACCTCTTTACTTACCGAGTTGTCATCGCTCCTTATCCGTTTTGGATTTGTAAACCTCTTCCAGCGTCTTGCGATACTCCGCCAGGTTGGGCAAGCCAACCTCCTCGCGGCGACGGTCCACGTTCTTCTCGTCTTCGATGGGATACGGCGCCAACTTGCCGTCCTTCACTTCAAGCTGCGTGCCGTAAACCTGCTTCTCGTTCTCGGCGACGCGGCCTGGTCCGGATTTCCTTCAGCAACAGTCCCAGGCCGCGTTTGTTTCGCCCCCTCGACATGCTTGGTTCCCCCTTAGCCGCCGCGCTAGGTCGCTCAGGCGATCTTGATACTTCGCGCTTTCGGCCGCGCCATCGGAATGGTATCCTCGGCGGAAGACGCTTGTAACCAAGGCACGGTCGTCTCGCGCCAAACGCCGGCGGCTGCAATCGTGGATCGACGCGGGAACGCCTCCGTCTCCATCGACGTGATCTTCGCGTTCGGTCCAAATGGAGGCGGTAGGATGGCGGTAACCATCGACATTACCTTCCCGGCCGGACAGGAGGGCGCCGGCCGCTTCGAGTTGGAAGAGAGATTGGAGGACTTCTTCGGCAGCGCGGCCGAACTGGTCGGCAGTGGGGTCGGAGCCGCCGGCTCGGACCTTTCCTTCGAGTTGGCCGATCGAGAGGACGCCGAGGTATGGATCGCTCGCCTGTGTGACTTCCTGCGAGCGGCCGGCGTCCGCCGCGGCGCCTGGCTCGCCGTGTTCCCGGACGGATGGGATCCGGAGAAGGAGTGGCGACGGATCGAAGTGTTTGAGCCAAAGACGTCCTAGCGCGGTGGGACAAGTCCGTTGCCGTGGATGCCGCGGAGGCGGGGACGCATGAGCGATAAGTTGCTGGACGCGCAGGTCGCCGAACTGTTGGACCTCCTTGTCGCCCGCGTGGGTGAACCCGAGGAGTTGTATTCGCTGGTTTACGACGGCGATTCGGTCCTCGACATCGAGGAGGCCGACGCGGACGAACCTCCCTGCCGCGTTTTGTGCCCACCCGCCACGGAAGAGACTGTCCGGGCGGCGGAGGAGAGCCTGGGCTTCGCTCTCCCGCCGTTGTTGCGGGCCGTCTACACTCGGATCGCCAACGGCGGCCTGTGCCTCGGCCTACTCGGCCTGGAAGGGGGACAGACCGGCGGCGACGATCTGTTCCCCGGCCTGTCGGCCGTCGCGATCTACCACAAGCTTGAGAGTTGGCGACGAAAAGGGAAGGTTCCCTACCTGCCGCCGCGTCTGCTGCCGATCAACGATGCACTCGGATGCGGGATGGTGGACTACGTTGATTGCCGCACCCCGGAAGGAAAGATCTGGCGAACCGACAGCGGTTATCTGATCGAGCGCCAGCCGACGCTGTTGACCTACCTTCGCGAAGCCATCGAGAGCTATCGGTCCCTGATACAACGACCCTCCTGACCCTACGCTGCCCTCCGACCGGCCCACGATTGACGCTTGTTCCCACCCCCGAGCTTCTCCCACGGGAGAAAGTTCCCACCACGACGAAAGGAGCATCCCAAGTCATGTTGCGGACCCCAGTGAAAACCGAATCGGTCGCACTGTTGCTGATGGCCCTGATCGCGGCCTCCGCCGCATCGGCGGAAAAACCCCCACAACGACCGCTGCGCGTTGACCCGCCGCACATCTCGACCGACAAAACGGTCAAGTACGATTACGACATCGTTTATGTGCGGGCGCCGCGCTTCGTCAAGGGCGGCGACGGCAAGGACCAGCAAGCGCAGGTCTGGCCCAACGCCGGCGAGCCGCATAACCTGCACGCCTCCACCGATCTGATGCTTCTACACCCCGACGGCAGCGAGGAAATCCTGGTCGCGGGCGGCAAGGGCGCCATCGCCGATCCCTACGTCTCCTTCGACGCCCAGTGGGTCTACTACTCTCGCTTTCACGATCTGAGCGGGCACGGCGGCGCCGACGTTTACAAGGTCCACGTGCGGACGCGCGAAGTCGTCCGCCTGACGCGGCAGGAGTGGACGCCCAACACGGGAGTCCCCGATTGGCCCGCGGAGTTTCGGACGCCGGGAGATGCGAAGACCGCGCGCAAGGGCGTCTACAACATGCACCCCTGCCCGCTGCCGGGCGGCCGGGTCGCCTTCGTCAGCAACCGCGACGGCATCAAGGCGCCGCGCCTGGCGCAAGGCGCCTTGCAACTGTTCGTCATGGACGACGACGGCGCGAACGTGCAAAAGATCGGCCATCTGAACGTCGGCCAAGCCCTGCATCCGGTCGTGCTCAAGGACGGCCGCATCATCTTCAGCTCGCTCGAAGTGCAGGGCAAGCACAACACCGGCTGGGGCATCTTGAGCATTCATCCCGACGGCACCAGCTGGAACCCCGTCGTCAGCGCCCTTTCCTTCGGCGGCTCTCCCATCCCGTTTCACTTTCAGACCCAAACCTCCGACAGCAGCATCGTCGTCGAGAATTACTACATTCCGGCCATGGGCGGCTTCGGCGTGTATTTCAAGCAGCCGCCGCGAGCGCCGGAAGGCACGCCGTCGTTCAGCCCGGCCAAGGCCGAGAGCGATCCGAAGATGGCCATGATGTCGTCCGTGTTTCGCATGCCGTTCAAGCCCTACGGCATGGAAGTGCTGACGCGCTTCACGCACAACCACGACTCGCCGGCGCTGCGGGCCGATCCCAAGGATGCGAAGTCGCCGCACACCGGCTGGGTGACTCACCCGTGCGGCGCGCCGGACAATCATCTGCTGACGGTGTGGACCGGCATGATGCCGGCAAATCAGGGGCGCATCCTCGACGGCAAACACACGCAAGTGGATTCGGGCATCTATCTAATCAAGGATTGCAAACCGCTGTGGGAACCCGGCGAGATGCTGCTCATCAAGAACGACCCCAACTACAACGAACAATGGCCGCGTCCGCTCGTTCCCTACAAGCGCGTTTACGGCGTCGAGGAGCCGCGGAATTTACCGGCCCATCGCAACGACGGCACGCTTTCCAAGCACCTGCCGGAAGGCACGCCCTTCGGCCTGGTCGGCACGTCTAGCCTGTACAAGCGCGAGAGTTTCCCTCTCGGCGAGGTGCCCGAGGGCAGCGTCACCGCGATCGGCAAGCCCTACTCGGCGTTCCCGACGCGCGAGCATCGCACCAACTGGGACGGCCAAGGCGCCGACGCCGGACTCTACGTCAACAGCGACATCCACGCTATTCGCATCCTGGCCATGGAACCGGCCTCGATCCCCGTCGCCGGTCGGTTCGCCAATCACGCGGGCGAACGGCTGCGCATCCTCGGCGAAATTCCGGTACGCAAGTTCGACGGCGCGCGGCAGCCGATCGACCCGGACGGCAACCCGGACACCAGCTTCCTCGCCCGCATTCCGGCGGACGTGGCCTGGACGTTCCAAACGCTGGACCGGGACGGACTGGTGCTGAACATGGCGCAGACCTGGCATCAGCTTCGTCCGGGTGAGATCCGCAATAACTGTGGCGGCTGCCACGCCCACAGTCAAAAGCCGACGCTCTTCAAGGACACCGCCGCCGCCCGGCCCGATTATCCGATCTTCGACCTGACCCGATCGACTCCGCTGGTGACGGACAAGCAGCACGATCAGTCCGACAAGAAGTGGGACGTCAAGGACCAGACCGGCCTGCGTTTCGCCAAGGGCGTCTTGAACGTCGAATATCACCGCGACATCGAACCGATCTTCGCGCGGAGTTGTGCGGCCTGCCACAGCGGCAAGTCCGCCCGCCCCGCCGGGAACCTGGTGCTGGACGACAACCGGCTCGACACCAAAAACGGTCTGACAGGCACGGCGACATACCGCACGCTGGTCCATCCCAGGGATTCGAGATCCCCGCGCTACGTTTGGCCGTCGCAGTCGCGCAACAGCCTGCTGACGTGGAAGGTGTTCGGCCGGCGCACCGACGGTTTCCCGGAGAAAATGGTGCCCGGCGCGGAAAGCGATCATCAAGGTCTTCTGAACCGGGGCGGTTTGCCCTATCGTCCCTTCAAGGGCAGCATCATGCCGCCCCCCGAGGCCGTGGCCGGCGATTACGAGGGACCAGACGGCAAGAAGATCAAGGTGGCCGCCCTGACCGACGAGGACCGGCGCACGATCGCCCGCTGGATCGACCTCGGTTGTCCGATCGACCGCGAATACAATCCGAAGGAGCCGCAAAAGCGCGGTCGCGGCTGGATGCTCGACGATCAGCGGCCGACTCTGACCTTGGCCTATCCGCGGCCTGGCGCCAACGAAGCGCTGACGCGCATCCTGGTCGGCATGTACGACTACTCGACGGGACTGGATGCGGACAGCTTCCAGGTGAGCGCCGATTTCGCCGTCGATGGAGTTCGGGCGGGAGAGAACCTGGCTCCGCGGTTCAAGGCGCTGCCCGATTCGCGTTGGGAGTTGAAACTGGCTCGTCCGATCACCGCGTTGCCTCGGGGCAAATTGACGGTGTCGATCAAGGATGGGCAGGGCAACGTGACGCGCATCGAGCGAAGCTTCTCGGTGGCGGCGCCCGCGAAGTAAGTCGGGAAACGGGTCGTTCCTCATTTTTAATGACGCATGATTATTGCCACGATGAGGCAATATGTTCGTGGGAACGACAAGGCCCGCCAGGGTGGTGACGCGCCCGGCGGGCCGTTTTGTTGGTAGCGAGTCTCTCCACCTGCAACCGTGGCTGCGATGTCGGCAGAATCTTCTTGCGTCCGCCCTCCCACCGGGTGGACTCATCCGACCGGCGGAGTGTGAGTTCCGTCCCGTCTTTGGGTATGAAATTCATGCCTACACGCTCCGCAGGCGTTCTCAACGTCCTCCTTGGGAGCCGCCCAGCGCGAGCGACGCCTTTTTCCTTTTCTTCTCACCGAATTATCATCTACTGTTAATCACACGTGCATACAATGATTCCTCAGCCCTCTTTCGTCACACCCTCGTCTATGGCTCTTTTTTGAGGTCTGCGCTAAGATGCTGCGAATCAATCGACGCCTCCTCCTCGGCCTTCGCCTCGTGCGACAGACGATAATGTTCTCCACGATCGTCGCCTGTGCCGGGACGCTATTCCTGCTGGGCTATTTCGTGTACCTGGTCGGTAGCATCTCCTCGCCCCCACCCCAAAACGGCATCCGGATTCCGCTCTCCGCGAAGGCGCCGCCACAGGATGGCGATGGTCCCGAGTTCCAGCCCGCTCCGCAACCCGGTGTCCGTTTGCCTCCTACCTACCCGATCGGGGCGACGCACGTTGACGATAATGCCGAGGTCATCGGCGTCTGGGTGGAAGGCCGCTCACGCGCGTATCTCCTTAGCGAGATGGGTTGGCCAAAGCACGTTGTCAACGACGTGCTCGAAGGCCACCCCGTCAGCGTGACCTACTGCGACCGGAGAGGCTGCGCGCGGGTCTTCACCGCCGAGCATTTGGGAGGCCCGCTTGAGATGGACGTGGGAGGCTGGGTCGAGAACAAGGGAATGGCCGTGCGCGTCAACGGCGTTGATTATCTGCAAGAAACGGGAGAGAACGTGACCTCCTCGAGGGGCGAACCGATTCCGTACCGGGAGATGCCGCACATGCGAACATCCTGGAGGGCGTGGCGAGAAGCGCATCCCGACACCGATATTTACGTCGGCGATCAACCGATCGGCTGAGGCCGCTCGACCGGCTTCCTTTCTTTCCCCTCCGCAACGCCTACGCTCATCGCTGCCGCGTTTGCTCGTCCTGGAGCAAACGCAACCGCCAGAGGGACAGGCCGGCAGGCAGGCCGCGGTTGCCGAAGCGCAGGGCGGAGTCGAGGCTCCGCCAGTTCTCGCCGGGGGCGTCGATTACCTCACCGGAGGCGGCGACGGGCCATTGACCCGTGCGCCGCCGATGACGCTTCATCCAGGACAGGATTTGCTTCACCGTCAGCTGCACCTTCCCGAAGGTCTTAGCGCAATGCTTGTCGAGCAACCGGGACAGGGACGAGCCGCCGGGAAACCCCCGGTGTCCCTTCCGCAAGGCGCTATCGACGCCCAGCCAGGTCTCTTGTGTGCCAGGAATCGCCCCCGTGTAGGCGTGCGGCCGGTATCCGGTGCGCTGCTGATGGGCCTTGGCCCAAGCGACGATCTGCTTCACCGTCAGCGGCGGCCGGTGAGAGCGTTTGCGCATGAGTCCTCCCTGGGCCCGCAAAGCGTTCCTGGTGTCCGGCGCGAATGGGTCGCGCGGTGATGGTCAGTTCTTCGACTTGCTCTTCGGCTCCGTGGCGAACACCTCCTCGCCCGAAAAAATCTGTTCTCGAAGGATTACGCCGAGGACACAGCCGCGAGCAGTTGGCGAATGATGCCGAGCATCGAGCGATCGCCGTAAAACGTGAAGTCGCCGACGACGAGGACGCGGTCGCCCCAACCCTCGATGACGGAAGGCTCCAGTTGGCGATGGGTGCCGCGCGCTTCGACGAACACCAGCCCTCGCCACCGAGCGTCGTGGGCGGGAACCCTCAGCGGAGGGAACTTCTCTTTGCGGAATCCTGGCGCCGCCAGAAAGACGCTGCGCGTCATGTGCGGATCGCCGGGGGCCGGATCGACGCGCCACTCCGGCTGCGCCGCTCGCAGCTGCTCGACCAGCGCGGGCACGGTGCCAGGGAGCCGCTGCCACCGCTGGCACGTCAAAGGCACGGCCAGCGTGAGGGCGGCAAAGAGGACCGTGACGATGATCCAGAAGCGGGGCGAACCTGTCAATTCGGACATGGGCGGAATCTCCGTTGATTCTTGGGAGGATGGGTCGGGAAAGCCTCTCCTTGCGTTCGTGACGTGTCGGGGGTGCCTGTTCGGGGCAACAGCGCGGAGGAGCCGTGTACCGTCTTTTCAGACCGGAAGGGGAAGGCTAACAGTGGAGGGGAACATTGCTGCTTTGGCGCGGTGGGGGAGCGGCCAACGGTGAGGGCAGGGCTGCTCCTGGCGAACTGTGGCTGCCAGCGGAGGGACCACTGCACCTGGGGCGGTGGGTGGTTGTCGGCTCTGGGGATTGGGACGACTGGGTGAAGTCGGTGTTGGGATCGTCCAGCGGCAGGAGATCCTCAGATGCCGGGGTCGAGGGGAGCACCGCGCGCGCGAAGTTGAAGTCGTCGCTGCGGGGCAGGATGACCAGCCAGCAGACGAAAGCCGCGAGGAGGCCAGAACGAGCGCAGCTTTTAGTCATAACTAACCAGTCCTTTAGTCAGAACTAATTCATTTCTGCGATCGTAGATTCGTCTCCTTTCCTTGTCAAGTGTCTTCTCCAGGAGTGCGGCCGCCAGCGGATCACGACGCCCTCGCTCAATCCCCCACCAAACGGCAAGGATCGGCGCCAGCCAAAGGATGAGGTGGTTTCCCACAGAGGAGAATTACCTGCAATCATCGGTAGGATCGGAAAACAGATGCATCTCCCTGCCGCAGCGTCGGGCTCTATCCGCAACTGACCACTTCGCACATATTTTTGACATTTCGCGCCCCGAAATTCTCTGTTTTGTGCCCTGTCTTACGAGGCCCCGCTGCAAGGAGGGTCGGAAGAATGACGCAGCCGACCGGCCGGGACACGGACGAGACGAGGAGGCAGGCAACCCAAGAGAATGCACGAGGAGATGACGATGAACTCTCAAGATGCCTCGGAAGCTGAGGGCGTGGCGCAGACGGCCAACATACTTGCGGAGGCAGCGCAAGAGGTCGAGCGACTGGAAAAAGTGGCCAGTCAAACCTTCTGCCGGTTAACTGCTCTGGCGGGGAAGCTGCCTCAACTCGAGCGGGTGGCGGTATCGCGCAAACCGGAGGGCGTCAAGATGGTGGTACTTGACGCTGCCACGGCACGCCGCGAGGCGCAGCTCCTTCTCCGCTACATCAACACCGGCGAATGGAGCATAGGCTCTCTGTGTAATTTTGTCCATTTTTTGTCGCTAGGCCTGTAGGGAGATTCGCTCGCTTTTCGCAGTTTGATACGCTCGTCTTCCGGGTGCGGCGTCTCGCATGGTCTCCAAGCGTCGCCGTGAGCGAAGCGGGCCTTCAACGTCGTGCAGCATGAGCCGGCTGGTGAACGATGGCGTTCGGCGAAAGAGGGATGACACAGCACGATGGCGATCGAAATCAAGGTTCTGGGCTGCCAGGACGCGGGCGTTCTCACGGACGTTGCGCCGGATGTCTTTGACGACCCGATCGTCAGAGGACGGGCCGACGAGTTTCTGGCGGACCCGCGCCACCACCTGGCGGTGGCTGTCGAGGACGGCCGGGTCGTCGGCTTCGTGTCGGCGGTTCACTACATTCATCCGGACAAGCCGCGCCCGGAGCTATGGATCAATGAGGTCAGTGTGGCCGCAACGCACCGGGGGCGCGGCCTGGGGACGCGCTTGCTGCGTTCACTGTTTGCCGTGGCCCAGAGTCTTGGCTGCGCCGAGGCCTGGGTTCTAACCGACCGCGCGAATACGGCAGCCATGCGGCTTTATGCAGCGGCCGGCAGCATCGAAGCGCCGACGGACCATGTGATGTTCACGTTTCGGCTGGATGGCAGCGCGACATCAGGATTTCCGGGCAACGTCGCGGAGGCAGCCGACGCCGACCCATCCGCGACAGCAGACCAGCGACGCGAATGACGGAGCTTTGCAACGACCGCCCGGCCCGCTCGCCGGAACCGCCCTCGCCGCCGTCAGCAACAGCACGAGAGTTGACATCGAAATGTCCTTCGAATCGAGTCAGGCCGGTAGTCTACCATAGCTTCCGCAGGAGGCGACACTGGGTCCACCAGGAAAGGAGAAGCAGTCCTCCCCAGACAACCGTACCGGCGATGCTGAACGCCAGACCGAGGGTACTCATATTCTTTGCCGAAGCCGTGACGCCTTCCCCGTAAGGGTTCATTCGCCCCGCCTGCATTTTCGCCAGGTCGGCCTTGGCCAGGTATCTGTTGCACAGACTGACCGGGATGCCCAGAAGGCCGAACACCAGACCGTAAAGGGGATACAAGGCTAAGCAACCAAGAGTAAGTCCAGCACACGCCAACGACGCCAGAAGGTTGCCGCGATGGGGCTCACAGTCCCGGCGGAAACAGCCGGGCCGCTCCCACGGCGGAATAGACTCCTCGGCCTCGATGTCCTCGCGGTCGTCATCCATCGCCTGTCCTCACTCCTTGCCCAGCAGCAAATCCACGACCCAACAACCCCGGACATGAGGGCCAGGTCCGCGGAAATGGCCGAGCATGTCCGCGTCCGTACAGCCGGACTCCTCAAGAGCATCCGCGAGGATGGCGAGCCGTCCGGTGTCCAGCATTCCCGGCGACGGTCATCGCTCCTTGCCCGTCTTCGGTTTGTAAACCTCTTCCAACGTCTTGCGATACTCCGCCAGGTTGGGCAAGCCAACCTCCTCGCGGCGACGGTCCACGTTCTTCTCGTCTTCGATGGGATACGGCGCCAACTTGCCGTCCTTCACTTCAAACTGCGTGCCGTAAACCTGCTTCTTGTTCTCGGCGACGCGGACCCGATCAGTCAGATAAGCCAGGTCGATGCCGGCCGCCTCGTCCGCTTTGACGGCCTTCTCCAGCAGTTTCAGGCAGCGCTTCTGAAATTCGCGGTCCCGATCCGCGTGCTGAACCAGCAGCCAGGCCGCGTGCGCTCCATCGACACCCACCAAACTCTTGCCCGGCCAGCCGTGCTGGTCGAGGATTTCCTTCATCCGCGTCGTGTTCTTGCGGTCGATCTCCATCATCTTGCGCGAGGCCGTCTCGCCGGACCCGGCCTTGAGGACTTCCTTGCGAATATCCTGATCTTCCTTCACCCGGCGCAGCAGTTCGCGCCGCAATTCCTCATTCCGCGCCGGTTTGGCCGGGTTGTCCTTCTCGCCGCTCATCCCAACGGAGACGAAAACCAGACAACAAACGCATGCTCCGCGAATCATTCTTTTCTCCTTGAATTACCATAGTCCCTGGATGCGTCCCAACAATTCCGCGCCCGCCTGGCGCGGCCGGCGACCCTCCACGTCCACCTGCCGGTTCGCCTCGCGCATCATCTCCACATCGACGGCTCCCACCAAGCGCCGAAGCGCCTCCACGAAGCCCGGTTTGTTGACCGCCTTCGGCGAGACGAGCAGCACGGCGTCATAGGGCGGGAAAGCATGTCGCGGGTCGTCGAGGATCAGCAGGTCGTGCGCCGCGATGCGGCCGTCGCTGGTGTAGGCGCAGATCACATCGACGGACGGCGAACGTCCGGCCACGGCGGAATACATCAGCGTCGGGTCCATCGGCTTCGTTTCGCGGAACGTCAAGCCGTAGGTCCGGCGGACGCTGGCCCATTCGGGGCGGCGAAAGAACTGCAAATCGCCGGCGATCGTCAGCGCTGGCGCCTGCTCCGCCAGGTCGGCGAGCGTGCGGACGTTCAGCTCGTGGGCGCGGCGGCGCGGCATCGCGAGGGCGTAGGCGTCCTCGAAACCCAGCGATCCCAGACACGTCACGCCATGACGCGCTTGAAGATAGTTGGTGATTTCGGAAAGGACCGTTTGACGGTCCTTGAAGTCCTTTCGCTTCATCAGCGTCGTCCAGATGTTGCCGGAGTAATCGACGTAGCAATCAATTTCGCCGGCGCGCAGCGAGTCGAACTCGATGGTCTCGCCCATGCCCTTGCGCTGCTCGACGGCGAAACCGGCCGATTGCAAATGGCGCTTCAGCACCTCGGAGAGAATGTGCTGCTCGGTGTAATCGGCGCTGCCGACGATCACCGGATTGGCCGGCGGACGCAGCAAGCGATGGACGGGATCGTACAGACCGCCGCCGAGGACAAGCAGCAGACCGGCGGCCCCAATCCACGCCAATCCGCGACTGCGGCGGCGCGCGGCCATCTCCAGCAGATGAACGAGTTGATCGAGGACCACGGCCAGGAGCGCGGCGCAGACGCAGCCGAACACCGTGGCGACGTGATCGCGCGTGTTCAGACCGGCGAAGATGTAATTGCCCAGCGTCGTTTCGCCGACCGGCGTCGCCAGCGTCGCCGTGCCGACGACGAGGACGGTGGCGGTGCGAATGCCGGAAAGGATGACCGGCGCAGCCAGCGGCAGCTGCACGCGCAGCAGCATTTGCCGATCGCTCATGCCCAGGCCGCGCGCCGCCTCCGTCAGCGCCGGATCGACGCCCTTGATGCCAATCACCGTGTTGGCCAGGATCGGCAGGAAACTGTAGAGCGTCATGGCGACGAAGGCGGGAGCGAAGCCAATGGTGCCGCCCAGTAGCGGCACCATCAGGGCAAGGAGTGCGAGACTCGGCACGGTTTGAATGACGCCGGCGATGGCCAGCGCCCACTCGGCCAGGCGCGGCCGGCGGCTGACCGCGATGCCCAGCGGCACGCTTACCGCCAAGCCGACCGCCAGCGCCGCCAGCGACAACAGCAAATGACCGCCCAGGTAGGAGGGCAGGTCTTCGAGCAGTTCCAGCAAGGCCGGGTTCATGACGCCGCCCCCGGATGCCCCGCGGCGAGCGATTCCAGTTGCTCGGCCTGACGGCGCGGGCTGGACAGCAGAGCGGCGACAAACGCATCGCCGGGGTTGGTCATCAGCTCGTGCGGCGTGCCGACGCGCAGCAGCCGGCCGGCATTCATCACCGCGACCAGATCGGCGGACAACAGCGCCTCGGTCATGTCGTGCGTCACCATCACCGCCGTCAAGCCGAGCCGGCGGCGGATGTGCAGAAACTCGTTGCGCAGCTCGTCGCGGATAAGCGGATCGAGAGCGCCGAACGGTTCATCGAGCAGCAGGATCGGTTGTCCGGCGGCCAGCGCTCGCGCGAAGCCGACGCGCTGCTGTTGCCCGCCAGACAGTTGACGCGGCAGACGAAAGCGATATTGCTCCGGCGGAAGGTGGACGAGTTCCAGCAGCTCATCGACGCGGGCGCCGATGCGCGCCTTCGGCCAGCCGAGCAGGCGCGGCACGACGGCGACGTTCTCGGCCACGGTCAGGTGTGGGAACAGGCCGATGCCTTGAAAGACATAGCCGATGCCTCGCCGCAGCTCGACGGGATCCATCGAGTGGACGTCCTTGCCGTCGAGGAGAATGCGGCCGGCAGTCGGCTCGATGAGACGGTTAATCATTTTAAGGGTGGTCGTTTTGCCGCAGCCGGAGCCGCCCAGCAGGATGAGCAGTTGTCCGCGCGGCACGCGAAAACTGACGTCTTGCACGACGAAGCGCGAACGATCATAGGATTTGCCGACGCCCTCCAACACGATCATCGTCGCGTCTCCGCTCGTGCGAGCCGAGAAAGTTTGCCTGAGGTATGGGCACCGCGGCGCGGGCGCGTGTCACGCATACAATACTAGCCCGGAGCGCCAGCGACGGGCGCCCGTCGCTGGCGCTCCGGGCTAGTATCGAAATCACGCTTTCGCCGCGCTCGGCTGCGGGCGATCTAGCCGCCCGACGGCGGCTCGACGTGGCCGCCGAACATGTGGCGCATCGCCGACAGCACTTTCTCGCCGAACGTGTGCTGCTGCCGCGAACGGAAACGGGTATAAAGCGCCGCCGTCAGCACCTCGGCCGACACCGCCGCTTCGACCGCCGC
>DATBGU010000206.1:0-30271 GCA_036557825.1 Gemmataceae bacterium
CGGCGAGCGCATCGAGCAGATAAAGGCCGATCCGGTCGGCTACGATCACAATTACGTGCTCAACAGCGGAGGCAAGGAATTGGCGCTGGCGGCGACGGTGCGCGAGCCGAAGAGCGGCCGCGTCATGGAGATGTACACGACCGAGCCGGGCGTGCAGTTTTACACCGGCAATTTCCTCGACGGCAAACAGACCGGCAAGGACGGCGTCGTGTACAAGAAGCACGGCGGATTCTGTCTGGAAGCGCAGCACTTCCCCGACTCCGTCCACCACGACAATTTTCCGTCGATGATCCTCAAACCGGGCGAAACGTACAAGCAGACGACGATTTACAAGTTCTCGGCGAAGTGATCGCGCCGAAAAATAGGAACGCGGATGACGCGGATACGGCGGATTAGCGCGGATCAGTATTATGTCTGATCCGCGCTAATCCGCCGTATCCGCGTCATCCGCGTTCCTATTATCTGGCTAAATTGACTAGCTGCCTCACGGATCGATGGTCAACTTGAAGGGCGCCGGCTTGGTCGATTTCTTCTCTTCTTTCTCCGTCTCGACGAGAATGCGCGGCGTCACCAGCACGAGAAGATGCTGCGTCACCTCCTGGTACGCAACCGAGCAAAAGAGCCTCCCTACAAGGGGAACATCACCCAAAACCGGCACCTTGGACGTGGTGGCCGCCATCGTCTTGCTTCCCCCTCCCATCAGCACGGCGGTATGTCCATCGGGGATGTTCAGCGTCCGCTTCACGCCGATCTTGGTGATCCGCGGTTTCTCGATGTAGTGCGTCACGGTTCGCGGTTTCTCGTCCGGGTCGATCGGATTGTCCGGATCGGGCGTCGTGATGGGGAACTTCCGCACGTCCTCCGAGGCGAGGTTGCTCAGCTTGGCGTCGAGATCGACGCGGACAGAGCGGCGATCAGCCGAGACGATCGAGTGCAGCCCCATCCGCATGCCCAGCGGAACGGTTTCGGTCTTGGGCCGATACTCGATGCGATCGCCGCGATGAACGATCTCCAGGCCGGTCACGAACTTCTGATAGTCTCCGGCGTCGAACCCAACGTCTTGGCCGTTGAACATCGTCACCTTGGGCGCCTGCATGACGTTGCTGTGAATATCCTCCTGGATCGCCTCCATGAAGCGGCGTACTCCAGCATCATCCAGGTAAGTGACGTTGCCGTGCGCGTGCTTCTTCTTGTCCGGCTTGCCGAGCATATCGTTGTGTTGCAGATCCTGAAGCACCTCATCGGTTATCGAAACGAATTTGACTTCGACGCTCACTTGCATGTCGTGCAGGCGGCGCAGGGCGGCCAGAATGTCGGCGATCTGGTCCTGAACGTCGGGTGTCTGATTGATGATCAGCGCCATGGTCAGCGGATGGTAGTCGATGGTGCCCCGTCCGCCTTGCTCGGCCCAGCTGCGCGGCGCGATGGTTTCGGTGATAAGCTTGATGAGCTGGTCCTCGCACGTCGTCGCCGGCGCGCCTTTGGTGACGCGAACATGCGGCTTACCTTCCCGTGTCACGGCCCAGCCCGTCGCGCGAGTGGCGGAGGAGGTCGGCTTGTCGTTCCTCACCGCGTTTTCCGCGGGAACGACGAGATCGGAAACCGCGAACACTCGTTGCTCCAGCCCGGACTCTCCGGCCCGGCCGACGCTCGCGGACAGCAGCGCGACCGAGAGCAAACAAACGATCCGACCGCGAACCGACATGAGCGAATTCCTCCGTTGGGTTGGAATAGCATTCCGAGCGACGCTCCTCTATAGCGATTCGCCCAATCACCGCAATGGCGAACCTCGACGCCGCCGCGCCGGGCCGCGATAAAATGAACAGAGCGTGAAGAACAAAGAGGATGAGGCGAGGAAGAGCATGGCTGGCATGACCGAAGACGAGTGGCGGGAGTGCGTTTATCCGGAGAAGATGCTGGCTTACCTGGGGGATCGGGCCAGCGTTCGGAAACGACGGCTGTTCGCCTGCGCCTGCGTCCGGCGGATCTGGCCGCTGCTGGACGACAGGCGGCTGCGCCGGGCGGTCCGTCGGGCCGAGCGCTTCGCCGACGGACAGGCCGCCGAGGAGGAGATGCAATCGGCGCTGCGGATCGTGAGTCGGCTGCGCGAGCAGTTGGAGGAAGTGGAGAGGCGGCGGCCGAACTGGATGACGCTGGCGGCGCGGTCGGCGGCGCAGGCGGTCGAGGCGGTACTGGCGTCGCAAGGTCCGATTCTGGAGAAGCCGCGCGATCTGCGCGAAGCGCCCGACGTGATGAGTGCCTCGCGCTTCGCGCGCGTCGCCGCGCGCGCCGCCGAGGCCTTGCGCGAGGAAATCAACGGAACGCCGTCGCCATCACGATCCAGCCGGCGCCGCCGGCTGGCGTCGCTCGATGCCGTGGAACTGGTGCGCGAGATCTTCGGCAATCCCTTCCGTCCCGTCGCCGTCGATCCGGCCTGGCTGGTCTGGAACAACAACACCGTCCTCCGAATGGCGCGGGTGATTTACGATGATCGGCGGTTGCGGCATTTGCCCGTTCTGGCGGACGCGCTGGAGGAAGCGGGCTGCGATAACGCCGATATGCTGGCGCACTGCCGCGCGGCGGTGGAGCACGTGCGCGGCTGCTGGGCGATTGATGCGTTGTTGGGGATGAAGTGAGCTTTGCCCCTTCCGGTGTCGCGAGAATCCACATCATTTGCCGAATTGGCACGTTTGCAGGGCGCCCAGGCAGATCAGTATCAAAAACAGCACCACCAGGCCGGCGCCGATGAGCAACCCACCGAAAACGCTGGTCAAGGCGGTCACCGCCTTGCTCTTGCTCGTGGTGACCACGGCGATTATGCCGGCGAGGATTGCGCCCAGGAGAAGGATACCGATACCGAACACGGCCGGACCATCCTTGCTGGACGACACGAGCTTCGGTCCACCGCTCGCGAGGAAAACGATGACGCCGATCATCAGCAGGACGCCGATCCCGATGGCGGCGCCGAGGCCGCCTCGACTATCGCGCCGCACCTCGTCGTCGAGCGAATCCCTGGACCCGATAGCGGCCCGGCGACGGATCGGCTCCTCGCAGTAGGGACAGAGCCGCCAGATACGCGCGACGGGTTTGCCGCAAGTGGGACACGTCGATTCGTTGGCGCCGACCTCCCGCGGAACCGGAGGAGAGGGCAGATCCGTGCGGACCAGGGCGTGCGGGTTGACCACCATGGCCAGGCAGCGTGGGCACGTCAGCGACGGGCGCGGGTTCCCTTCCGCGACGTGGAGAACGAATTTACAACGGGAGCAGGTGATTTCATGCGGCATGGAAAAATCTCGGAGACGTGGTGGACCTCAAAGACTCGGCCCATCCTGCAAAACCTCAACATTTGCCGCCCGTGGAGAGGCAGACGACGAACAAAAGAATGACGCCGGCCACCGCCAACAAAAATCCCACGCCGACGAGGACGCCGCTGAGGGTCAGCACGCCTAGCAGCGTTCGGCCGATGTTGGCTCCCGTTGTCTCGCTCGGCCGGCGGACGAACACCCAGAAGGCACTGCCGGCGGTCAGCAACGCCAACACGCCGAGCGTAGCGAGCAGCGGCTGAATCGTCCGGTCTTCCTGCGCCACCACCAGACTGCCGAACAGGGCATAGCAGATGCCGAGACTGCCCAGCACGGCCAGCACGACCACGCTGCCCTTGACGCCGCGCTGGTCGCGTCGCACATCTCTATCCACAAGGGGGCCGGGTTCGCCTCGCGCAGCTGCCTCCGGTTGTATCACGGCCGGCGACGAAGGCGGCGGCGGTTCCGCTTGCACCGCATCGGAGGAGCGCAGCGCCTGCGGGTTGGGGATGCGCGCCAGGCAGCGCGGGCAACTCAGCACGTCGGCCGTGCAGTCGTCCGGCAGCATCAGAAGGCGGTTGCAACCGGGACAGGTGATGCGCGTGGACATCAAGAACCCTCCCGCGCTTCCTGGACGAGGACGGGATAGCCGCGCACCAATCGGCGGGCCTGGCGCACAATCTGCCCCGCGAACAGTCCAACCGCCCCTACCGACAGCAGGAAGATGATTTCGCTGCTGCGTGCGATGCGATAGGGGCTGTCGGCGGCGTAGTACGCCTCGCGGCCGACGCGGTAGAAAACGTAATGACCCATGACGAGCGTCGCCGCCGCCATGACGCCGAGGGTGGTAGCGTAGACCAGCGGCAGCGACAACCGCAGAGACGACGCCGCCACCACCACGAAGTACAGGTACAGCAGTGGACTGCGCGGCCCGTCGGGGCTGGCGATGAGCAAGGCCGACACCATCGTCACGTCCCAGAAGCTGGCCGCGTACTTCAGTCCCGGCGGCACCCAGCGTCGGCTCAGGCACAGATACAGCACGAAGACGACGCCGGTCCACGCCAAGACGATGGCCGTCACCTCGGCGTGATAGACGGCCACCGCCGGCGCGGCGTCGCGGCCGTAGACGTAGACATCGAGCAGATGGTGCCCATAAAAGACAATGAGGGCGGCGGCGCGGAGCAGATTGACGCGCACCTCGCCGGCCCAGGCTTCCAGGCGGCGTGCATCCGCCCAGCGCTCGTCGCTCATGCGTGCCTCCTGTTGCAAGGGGCCGTTCGTCGTTCTCTGAAGAGTATGACGCTCCGGAACACAGGAGCAAGCGGAATCCCGCCATCATGCCGAAACCTCCGCCCGCCGACTGGCAACTCCCTCCCGGCGTCAATCGCGGGCTGTGGGATTATCTCCACGATCCCGGCATCGCGCGCGGCTACGACGCCGGCCTTGCCGGCACGCCGTTGTTCGACATCGACCAGCGCTTCGTCCAGGAACACTGTCCGCAACCCGGCCGGTTGCTTGACCTCGGCTGCGGCACCGGCCGGCTGCTGTTGGCGATGGCACAGTGCGGTTGGTGGACGCTCGGTGTCGATCTCTCGGCGGAGATGCTCCGCGTCGCCGCTGACAAGGCGATGTCAGCAGGAGCGGTAGTGAATCTTCTGCGCGCCAACATCGCCGAGCTGGACGCCCTGGCCGATGGTTCGTTCGATGGCGTCGCCTGCCTGTTCAGCACGCTCGGCATGGTGATGGGCGCGGCGCAGCGGCGTCGGGCGATCGGCCACGCCTACCGCGTGCTGCGGCCGGGCGGTCGATTCATCCTGCACGTCCACAACCGCTGGTTCAACGCCTGGGACGGGGCCGGCCGCGCCTGGCTGCTGCGCGACGCGCTGCGCTTGGGGACCGGCGGCGAACGAGGCGATCGTGTCATGCCGGTGCATCAGGGCGTCGCCCGCCTGACGCTACATCTGTTCGCGCGCCGCGAGGTCTGCCGTCTGCTGACCGACGCCGGCTTCCATCTGCTCGAAGTGCGGCCCCTCAGTCTGCGCCCGGACGGACGGTTGCCGTGTCCCGCCTGGTTCGGCTGGCTGCGCGCCTACGGCTATTTGCTGGCCGCGGAGAAGCCGGAATTGCATAGAATGCCTTGAGGCGCTAACTTTTTGCCGACTAGCCCGGAGCGCCAGCGACGGGCTTGTGCGGCCCGTCGCTGGCGCTCCGGGCTAATCGCGCATTTCGTTAGTGACTCTTGAAACCCACCGGAGCGAGCGGAAGCAATGTCCATCATCGAGGCGAAGGGGCTGAGCAAGACGTATCGAGTCTTTCAAAAGAACCCCGGCCTCCGCGGCGCGCTGCGCAGTCTGCTCCGTCGCCGGTACAAGGAAGTCCGCGCCGTCGCCGACGTCAGCTTTCACATCGAACCCGGCGAGATGGTCGCTTTCCTCGGACCCAACGGCGCCGGCAAAACGACCACCCTCAAAATGCTGTCCGGCCTCATTTATCCCACCAGCGGCACGGCCTCGGTGCTCGGCTTCACGCCCTGGGAGCGGCCGGACGCTTTTCGCCGCCGCTTCGCCCTGGTCATGGGACAGAAGAACCAACTGTGGTGGGATCTGCCGGCCGGCGACAGCTTCCAACTCCACCGCGAGATTTATTCGCTGCCGGTCGACGCCTTCCAGCGCACGCTCGGCGAATTGACGGAATTGTTCGCCGTCAAGGAACTGACCCGCCAGCCGGTGCGCGAATTGTCGCTGGGCGAACGCATGAAAATGGAGTTGATCGCCGCGCTCTTGCACGAACCGCAATTGCTGCTGCTCGACGAGCCGACGATTGGTCTGGACGTGGTGGCGCAGGTGGCGATCCAGCGCTGCTTGAAGGAGTACAACGCCACGCGCGGCGTCACCATGCTCTTGACCAGCCATTACATGCGCGATGTCGAGGCGCTGTGTCCGCGCGTGCTGGTCATCACGCACGGCCGCGTCATCTACGACGGCGCGCTGGCCGGCATCATTGAGCGTTTCGGTCAGTCGAAGCTGGTGCGTCTGCACTTCGCCGGCGAGGAGACGCCGGCCGATCTCGGTCGTTTCGGCGAGCACACCAGTTCCGGACCGGTTGCCGAATTGAAGGTCGAACGCGGTCGCGTCGCCGAAGTGCTGGCCGTCATCCTCGACCGCTACACCGTTGTGGACATGAGCGTGCAGGATCCGCCGCTGGATCAGGTCATCGCGCGCGTCTTCGAGGAGGGACACGCGAAGCATCAGGACCTTCAGCCCGCCGACGGAAACGCCTCCTCGTGAGAGACGGTCATGCTTGCGTTCTTCAACCTCGGTCTTCAGGAACTCGTCATCCTTGCCGTGCTCGGACTGCTGATGCTCGGCGTCATCATGGGGGTCGTCCTCGCCGTGTATTTCGGCAGTCGCGGCAGGGGACGAGGCGATCTGGAGGAAGATTAACCCGACCGGATCAACGGCGATGACGGCCTCCGCCATGCCCGTCGCCGTCATGCTTCGACGGCGCGGAGTGATGATGCGCTGGAGGTGCGGCTGATTGAGACGGATGGCACCGGAAAAATCGCCATGCACGCCATGCTATTTGAACTAGGGTTCGAGGAAATAGCCAGCATCCTGGTTGGTCTGGGTTGCCTGGCCGTCTTTATCGCGGCCGCCATCCTACTCTACATCAACTCTCGCTCCGGTGGGGGAGGTGGGGGAGACGGTTTCGGAATGGATTGATACCGTCTCAAACTCATCAACGGTGATGGCCGCCGTGTCCGCTTCCGCCGTGATGTCCTCCCCCGGCGTGATGCGGCGGTGCCGGATGATGTGCGGGCGCGGGGCGATGGGCCGGCGCCGCATGGTGTGCAGGCGCTGGGGGAGCGTGATGAGCGGGCGTCGGATGATGCGCCAGCGGAGCCGGTCGCGCGGCCGGCGCAGGGCGCGGCGCGGCGACGCGGGGGCGGACGGACAAGTGGGGCACAGCGGGTCCGCCTGATGCGTGATGCGAAGGCAGGCTCCGCGCTTCATGGACGACCGGCGGGCGGGCGACCGGGGCGAGGGCCGTCGAGTGCGACAGCGGCAGAGCGCGCCGCGCCTCCCGCGACGCCTGCCGTTGGATGGTCGGCCGTTGCACGCCGACCTCCTGGAAGCGCCGCGCCAGGTTGCGCTGCTCGGCGAGTTGCGCCGCGCTCAACCGCGTCAGACGCGCCGCATTGTACTGCCGCAGCGGTTGAACCATGTGCAGCGAGTTGAAACTGTTGTTCCGCACGTTGACCGTCTTGTTGAGGATGGCCGTCTGTTGCGCGATCGTCAGCGGCGGGCGCGTCAGTGTGCCGTTGTAGCGGCCGCGGAAGGTGGTGCGCAGTCCGTCCAGCCAGCCGGGGTTGTTGAGGTTCCGCCAGCGATACCAGCCGAAGAGCGGATTGGAAAAGCCGCCGGCCGCGAACCACGGCTGGAAACCGAGACGACGATAGGAAGGGCCGTAATAGTTGCCGAAGTAGTAGCCGCCGCCCGGTCCGAGGAACAGCGAGGACAGCAGGCCGTTGCAGGCGACGCAGTAGTTGGGCCGATAAGACCATCCGGGGGTGTTCCACAGCGGCCGATTGAAAACGACCGGAGCAAACAGCAGTCCGCGGCCGTCCAGCGGCCAATCCCAGTAACCGGGTACGAACAGATAGCCGCCCGGCGTCCAGACGTAGCTCGACGGCATCCAGATCATGCCCGGCCGATACGCCTGCCAGTAACCCGGCTGCCACAGATAGCGCGACGACTGATACCGCCAGCAGCCCGGCACGTAAAAACTATCGTCGTCCGGCGGCGGGCTGCTCGGCCCGTTGTCGATCGACGCGGGCGGCTGCGGCAGATACGGCATCTCCTCCTGCCCGGCCGGCGCCCAGAAGCCGGACGACCACTGATAACCGCCCTCGACGGCGTTCCACGCTCCCGGCACCCATTTGCGTCCGGCCGGCGGCACGCGCCACAACCCGCTGACCCAGAGAAAATCCTCGCGCTCCGCATCCCAGGCCCAGTAGCCGGGTATCCACTGCACGTTGTCGCCCTCCGGCCGCTGCTCCGGCGGCACCTCCGGGATGGGATCGGGTGGTTTCTTGCTGACGATGGGACCGGGTTGCGGAGCCACGTTCGACGGCAGGGCGAACGCCTCGTGAACCGGCCCGCGCGGCTGCACGGAGAAGTCCTCGTCTCCGGGCACCGCTGGCGGTTCGCCCACATCTTGAGGCATACGCGGGGATGGGAAAGTCGGCGCTTGCGCGGCGGCGAAGGGAACAGCCGGCAGGAATGTCAGGCCCAGGACGAGCAGGGCGATGGGACGCCGGGGAGTGGTCATGACAAAGATCCTTGCGGGCGTTTCGGGGGTATTCTATATCTCGCCCTCCATAAAAGGAGACGTTCGGGCCGGCGATGCTTGCGCCGCAATCGTTTGTTGACGAATAACCCCCAACCGGGCGGCGTCGAATAGAATGACGGGGCCGACTCATCGGCAACGGAAAATATCGGGATTCGTTGTTCGTACCAAATCCTCTCCATCTATAGCGGATTCAGCACGGGCGAGCCTCGCTGAGAAGGCGAGGCCGCCAGGATCGCATTTCTCCGATCTTCGTCGGTCTTTTGGAGGATCAGACCATGTGCAACTGGGTGCGACGGATCGGCGTTTCCGCCCTCGCGTTCATCGGGCGGACGAGCAACGAGCGACGGGGGAGAAGAGCGTTCGGAATCGGCGCTCTATGCATTGTCTTGCTTGGGGGGTTGTTCGCCCGGCCGGCCTGCGCGCAGACGACGCGGAGCCATCCTCAGGTTCGGCTCTTGTTGGCTGGGCTCCGCTTGCGCGCCACGGCTCACTCCGCCCGGATTGTGGCGGCGAGCCAGGAGCTGACGCAACTGCAACAGCAGCCCCAGACCTTCGCGACGCAGCTGCGCATCGATCGCCGCACGGCCGCGCTCGCCGAAAACCAGGCCGCACTGCAAACCGTGCAGTCGGCGATTGTCGTCGTCGATCAGCTCAATTCCGCCCTCGGCGCGGCCCAACGCCTGACCTTGAGGATCGAGGTCGAATCGAACCTGCTCGTTCGATTGCAGTCCGTCGCGATCCAGACGCCGCGACTCTTGGCGCAAATCAGCAGTCTGCAAAATCTCATCCAGGCCGATCGGGCGGCGCTGGCAACGCTCCAGCAACAAATCGCCACCTCGCAACAACAAGTGTCGATGCTGTTCGGATGACGGAAAAAGGGACGGGCATCCTTTCGCGGTGAAAGGATGCCCGTCCCGTTTCTTCTCTTTGGCCTTGGTCGCAAGGAGGTATCACCATGTTTACCATCACCACGCGAAGCACGCTGTCGGCCCTCGCCCTGTTCCTGATGTTCCTGGGTCCGGCCGCATGTTCCGCCCGCGCACAGACGCTCACGCAGGCGCAGGTCAACCAGCTCCTCAAGCAACGTCTCGCGCAGGCCAACGCCTTGAACGCGCAGATCCAGCAAACGACCTCTTTCCCCGCGGTCGTCGCCCAGCTCCAGGCGGCGCTGTCCCAGGTCCAGTACCAGATCAACCAGCTGCAACTACTCCAGGCCGCTCTGAATCAGGCCTTCGCGGTGGATGGTCTGCTGCAAAACCTTCAGAGGCGGATCGTCCAATTGGCGGGCCAACCGCAGACGGTCGTGGTGATTCAGCAAATCGCCCTTCTTCAGGCCGCCATGTCCAACCTGCAAGCGAGCCTGTCAACGATCCAGGCGCGGATCAGCGGCCTCCAATCGACGATCACCCCCTAAATCAAACCACATCAAGGGGGAGCGGATCCAGCTGTTGGCGTCTGTTTGGTTGACGGAAGACGGCGACGGGGCCCATTTCCTGACGAAATGGGCCCCGTCGCCGTTACTCTCCAGACGTTACTTTCCTGCGGGCGCTTCCATGCCGTAGGTGCGGACCGCCCCGTCGGCGAAGGCCACGGCCAGGCGGTGGCCGTCGGAGTGCAAATCGAGATCGCGCGCGTTGTTGGGCAGCTTCAGGTTGAAGAAATCCTGCGCGTTGTCCGGCTTCCAGAACCACAAGATCCCGCCGTTGCCGCCGCCGACCGCAGCGACGAAGCCGGCCGGATGGATCGCCACGCCCCAGGCTGTGCCCTGGAAGGCCACCTTCGGCTTGAGGAGTTGCTTCGGCTTGCCGGCCGCCCAATCGAACAGCACGACGAGCGGATTGCCGACGCCGGCGAAGGCGTTGCTGACGTTGGTGATGCCGGCGCAGGCCAGCAGCGTCCCGTCGGGGCTGAACGCCATGCCGCGCACGCCGCCGATGTCGGCTTTGAACGAAGGATCGTACTTGTGAAGCACCTTGGCGTCGAGTTCGCGCACGGACTCGCCCTTCGCCAGATCCCACACCTTGACGACGCCCTTCAAATCGGCGGAAACCAGGTGCTTGCCGTCGGGGTGAAAGGCGGTGTTGTAGACGTGGCAGGCGTGTCCCGCCAATTCGCGGAGCGGTCTGCCGTCGGGCACCGACCACAGTTTGACGAGATGATCGTTGCCGCACGAGGCGAGCGTCTGGCCGTCGGGGCTGACGGCGAGAGCGCGGACCCAACCGCGATGCGCCTCAATGGTGTGGACCGGCTTCGGCTCGTCGGCGTCCGCCGGCCAGACCAGCACACGCCCGGCGTAGTCGCCGGAGAAGAGGAGCTTCTCCTTCGCCGCGAACGCCAGGGCGCGCAGCCAACTCTTGTGGCCGGCCAGCAGCGTTTTCTTGCCGTTTTCCAGGTGCCAGCGGACCACGCTGTTGTCCTGACAACCGGCGAAGACGAACCGGCCGGACGGATCGAAGCGGCAGCCGATGAGCGGGCTGGTATGCTTGTACTCTTTCAGCAGGTGCGTCTTCGCGGGATCAATCTTGGGCGACAAACTCGCCGCGCCCGCGCCGGGCCGGGCGGGAGTGGTCTGCATCATGCCAGCACCTCCTTGATCGGGCTGGCCTTCGGATCGGCGATCGGAATGGGCCGCTGCTCGACGTAGAAGTTCTTCTTCGAGTCGAAGCCGAGAGCGCGCAGATAGGTGTGGAACAGATGTCCGCCGTTGACCTGCCCCTCCGTGACGGCGGTGCCCTCGGCGTTGGTCTTGCCGCTGACGCTGCCGCCCTTGATGCCGCAGCCGGCCAAAGCGATCGACCAGGCGCGCGACCAGTGATCGCGGCCGTAGTTGCGATTGATGGTCGGCGTGCGGCCGAACTCCGACATGACCACGACCAGCGTGCTGGACAGCAGGCCGCGCTCGTGCAGATCGTCGAGCAGCGTGGCGAACGGCCGATCGAACTCGCCGAGCTGTTCGATGTGGAAGTCGAAATTCTCGTGGTGCGTGTCGTAGTTGGAGTGCGCCACCTTGACAAAGGTTGCTCCGCCTTCGAGCAGGCGGCGGGCCATCAGGCAATGACGGCCGAAATCGTGGCGTCCATAGCGATCGACGACTTGCGGCGGCTCCTTGCTGATGTCGAACAGGTCGCGTTTGCGCATAAGCTGAGCGGCCTGATCGTAGGACTCCGTGTACGCCTCGGTCTGGGCGGTGCGGCGCGTGCGCTGGAAGCGCTCGTTGGCGTGCGTGCGGAAGGCGTGCCGCTGCTGGTCGGCGATCTCGCTGAGCGTCGGCGGGCGATCGAGATTGGCGGGGGCGTGGCCGTCGCTGAGCGCTACGGAAGCGTAGCGCGGACCGAGGAAGGCGGCGTCCTCGCTGTTGACGCCGCCGTTGCCGCGCGGCGTGATGTGGATGTACCCCGGCAGCGGATTGTCGCGGTCGCCGAGCAGCTTGGCGCAGACGGAGCCGAGGTGCGGCCACTTCATCGCCGGTTCCTGCCGCCGGCCGGTGTGCATGATGTAGGCGCCCTTGCCGTGATCGTCCTCCGCCGTGTTGAGTCCGCGCACGAGGGCGAGGCGGTGCATCTGCTTAGCGGTGTACGGCAGCAATTCGCAGATGTGGATGCCGGGCACGGAGGTGGCGATGGTCTGGAAGGGACCGCCGGTTTTGGTGCCGGGCTTGGGATCCCACGTCTCCAGTTGGCTCGCTCCGCCGTGGAACCAGACCATGAGGACGCGCTTTTGTTTTTTGTCCAGTTCACGGGCGAAGGCGGGACGGATGAAAGAGCCGAGAGTCATCGCTCCCAGCGCTCCGCCCGCCATGCCGGCCAGGAAGCCGCGCCGCGACAGGTCGTGATCCGCTGAATTGCAAGCGTAAGAGCACCACATGAATCTGCCCCCTTGCCGTTCAAGGTGTATTAGCCCGGAGCGCCAGCGACGGGCGCCCGTCGCTGGCGCTCCGGGCTAGTATACCCCGTCAGTGATTGAACCGAAACTCCGCCGACGCCAACAGCGCCCACGCCATGTCTTGCAGCGCCGCAGCGCGGTCCTTCGAGCGCGACGCCAGGAAATCGGCGACCTCCTTGCGCTCCTCGGCGCTGGGCAAACGGGTGAACACGCTCACGTATAACTCCTCGGCAAGCGCGTCGGTGTTCGTCAGCTTCGTCAGGCGGTCGATCAAATTGCCGGCGCGCGGCGCCAGCCAGCCGCGCACGGTCGGGCCGTTGGCCAAAAACAGCGCCTGATCGAGTTGGGCGTCGAACTCCTGCGGCTTGCCGGCCGGTCCCGCGAACGCCTTGACGATCGGCGTCGCGTTGCCGGCGAGCCGTCCATACAGCGCCGACTCGGTGGCGTTCTTGCCCAGAGCGAGGCGCTCGGCGTCGGTAAAGCCGCTCGCTTGCAGGAGGCTGAACGCCAATTGCTCCGGCGTCAGCGGCTTGAGCAGGGCGACGGTGTAGCTAGCAGGCTCAACTAGGCGGGCGGGACGCCCGCGCTCCGGAGCGCGGGCGTCCCGCCCGCCAGCTTCCTTGCCGCCGGACGGCTGTTCGCTGGAACGCTGATACGTCTGGCTCAGGGCCAACTCGCGCAGGAAGCCGCGCATGTCGAACTTGCGTGCGCCGATGTCGTCGCTCAGCAGCTTCAGCAACTCCGGATGCGAGGGCGGATTGGCCGAGTGATCGAGGTCGAGCGGATGCACCAGTCCGCGGCCCATCATCAGCGCCCACAGGCGATTGGCGATATTGCGTTTGAATTGCTCGTTGTCGGCGCGGGCCAGCGTCGGACCGAGCAGGGCGCGGCGGCTGTACTTGGGGACGCCCCGCACGTTCTTCGCCGGGGCGACGACGTATTCCTTGCCCTTTTCGACGGCCGGCTCCTTCAAGGGCGGTCCCTCCGGCAGACGCGGGCCGGTGTTCTTCGTCACCTTGGCCGGATCGAAGACGGATTGAAACGTCACGTCGCCGTCGGCCTTCTCCGACAGCACCGCCATTTTCAGCTTCTGATCGACGACGACCGAGCTGCGGTTGAGGAAGGCGAACAGGCCGTAGTAATGGAGCTGTTTGTAATCGTCGATGCGCGGATGGTCGTGGCACTGGCAGCATTGCAGATTGGTGCCGAGCATCAGCCGGCTGATGTCGCGCGTCAGCAGGTTGCTTTCGGCCTCGCGTTCGAGATAGAACTTCGCCGCCGGCCGCGTCTTGGCATCGGCACCGTCGTTGGACAGCATCTCGCGCACCAGCGCGTCCCACGGCTTGTTCTCCGCCGCCGAGGTCCGCAGATATTCCAGCCACTGTGCGCGCGGCACGTACTTGTCCGGCCGGCGCTCCATGAGCGTGACATCGAGCCAGGTGGCGAGATGGCGCGCGTGTTCCGGGCTGGCCAGCAGGCGGTCGATGAGCGTCTGCCGTTTGCCGGGCGAAGTATCCTTGAGAAAGTCTCGCGCCTGGGTCGTCGTCGGGACAACGCCGGTCAGGTCGAGATAGATACGGCGGAGGAACTCGGCATCGGAAGCCTGTCCGGCCGCGCGGCGCGCGAAATCCGGCTGCCCGGCGGCGATGGCCTGATCGATGCGCTGATGCAGGGGCGCCTGGGCGCGGACTACCACCGGCGCGAGCAGCACCAGGCTGAGGACGAAGGGAAGGTAAGGGCGCTTGCGGTAGGGTGTCATGTCGCGTCCTTTCGCACGGTGGGGGGCGGTGGACGGCGCGGTGGGGCCAACACCCTACAGGTATCCTTACGGGGCAATGAAGTCAAGCATTTTTGCGGGCTTATGCCGAGTTCATCGTTCGCGGATCATCACTTTTCGGCCGGCCGCTGCGCCAGTCGTTCCAGGGTCGCCTTGGCATCCAGGGTCTGCCACGCCTCCGGCGCTCCGTCCGCGAGGCCCGTCAGGACGCGCTTCGCCTCCGGCGTGCCCGCGCGTTCCAGCACTTCCAGCGCACGCCGAACACGAAGACGTTCCGGCGACGGCGACCATTCCTCGCGCTCCTGCTTCGCAATCAGATGTTCCAGACGGCGGCGCGTTTCCAGGGCGGGCCGCGCGTCGCGCGCCCTGCGCAGCGCGTGCAGCGCCGCCGCGCCGAGCTTGTTCAGTTCCGTCGCCGCCTTCTCGCGCACCGCGAACGTCTCGCTGTCGAGGTCTGCAATCCATTGTTTCAGGCGTTTCTCGTCCGCGCGGGCGACCGGACGAAGTCGGGTCCGAAGATAGGGAACGGAGCGATCCGGATCGGATGCCAACGTCTGCACGGCGCGATAGCCGGCCGCCGCATCGTCCGCCGCAAACGCCCTCCAGTGCATCTCCAGATCCTCGGCGGAGAGCGCCGCACCGAACGTTTTTCCCATTGTCAATCGGCCCGTAAGATCCCAGACGAGGGCCGTGGTGTCCAGTGCGCCGGAGATCAGCGTTTTGCCGTCGGCCGAGAAGGCCAGCGAGACGATGCGGCCGGAGTGGCCCGCGAAATGCCGCCGCTCGCGTCCACTGGCGATCTCGCCGAGATAGACCGTCCCCTTGCTCCAGCCACCCCAGGCCAGGCTTTTGCCGTCTGCCGAGAATGCAAGCTGCGATACCCCATCTTCCCCCGTCGTGAAGCGACAAACTTCTTTGCCGGTGGCCAGGTCCAGTACGGGCAGGATACCGGGTTGGGGAGTATAGTTCTGCAATCCGAAGGCCATCAGTTTGCCATCCGAAGAGATCGTCGCCGTGTACGGACGAAAGGTATCGCCATCACCAGCGGGCAGAGGGGCGTGCGGCTCGATAGGGCCCGTGAATTGTCGCCGTTTCTTGCCCGTCGCAACGTCCCAGACCGTGACAGTCCGATCCGCATCCCAAACTACCAGGGTACGACCATCCGACGTAAAGTCCATCCCGGAAAAGGAGCCCGTCACCTTGGCCAACGTGTGACGCACTTCGCCGGTGGCCGGATCGAGCAGGCGAACCATCTTGTCAGCATTCTTCGAAGCGAGCGTCTTCCGATCCGGCGACAGGGCAAAGGAGAAGCGCGCCTCGTCGTGACCGTGGAGAACAGCCAACCCTTCGCCGGTAGCGAGGTCGTGGAGGCGATACCTCCGATCCGCCCCCCTTGTCAGATACGTCCGTCCATCTGGTTGAAGTTGAGAGAAATCCGCCATCACGGCGCGGCGATGCACTTCGCGTCCCGTTGCCGGCTCCCAGAAGCGAATCGTGTGATCGTGGCTCGCCGTGGCGATGGTTTGCCCGTCCGGCGTCATACTGATCGAGGAGACGCTGGCGCTATGGCCGGGCATCGGCACAGCATCCTTGCCGCGGGCGAAATCGAGCAGGCGAATGGAGGAGCCGTCTATCACAGCCAGCGTCTTTCCATCGGGGGCGAAGGTGAAATTCATCGGTGAACCGGCGAAGCCAGGAATTTGCCGCACTTCTTTGCCCGTTGCCGGGTTCCAGACACGGAGCATCCCATCCACGCCGCCGGTGAGAAGCGTTTGGCTGTCGGGGGTGAAGGCCAGGCTTCGGAAGCCGACAGTGAACTTCGTTGAGGACAATTCCTTCGCGGGCATGGCGAGTTGCCGTAATTCCTTACCGGTCGCCGCATCCCACAGGCGGACCCGATGGTCGTTAAGCCACATGGCCCCGCCCTGGAACGCATGTTTGATGGTGTCGATGGAGGCGAGGAGCTTGTCATCGGGAGATAAAGCAATTATCCCGATGCGGTTCTCGTGCGCGATCTGCCGCGATTGCTTACCCGTGGCCACGTCCCAGAAGCGGATGGTCTTGTCGTCGCTGCTGGAAATAAGTGTCTTACCGTCCGCCGAGAAGATGATGGACCAGACCCTGTCCTTGTGGCCCTTCAGCGTGTGCAAGAGGCGGCCGCTGGCTGGATCCCACAGTTCTATGTCGTGTTGCCCGGAAAACACGCCTCCATCTGACCCTTTGACGGCGAGCACCTTGCCGTCCGGGGAGAACAGGAGGGGCGCGGAAGTCTTTTGATCGCCGAAGCGGCGCAGCAGCCGTCCGGTGGCGAATTCGCGGATGGCGATGGTTTTGTCCTTGGTGTTGTCGGTGTGAATTTGAATCGCCAACAGCTTGCCGTCTGGCGACAGCGCGATGTGTCGGCCGCGCGGTTGTTCGGGGAAACGACGGATTTCTGAGCCTCTGGCGGCATCCCAGAAGCGAATGCCGTCCCAGCCGCAGGAAACGAGGGTTTTGCCGTCGGCTCCCAAAGCCAGACACTCGATGTTTTCACCGTGACGTAGACGCGTTGTGCCCAGCCGCGAGAGCGCCTCGGCCGGCAACGGATCGCCGACTCGATCGCGGCGAACGGGCGGTTTCTCGTCCGCTGGCGTGGACGACGGTTTGCTCTCCGCGCGCTTCTCCACTGGTTGCGGCGACGGAGTGGGCCATGCTAACAATCCTGCACCGGCGGCGAGCGTGCCGACAAGCAGCAGGACAACCGACGCGAATTTCACCTTCGTCAGTATCATGCCGCGCATCCCCTCTCGGACAAGCGCGGCCACGGACGGCGAAACCTCCGTCATCGAGAAGCGTCCAGCCGATTGTCCGGCATCGAGCGTGCCTTTCAGGAACATGGCGGTCAGCACCGCCGGAGCGATGCCGCGCCGCGTCAGCCGCGTTCGCAACCGCGCCCGGCCGCGTAGCAGCCGCCCACGCAGCGAACCGAGCGACCAACCGAGCAGGGCAGCCGCCTCCGTCTGTGTACGATCCTCCAGATCGCACAATACCAGCGGCAGCCGATACGCCTCCGGCAAACGCGCGATCTCTCGATCAATCAGGGCCAACAGCTCGCGGGCG
This sequence comes from Gemmataceae bacterium, assembly GCA_036557825.1. GTDB lineage: Bacteria > Planctomycetota > Planctomycetia > Gemmatales > Gemmataceae > JAJPHU01. Next base: position 17,413 of record DATBGU010000206.1, read on the forward strand.
CTGAGCGCGTCCAACGGATCAGGATGCGGGTCGCACGGCTCGACAGCGGAAGAACCAGCCTCACCGGATCGGCGGCGCGCAGCGGCGGCACGGGCGGCGTTGTACGCCAGGCGCACGGCGACACCGTGCAGCCAACCGGGCAGCGCCTCGGGATGACGCAGCGTGGCGGCTTTGCAGGCGAGAACCAGAAACACGGCCTGGTAGGCGTCCTCGGCGTCGTGCGTGTTGCCGAGCAGGCGGCGACAGACGCCGTGGACCATGCGGCCATGTCGAGACACCAGAGCCGCGAAAGCGTCCTCGTCGCGTCGTTCCGCCCAGCGACGCAGCAACTCGGCGTCGCCCGGCGGCGTGTCCGTCAGACGGTGCAACTGAGACCACAACGCAGCGGAACGCGGCGGCATGGCGATGGTCCTCGAATCGGTGCAGCCCTTGTTCTCTGTATGAAACTGTCGGCCGCACGGACGAGGCGCACACTTATTTCCTGTGGATCATCACTTTTCGGCCGGCCGCTGTGCCCGTCGTTCCAGGGCCGCCTTGGCATCCAGCGTCTGCCATGCCCCCGGCGCTCCGTCCGCGAGGCTCGTCAGGACGCGCTTCGCCTCCGGCGTGCCCGCGCGTTCCAGCACTTCCAGCGCACGCCGAGTACGAAGACGTTCCGGTGACGGCGACCATTCCTCGCGCTCCTGCTTCGCAATCAGATGTTCTAGACGGCGACGTGTTTCCAGGGCGGGCCGCTCCGCGCGCGCCCTGCGCAGCGCGTGCAGCGCCGCCGCGCCGAGTTTGTTCAGTTCCGTCGCCGCCTTCTCGCGCACCGCGAACGTTTCGCTGTCGAGGTCCACGATCCATTGCTTCAGACGTTTTTCGTCCGCGCGGGCGACTGGACGAAGCCGGGCTTGAAGATAGGGAACGGAGCGCTTCCGATCGGACGCCAACATCCGCACGGCGCGATAGCCAGCCGACGCGTCGTTCGCCGCAAGCGCCTTCCAGTGCATCTCCAGATCCTCGGCGGATAGCGGCGCGCCGAACTTCTTTCCCATTGTCAATCGGCCCGTCAGATCCCAGACGAGAGCGGTAGTGTCCTGCGTTCCCGAAACTAGGGTCTGGCCGTCGGCCGAGAAGGCGAGCGCGAGGACGCGCCCCTGGTGACCGACGAAACGATGACGTTCGCGCCCGGTGGCAAGTTCGCCGAGATAGACGGTTCCCTCACCCCAGCCACCCCAGGCCACGGATTTGCCGTCCGGAGAGAACGCCAGGGCGGACACTCCATCCGGGGCCACCTGGAAGCGACAGACTTCCTTGCCGGTGGCGGCATCGAGAATAGGAAGGACCGGCTCCTGGAAACAGAAGGCCAGGAGCTTGCCGTCCGGGGACAGGCACACGGTGAAATAGGGCGGTTGGCCTTCGGGGCGCGGCGCGGCGGGTCCGGGGAATTGACGCCGTTTTTGGCCCGTGGCCACGTCCCACACGGTGATGGTCCGATCGCGACTCCAGACGAACAGCGTGCGACTGTCGGGCGCGAAGGTGAAGCCGCCGGCGAACGGTTCGGCTCCGCGCAAGGTGTGCAGGTCCTCGCCCGTGGCCGCGTTGAGAAGCTGGATGTCCTTTTCATCTCGCGCGGCCTCGGCGAAGGTGCGCCCGTCGGGAGCCAGGGCGAATGGACGCTCCCGGTCGTGCCAGCGGAAGGTCCGTATCTCCTTGCCGTTGTCCAGATCGTAGCTGCGCAGGATCTTGTCGGTGCCCACGGACAGATAGCTTTTTCTCTCGGGGAGCAATTGCAGCATGGTGGTGAGGCTCGTGGAGACGGTCCTGCGCCGCAATTGCCGGCCGGTCGCCGAGTCCCAGAAATAGAGGGCGCCGTCCCAGCCGGCGGTGACGATGGCCCGGCCGTCCGCCGTGAAGACGATCGAATTGACCTCGGTTCGATGACCGGAGAGAGGGAGCCGGTCTTTGCCGGAAGCGAGGTCGATCGTGCGAATGGTCATTCCGCCGTCGGCCAGGGCGAGCGTCTTGCCGTCCGGGGTGAACGCGAACGCATTCGGATAGCCCGCGAACCCGCCGAACTGCCGCCGTTCCTTTCCGGTCTCCGCATCCCAGACGCGGAGCATGCCGTCCAGCCCACCGGTCACGAGGGTCTTGCCGTCCGGCGCGAAGCGCATGTCGAGGAAGCCGGCCCGAAGGCCGGAGCGAATGTCCAGAGCGGGCATGACCAGCGAGCGCAGTTCCGTGTCGGTGGCCGCGTCCCAGATACGGACGCGGTTGTTCGCATACCATTCGGAGCGGCCTGGTTTGTCGAGTTTGATCGATCCAATGCTCGCCAGCAGCTTGCCGTCGGGAGACAGGGTGATTTGCCTCACCCGTTCGCCGCATGCGATCTTCCGCACTTCCTTGCCGGTCGCCGGATCCCAGAAGCGAATGGTTTTGTCGTCGCTGCCGGAGACGAGGGTCTTGCCGTCGGGTGAAAACGCGGCGGACCAGAGCTGGTCCTTATGGCCCTCCAGGGTGCGGAGGATGGCCCCCGTCGCCGGATCCCATAGTTCGATCACGGGGGGCGAACCGAGGGCGGCGAGCATCCTGCCGTCGGGTGAGAAGAGGAGGTGGTAGACGGGCCGCTCGCCGAAGCGGCGGACGAGTTTGCCGGTGGCGACATCCCACACGCCGATCCGCTCCTTCCGATCACCGTCCGCCAGGGCGATCAGTTTGCCGTCGGGGGAGAGAGCGGGCGAGCCGCTCGCGAGGATGCGGCGGACCTCCTTGCCCGTGGCGATGTCCCACACGCGAACGCCGTCGGTTCCCTTGCCGAGCAGACTTTTGCCGTCGGGCAGGAAGGCGAGGAGTTGAATGTGTCCTCCGTGCCGGAAGCGGAGAGTGCCGAGGCGAGCGGCGGCCTCGTCGGGCAGTGGATCGCCGTAACGATCGGTGCGCGCTTGCGACTTGTCGTCGGGCCGCGCCGGGGCGGCGGCCAAGGGCACGGCGGGCTGGCTCTCCGTGGGCGCCTCGGCCACCGGAGGCAGGGCTGGGGTGTGCCGGGCCAGCATTCCCGCCCCGGCGGCGAGCGCGCCGGCGGTCAGCAAGATTACCGACACGAGCTTCAGTTTCGCCAGCATCATGCCGCGCACGCCTTCGCGGACGAGGGCGGCCACGGACGGCGAAACCTCGGTCATCGAAAAGCGCATGGTCAATCCGCCGGCATCGGCCGTGCCTTTCAGATAGGCGGCGGTCAGCACGGCCGGCGCGATGCCGCGCCGCGTCAGCCGCATCCGCAGCCGCGCTCGGCCGCGCAGCAGCCGCCCACGCAGCGAACCGAGCGACCAGCCGAGCAAACGAGCCGCCTCCGTCTGCGTTCGATCCTCCAGATCGCACAATACCAGCGGCAGCCGATACGCCTCCGGCAAGCGCGCGATCTCTCGGTCGATTAGTACCAACAACTCGCGGGCGCTGAGCGCGTCCAGCGGATCGGGATGCGGATCGCACGGTTCGGCAGCGCGCTCATTAGACGGATGACGGCGCGCGGCGGCGCGGGCCTTGTACGCCAGGCGCACGGCGACACCGTGCAACCAGCCGGGCAGCGCCTCGGGATGGCGAATCGCGCCAGCCTTGCGCGCGAGGAGAAGAAAGACGGCCTGGAAAGCGTCCTCGGCATCGTGGGAGTTGCCGAGCAAACGTCGGCAGACGCCCTGCACCATGCGGCCATGCCGGGACACCAGGGCCGTGAAGGCGTCCTCATCGCGCCGCTCCACCCAGCGATGCAGCAACTCGGCGTCGCCCGGAGGCGTGGACGTCAGACGGCGCAACTGGCTCAGCAACGCGGCGGAGCGCGGCGACATGGCGATGATCCTCGTGGGGTCGCATATATTGTTCTCTGTATGAATCTGCCCGCAACGCGGACGATGCGCACACTCATTTTCCACGCTCAACCCGCGACGGTGCGACAAGGTGATCTATGGCCGGCACTTCCCACCCGCTCTTCCAGGCCATTTGCGAACGGCCGTGGGATACGAGCCTGCGGTTGGCGTACGCCGATTGGCTGGAAAAAAACGGCCAGCCGCGGTGGGCGGCATTTATCCGGGTCCAGTGTCAAAATCCGGACTGGACCTTGGACCACTTTCAAGCTCTCTGCTCGATCAATAAGGACCGGGGCGAGTTCGACCCCTTTGAATCCGATTGGCTGAAGGAACTTCCCAAGCTGCCCGGTGTCTGGTGGGGGACGAGTTTTGAAAGAGGGTTCATCAACCATGTGACCTTTCATTCCGCCAAGGCGTTTCAGGAACATGCGGCGACGGTGTTCGTCGCCGCGCCCATTGACATGATCGCCATCGAGCGACTTACGGACGAAACGGTTCGGGATATTCTTTCCTCTCTGTTTCTGAGGCGGCTACAATGGTTCGCCCTGTATTCAACGGGTCGTCTCACCGACAAGGGGATGCATCTCCTCGCGGCGTGCCCAAACCTCACTTACCTCAAGAACCTGTCTATTGACAGTAGCGGCTGCGGCGATGAGGGGGCCGAGGCCCTCGCCGGCAGTCCGTATCTTGGCAAGCTCCAGCGTCTCTTTTTGGAGAACCATCGGATCGGCGATCGAGGAGCGTTGGCCCTGGCCCGGTCGCCAAACCTGAGCAACGTGACCTTCTTTGTCTTCCGAAAGTGGAAGAGGTTGAGTCAGTCGGTCGTGGCGGAGTTGAAGAAGCGTTTCCAATGGCTTGACGGCTGGCCCACTCAGGACTGATTGTGCCGGCTTGGCTTACAGAGAATGAATCATGCGTCCCTTGTGGATAGCCGTTGTCGTCGCGGCGACATTCGCCGCCGTCGTTCGCGCCGAGTCGCGGAAACCGAACGTCCTGTGGATCGTGGCCGACGACCACGCGCCCTACGTCTGCGGCGCCTACGGCAACAAGATCGTGCGCACGCCGAACCTCGATCACCTCGCTTCCGAGGGCGTGCGCTTCGACCGCGCTTACTGCAATTCGCCGGTCTGCACGGCGTCGCGGCAATCATTTCTGTGCGGCCGCTATCCGCGCACGCTCGGCGTGACGCTGCTGCAAACGCCGCTGCCGGAGGGCGAGCCGACGCTGGCGACGCGGCTCCGCGCCGCCGGCTACGAGACGGCCGGCATCGGCAAGATGCACTTCAACAGCAACCTCGCGCACGGCTTCGACCTTCGCATCGACCTGCCGCAGCACGAGCGCTATTTGAAGGAGCATCCGCCGAAACCGCTGCCGCCGGACCTCGAAGTGCAGCCGCAATGGCGACCGTTCCGCGATCCGGCGCGCGTCTGGCTCAACAGCGCTTGCCGGCCGTTCGCGGCGCGCGACGAGGACATGGCCGGCACCTTCCTCGCCCGGCAGGCCGCCCGCTATTTGACCGAACGCCGCGAGAAACCGTTCTTCCTCATGGTCAGCTTTTATGAGCCGCACTCGCCGTTCCGCTTCCCCCTCGAATATCGCGGCAAGTACAAACCGGTACAGTTCGCGGTCCCGAAGCTCGGCCCGGAGGACGACGCTCAGATCCCCGCCGTCTTCCGCGATCTGACCGAGCGCGAGAAACAGGGCATCCTCGCCGCCTATTACACGTCCACCGAGTTCATGGATAAAAACGTCGGCGTGGTGCTCGACGCCCTGAAAAGCTCCGGCCGCGCCGCCGATACGCTGGTGATTTACACCGGCGATCACGGCTACATGCTCGGTCAGCACGGACGCTTCGAGAAGCACTGCTGCTACGAACCCGCCGTGCGTGCGCCGCTGTTGGTGCGCTGGCCGGAACACATCAAGACGCGGGAAAATACGAAGACGCTCGTCGAGTTTGTGGACATCGCGCCGACGGTCCTCGACGTGTGCCGGGTTCCGGTGCCGAAGTCGATGCAGGGCAAGAGCCTGGCGGCGCTGCTGCGCGGCGAGACGAAGCGGCACCGCGATCGCATCGTGGTCGAATACAGCGAGAACGAGGAGGCGATGATCCGCACCGAGCGCTGGAAGTTCATCTACAGCACCGGCAAGCGGGCGCGTCGGGACGGCTACGCCACCGGCCGTCCGCTGCCGGGGCGGACGATCCGTCTGTACGATGAGGAGACCGATCCCGATGAAATGATGAACCTCGCCGCCAAGCCGGAGCATGCCCGGCGCGTGGCGGACTTCACGGCCCAGCTCGCCGAGCACCTGAAGCGCACGGCCCGGCAGCCGGAGTTGATCCCCAAGGAGGGCGACGTTCATGCGGTGCTGGAATTCTGTCTGCAACCGCGCGATGTGAAAGCACCCGCGACGAAATAGCGGCGACGCGGTGGAGAACACTCGTGAAGGGCCACCTGTTCATCGTTCCTGGCGATCTGACGCAGCTGAGCGCCCACGCCATCGCTTATTCGGCCAGCAACGCACTGGGCCGCGACGGCAGCCTGTATTCCGCCTTCGCCACCAATGTGCCGGACTTCGCCACATGGTACGAACGTCAGCGGCCGAAGCAGAACCAACTTCGCGAGGTCGGCGACTCGTTCTGGATGCCGCTCGACAACGGACAAATGCCGCTGGGCGTCGTCACCGTCGTCTCGACCGGTGGATCGGCCACCACGGAGGACAAGGCCAGCATCGCCGTGCGCGCCGCCCTCACCACGGGGTTCCGCGAGCTGCGCGCCGTCCGCGGCGATGCCGAACATCTGCTGATCGCTCTGCCCGCTTTTCGGATGGGTAAAGGAGGAGATCGACGGCAGCGCCTGCGCTCCGCCCGCGCCCAGATCGGCGCCGCCCGCGACTTCCTCGCCCAGCACGACGGCGTCGATGTCGCCTTCATCCCCTACACGACGCCGCTGTATCAGATTTTCCTCGAAGCGCGCCGCGAAGCACACGACTCCCCGCCGGCCGACGCCGAGCGCTACCTCGACCTGGAGCACGCCCTGCTCGCGCGCCAATGCGTCGTCTTCGTCGGCGCCGGCCTGTCCTCCGGCGCCGGACTGCCCGACTGGAACAGTCTCGTGCGCCGCCTCAGCGACGACCTCGGCATCCGCTGGAGCGAGCGGCACAATTACCTCGATCTTGCCCAGTGGTATCGCGAACGGTTCGGCCCGGAACGACTCGCCGCCGTCCTCCGCGACACCTACACGACGACGGCGCATCCGACCCTGGCTCACTACCTGCTCATGTCGCTGCCGCTGCGCCACGTCATCACCACCAATTACGACGATCTGCTCGAACGCGCCCTGTCCGCCCTCAAGCGCCATCCGGTGAAAGTGATCCAGCAGGCGGACGTGGCCCGCACGGGACAGGACGACGTTTTCGTGGTCAAGCTGCACGGCGACGCCGCCCTCTCGGAAGAGATCATCCTCACGCGCGACGATTACGACGAGTTCTTCCAGCGCCGCCCCGCGATGGCGCTTCTGCTGGAAGGCTTGTTGCTCAACCAGACGTTTTTCTTCGTCGGCTACGGGCTGCGCGATCCGAACTTCCGGCAGATCCACGGCCGCATCGTTCGCATGTTGCGCGAGGCGCAGCGGCCGGCCTTTGCCACCACTTTCGAGGCGTCCGGCGACAACGGTCCCTATCTCATCGAGCAGTGGCGCAAGAAGCAGCTTCGACTTCTGCGAATCGCCGGTGAATCGCTGGCCGAGCAGCAGCATGCTTTTCTGCGTTTTCTCGACGACCTGGCCGGCCGGGTGTCGTTGCAGATGCCGCAGCTATTTCTCGCTCCGGAAGTGCAGGTTTCGCACGACCTGGCGCGCCTGCGCAAACTGCTCATCGAGGAAGTCGGGGCCGAGATGGAGGCGTTCGCGCAGCGCGATCTTTCCGGCCCGTCGGCCTGGCAGGACGTGCGCTATTTGGCCGAGGTGCTGGAGTTCTTGACCGCGCACGGCTGGCGTCCGGGCAAGGGACTCGATCTGTGCCGCTTGTGGGAGCGTCTGGCGGCGCAGGCGCCGGCGGCGAGCGAGCGGCGCCGCCTGCTGATCGCGGCACTGGGCGCCGCCGAAGCGTTCGTCGATGTCGAGCGCATCCGGCAGCAACTTGCGAAACTGGAACGCCAGGCGTAGACTCGCCAGCCCGCAGCGCCAGCAAGGGAATCTCCTTGCTGGCGCTGCGGGCTGGCGAAAAAGGAGCATCCCCATGAAGGTCCGTTACCTGACTGTCGTGTTGTGTGTGGGCGTCCTGGCCGCCGCCGTCTGGGTCGGCGTTCCCAAGGCTGAGGACGGCAAGCCGGCGAACGCCTGGACGCAGGTGGCGCCCGGCGTCTTTCGTTCGCCGGGGATGCCAGCCGGCTACGCCCTTGTCGCCGGCGAGCGCGCCCTGCTCCTCGACGCTCCGCACGACGCCGACGGGCTGAAGGCGCACGGTGTCCGCAAGATCGACGCCGTTCTGTTGACGCATCATCACCGCGACACGGCCGCCTTCGCCGGACGATTCCTGACCGATCGCGTGCCGGTCCGCGCCTCGCGTGCCGCCGCCGAGTGGCTGACGCCCGAAGGCGTGCGCACCTACTGGCAGACGTCGCTGCCGCTGCGGAATTCGCGGACCGCTTATCTCGTGCTGCCGGAGGGACTGCAAGGCGTGGACTGTTCGCTGAAGGACGGCGAGACGATCGACTGGAACGGCTGGAGCGTGCGCGTCGTCGAGACGCCGGGGCATTCGCGCGATCATGTCGCCTTTCTTGCGCGTAAGGGCGAAAAGGGACCGCGGCTCCTTTTCTGCGGCGATGCCCTCGCCGCGCCCGGCAAGATGTGGTCGCCCTATACGACCGACTGGGACCACTGGACCGATATGGGACTCAAGCCGAGCCACGAATCGCTGCGCAAGCTCGCCAAACTTCAGCCGAGCGTTCTGCTGCCGGCGCACGGCTCGGTAATCGACAAGGAAGCGGTCAAGGCGCTGGAGCAGACCGCCACGGCCGTCGAGGAAGTCGGCTTCCTGAAGAGTTTCGAGCGCTATACGAAACAGCGCCTCAAGGAGCCGCCGAGCTATCGCTTCCTGGCGCGCGAGCAGGCCGAGTCCAACGGCTCGAAACCGTGGTCGAAAATCTCCGACCACCTGTTCCTGACCGGCAATACCTACGTCCTCGTCTCGAAGGACGAGCGCGCCTTCCTGGTGGTCGATCCGTGGGATCCGCACAGCGCCCGCCAACTGCCCAAACTCAAGGAGGACCAGCGGCTCGGCAAGATGGAAGTGGTGCTGTGCAGCCACGCCCATTTCGATCATTACGACGGCATCTATTCCATCCTCCAGCGCGACAAGCCGAAGTTGTGGACGCTGGATCACGTGGCGATCCCGGTGGCCGATCCGTCGCTCTTGCGCGCGCCGTTTCTCGATCCGCGGCCGGTGAAGTTCGATCGCTTGGCCAAGGACGGCGAGACGCTGACCTGGCGCGAGTATCAACTGCGATTCCGCTCGCTGCCGGGACAGACCGAGTTCACGATGGGCGTCGAAACGGAGATCGACGGCAAAAAGTGCTTCTTCACGGCGGACAACTTCTTCCATCAGGACCAGTTCAGCGGCACCGGCGGCTGGATGGGACTAAACCGGAGTTTCCCGCTCCCTTATTCGGTGAGCGCGCAAAAGGTGCTGGACGCCCGCCCCGATTGGGTGCTGGCCGAGCACGGCGGCGCGATGGAGTTCAGCGCCGAGGACTTCCGCCGCCGCGTCGAATGGGGCAAGGAGTGCGCCAGGGCCGCCGATGCGATTTGTGTCAGCGGCAATCATCGCCACGACTGGGATCCGCATCGCGTCCACATCGAGCCGCTGATTCAGAAGGCGAAAGCCGGCGAGTCGCTGAAAGCGACCCTGGTCGTCGGCAATCCGCTCTCACGTCCGATCAAACACACGCTGACGCTGGAGGGGCGAGGTCGATTCGCCGATCAGACCTGGGAGGTGGAGGTTCCCGCCGGAGGCACGGTTCGGCGCGCGTTCACGCTGCGACTCGATGCGAAGATGCCGGCCGGGCGGAACGTCTTCGTGCTGCGGGGCACATCCGGCGCGGATGCGTTCCTGGCGGTGGATGTCGATGAATCTCCCAGGTAGGCGCTCGCGGCAGGTGACCACCGTTACCACCGTTTGGTGACGGTGGACGGTGGCACCTGTTGGCGCTTCCTGACACTGCTTGACGCCACCTGGCACCAAAGCCCCGGTGTAACGCCGGTCCACCGGTGAAAAAGGTGTCAGGAACCTTTTCCGATCTTAAAAGGTTCCTGACACCTTTTTCGTACACCTCCGCGCTGCGGACCTTCCCGCTATTCACCGTTGTCCTGCGTTGAGATGCTGATCCATTCTAATTCTTCCATGGTCTGATCAAAACGCGCGAAGCAGATCGAAGCCGCCTTACAAACAGGGCATTGGAACCCATACAAAATCCCGCCCCCTTCGCTACCGTCCCAGTGTCCTTCGCTGCAACCCGCCAGATCGCGAATGGGGAAAGCACACCTGGGGCATTCGCCAATGGAGGAGGGGCAGGGGATGACGTCGTCGGAGTCGCCAGTCGAGAGATCATCCATCCGCACGCCCTCTTGCATCGCCGAACAAGTAATTATCCAGCTGGCAGCTGGATAACACCTCCCCCAATGGTGTTATCCAGCTGGCAGCGGTCTATCTCCTCGAAGCACAAACCGCGATTTGTTTCCCTGTCATGGTCTACCCGGCTATACCTGTCAACGGGGCAGCCGAGCTAGAGCCTTCGCCCTCGGTGCGAGGGATAAGACGTTCGCCGTCAAGAAGTGGTCCTCAACGAGAAGTCGAGGCGCTATAACTCCAGGTACTTGCGCGCATACGCCAGGCTCTTGCGCACATTCTCCTCCTCGACGGCGAGTTGCTCCTTCCGCTCGCGTCCGCTGATGCGCGGCAATGTTTGCTTGCGCTTGCGAACCATCGTCAGCGTGCGGGCGAGGTCGCGCCCCGACGCGGTGGCGGTCGCCCAGGGGAAAAAGGTGCGGGGAAAAAGGAGTCAGGAACTTTTTAAGATCGAAAAAGTTCCGGACTCCTTTTTCATGCCGATAATCTCTATTTCCCGTTCCTCTCTGCACGCTACCGCTTGGCGGCCTCCAACAGAGCCTTTTTCACCGACTCGCCGTAGGGCGTGGGCTGGTACTTCCAGTTTTCAATTAGGCGCGGCTTGATGCCGGGGTGCATGCACCAGGCGAGCCAGGGAAGCTGATACTGGTCGGCGTAGCTCACAACCGGGTCCACCGAATTGCTTTTACCGGCGCAGAACTCGCCAATCAAGACCGCGTACTCCTTTACCGCGGGCGTCACGCGAACCTCCAAACCATTGGGGCCGTCCTTTGCCTTGCCGTAGATGTGCGTACTGTAGGCCACGCCGTTGCCGCCGGGATCCTTCAGGGCGAAACCCTTGACGATGCCCGACAGGTCATATCCCCACTGGAGACCCTCGGCCACGACAATGTTCTTGGCCCCTTGAGCGCGGCAGGTGTCCACGAGTTTTTGCATTCCGGGAGAGTGATACTCCCACTTGCCGCCGGGGGCGTTCTTGTGCTTTTCGACCAAGTTGCCGCCGTCGCGCCAGACCGCCCAGGAAACATTGCCCGGCTCGTTATAGAGGTCGAAGAGCACGGCCGGATGGTTGGCAAACTCCTTGGCGGCCGACGCCCAGAAATCGACGCTGTGATCGTCGGGCATCTTGTGCGTCCAGACGAGGTACTGGCCCTTCTGGGCCACATCCTCGTCGAGCCACACGCCGGGGTCGATGAAATGCAGGTTGAGGAGCACGTAACACCGCTTGGCCGCCGCCCGCTTGACGAACTCGCGAACCGTCTGGCGGTAGCGGGCGCCGCCGTCCTTCCTCTCCTTGGTGTGGCCGAACCAGCGGTCCTGCGACACCGTAAGGCGGATGAAGTTCACTTTCCACTCATCGACGCATACGTCGAGCGAGCGGAACAGGTTCTCGCCCTGGCCCCACTCCAGGGTGGGAAGGTTCACTCCTCGGAGTCGCGCCACCTTGCCGTCGGGCGTCGTCAGGTACGTCCCAACGACCTTCAGAGGTGGAAGGGGGCCGGACGGGTTCTGTGGCGGACCCGGCTGGGGCTTCTGCGGCGAGATGAGGTCCGGCTTCGTGGTTTGCGGCGCGGCCCCGTTGTCGGCAGCGTCCTGGTGCGTCGGCGGGCTGAGGAGGACCGTCCCGATTGTTTGCGAAGCAGCCTCGTTGTCGGGAGCGTCCTGGTGCGGCGGCACGCTGTCGATTTCGGCCGGCCCCGGCTGCTCGGACGGGCCGGCGCTCTGCTCACCACGATGCCGCCCCGGCCAGTGCGTCGCCACCAGGATGCCGGCACCGATGCCCCCCGCGGTCAGCGCCGCCAGCAGCGCGGCCACCAGCCACAGCCGCGGGAAATGCCGCGGCGCCGCGGCCACCGCGGCGCGTCTCTCGTCGCGCTTCGCGGCGCCGGCGCTGGGGATAACCATTTTTCTGCCGCAGCGGGGGCAGACGGCCTTCTTGCCGCGCAGGTCGTCCGCCAGTGTGAACGAGGCCGCGCAAGCGGGACAGGTGAGCGATACCGGCATGACCACGATCCTCCAGAACCGCGCGTTTCACGAAGCGCAGAACGACTTGTGCCGTCGGCCGAACGATCCAACTCAGCAGTCGGGCGGCCGGGTTGGGCGTCGTGTCCCGAAAAGCCGTAATGGCCGCCCGGTGGGTTGCAACGCCGGGTTAGGCCTTCAGACCACTACGGCGCCGGGCACCGTGCCGATCGCTTCCGGGTGAGCACCCACGCGGCGCGGACGGACCAGCCAAAGCGACCGCGTCGAGGCCGCGCTACAGATGGTCGAAGATCGATTCGGCCTTCCGCTCCGTGCCGCAGTACAGGCACTTTTTCTTGTCCCCGAGCGGGCGGTTGCAGTTGGCGCAGGCGGCCTGCGCCCGCTCGGCCTTCTCGCGGAGCACGGCCGCC
>DATBGU010000207.1:0-23000 GCA_036557825.1 Gemmataceae bacterium
TAGCAAGGTTTCGAGGTGCTGCCACAAGGCGTCGGTAACCAGGGGTTTCATCGCTCCTCCTCCCTTGACTGGGGATAAGATCGTCCAAAGGAGAAGGCCGCAGCCAGCGTGCCATTGGCTCATTTTTTCCGAACGCTCTTAACAGCGGCGCCTGCTCGCGCAGGGCCGCAGGAGGGTGTCCCATGCGCGCGATTCTCAGGACGGAGTTCGGCGGCCCGGAGAAGCTGGTCATCCGGGAGATTCCGGAACCCGAACCGAAAGTCGGCCACGCGGTGATCGAGGTCAAGGCGTTCGGCCTCAACCACGCCGAGCTGCACATGCGGAAGGGGGAGTGGGCCGAGATCGCCGATGTCAGCGGCATCGAGTGCGTCGGCGTCGTCAAGTCCTGCCCCGGCGGGGAGTTCGCTCCCGGAACCAAGGTGGCGGCGTTGATGGGGGGGCTGGGCCGCACGATCAACGGCAGCTACGCCGAGTACACCCGCGCCCCCGTGACCAACGTGGCGGTCATCGAGTCGGGCCTATCATGGGCAGAGCTGGCCGCGATCCCGGAGTCCTACGCCACGGCCTGGACGTGCCTGTTCCGCAACCTGGAGGTCGCTTCGGGCCAGACACTGGTCCTCCGGGGCGCTACCTCGGCCTTCGGCCAGGCGGCTCTCAACATGGCGGTCAACGCCGGGGCGAACGTCATCGCCACCACCCGAAGCCGTGACCGGTTCCCGATGCTGGAGGCGCTGGGCGCTGTCCGGGCAGAGGTCGAGAGGCCGGACCTTTCCAAACGGATCGCCGAGGCCGGGAAGATTGATGCCGTGCTCGACCTGGTCGGCAACAGTACCATTCTCGATTCCCTGGCCATGCTGCGCCGGGGAGGCCGCGCGTGCCTGGCGGGGTGGCTGGGTGGCCTGGCGCCGATCGCCGACTTCAACCCGCTCTTACAGATGGCCAGCGGCGTCTACCTGACCTTCTTTGGCAGCTTCGTGTTCGGGAAGCCCGGTTTCCCCTTGTCGGACGTGCCCCTGCAGGCGATCGCGGCCGACGTGGAGGCAGGCCGTTACAAGGCGAAGCCGTCGCGGGTGTTCCGCTTCGAGGACATCCAGGAGGCGCACCGCGTCATGGAGTCCAATGAGGCCAAAGGGAAAATGGTAGTAATTCTGTGAGCGGTCGTTCAGACTTGTCACGTCCCTGTTCGGACCAAGCGGAGAGCGTTGTTGTCCTCCGCTTGGTCCAGGCGGAAGCCAGGCGGGCAGATGCAGCGTACCGCATAGCCGCCCTCCTCGTTCGTAACCGCCAAGCCGGTACAGCTGTGGTTCTCCAGCCAGTCCAGCATATCCTCGGCTTGCGTCTTCGTCAGCCCCGACACCACCGCCGCCTTCACTTCGCCTTCCCGCTTCACCTCCGAACCGACGATCTCCAGCAGGCTGTGGCCGTCAACCGACTTGGTCAGGCACTCTTCGATGCCGGCGCGCTGCGCCTGCTCCCGGACCCATCGGCTTTGAAGTTCCGTCAAGCAATGGATGTGGGCCATGAAGGTGCGCAAGTCGGCACGTAGCCGATGAGCCACGGCGAAGCTATCCAGGCCCGGCATGACCAGGTCCAGCAGCACGCACCGGGGCGGCTGGTCCCGCGCCAGGGCCAGCGCCTGGCGGCCGTCCCGTGCCTCGGCACAAAGGTAGCCGCGCAGCTCCAAAAGCAGGCGCAGGGTTTGTCGGGTGAGGGTGTCGTCCTCGGCGATCAGAACGTCCACGGTGTCGGAGGGAACGGTCTGGATTCGCATGGTGTTTCTTCTACCTCCTCATCAGGCCGGCTGATTGACACGGACGGGCGTTGCGGGTTTCCCTTTTCCATGCCAGGCATCGACCCCAAGGCGACCCAGCGTCGCCGCCTCATTGGGGAGTTTCGAGGGATCCGTTTCAAGGATGAGCGAGGAAAACCGAACGGTTCGGGGGAAACTCTCTATCTATCTAATCGAAATTGGCGCGCGAAAGTGGACAAGAATTTTGCCTGTTCGGGAGCTTTTTCACAATATCTCGGTGGTGGAGTGCTCTAGCGCCCTCCCGGCAAATCGTGAGCTAAGGTATGTCACGCACCCCAGCGCGGAGAACTCGCTACGGAATAGTTCCCTTCGCGGATAGGAACAGGGATCACGGCCCGACGGAAGGGCAGTGCGACCTCTTTCCGGGTGCCCGCATCTGAGGTACAACGAACCTCACGCCCCGCGCCGCACGACTCACACATCACCAGAGATACCGGCCATGTCATCCAATACAACCGAACATTTCGACGCGATCGTCCTCGGCACGGGACAGGGAGGCAAGCCCCTCGCCCTGGCGCTAGCCAAGGCCGGCTGGAAAACGGCGGTGGTCGAGCGCGGCCCCGTTGGCGGCACCTGCGTCAACGTCGGCTGCACACCCACCAAGACGATGGTCGCCAGCGCCCGCGTCGCCTACCTCGCCCGACGTGCCGCCGACTATGGCGTCGAGGTTGGCCCCGTCCAGGTCGATCTCGCCAGGGTCCGCGAACGCAAGCGCGCCCTCGTCGAGAGCTTCCGTTCCGGAAGCCAGAAGAAACTGGAGGGCACGCCCCATCTCACCCTGATCTTCGGCGAGGGCCGCTTCGTGGGACCGCAAGAGGTCGAGGTCTCCTTGAACGCTGGCGGCGTGCGTCGCCTCACCGCCGGGAAGATCTTCATCAACACGGGCTGCCGGCCGGCGATGCCGGCGCTGCCCGGACTCGATCGCGTGAACTTTCTTGACTCCACCTCAATCATGGAGTTGGAGGAGGTTCCGCAACACCTGCTCGTCCTCGGCGGCGGCTACGTCGGCCTGGAGTTCGCCCAGATGTTCCGCCGCTTCGGCAGCGCCGTGACCGTCGTGCAACGCAACGAGCAACTCCTGCCGCGCGAGGACGCCGACGTCGCCGAGGAGGTCTTGAAGGTCCTCCGCGAGGATGGCATTGACGTCCTGCTGACGGCCGACGCCCTGCGCGTCGAGCCGGGGGCAGGCGGCGAGATCCGTCTGACGGTCTGCCAGGATGGCGGCGAGCGGATGCTGGCCGGCTCGCACCTTCTCGTCGCCGCCGGCCGTGTGCCGAACACCGAACGACTCGGCCTGGATCGCGCCGGCATCGCCGTGGACCAGCACGGCTACATCCGTGTCAACGAACGGTTGGAGACCGGTGTGCCGGGCGTCTATGCACTCGGCGATGTCAACGGCGGACCGGCGTTCACCCACATCTCCTACGACGATTACCGCATCCTGGAGACCAACCTGGTCAAGGGAGGCGGCGCCGTCACCACCGGGCGCCTCGTGCCCTACACGGTGTACCTCGACCCGCAACTCGGTCATGTCGGCCTGCACGAGGCCGAGGCCCGTCGAGAGGGCCGCAACGTCAAGGTTGCGAAAATGCCGATGACCTGGGTGGCCCGTGCCCTGGAGACGGACGAGGCGCGCGGGCTGGTCAAGGCGGTAGTCGATGCCGACAGCCGACAGATCCTCGGCTGCACCGTCTTCGGGTTGGAGGGCGGCGAAATCATGTCGATGGTGGAGATCGCCATGATGGGCCGCCTGCCCTACACCGCCCTGCGCGACGCCGTCTTCGCCCACCCAGCGCTGGCGGAGGGACTCAACACCCTCTTCATGTCACTCGACTCCTGAGCCGCCCTACCGAAACCAGTGTGTCAACGGGAGATCATATCCAGATACGTCCGCAGAAAGGCCTCGACATCGACCGTATCTCGGGTGAAGGCGATGAAGAGCCAGCCCTGGTTCCACCACAGCATGCCCTTCTCGTTCGGTGGGCCGAGCGAGTAGGTCAGCCGGTAACTGTTCGCGTCGCCTTGCACGATACGGCGACCATTCGAACGCTTTTCGATGCTGTCAAGCAGACACTTGAAGAGAGCTTCCCGCTCAAGGGAACTGGACCGAAGGGCATACAATTCGACTTCCTGCCCTCGGCGACGATAGGTCGTCTTCCTCCCCGTGGTGTCGATGTTGTGCTGGGACAGAGGGACACCCAACCCGATAGGGCCGCGCTCGAACTCGCCCACCCGAGTCGGGAACAGTTCTTGAGGACTCACGTCCGCCGGGGGCGCCTGCCAGCGCGTGCCCAAGCTGTTCCACTCGCTCTGCCGCGTTATCTCTCCTCCGACCCAGTGGAAACCATCCTTGATCTTCTCACCCACCTTCGGCATGAGGATCGTCAGCAGCAGAATCGGCCCGCCGCAGCAGAGCAGCGAAACGGTCAGGCATCCGAGCAACACTTTGGGCCAGCGTCGCCGGCGCCGAGGCACGGCGGGCAACGGGTCGGCAGGCAGCGCTTCCAGGAGTGGGGCGGCCGAGACCGAAGCGCGCTTCTCTTGCTCGCTCTCTTTCCGGGGTTGGACGGGCGGCGCGGGGGGTTTCTCCTCAGCCTGGACGAGTTCAAGCGTGAACACTTCCGGGGACTCCGGCGCCTGGAGGAACTGCTCCAGGGCGGCGGCGAGGTCGGCCATCGAACGGTAGCGCTCGTTGATCCGCTTGGCCATCGCCTTCTGGCAGATTGCTTCCAATCGCGGTTCGAGGTCGGGCCGGTAGACCGACGGCCGACGCGGCTCATCGCGGAGGATTTGGCACAATACCTGGGTCGTCCCACCCTGGAACGGCAGTCGCCCCGTCAGCAGTTCGTAGAGAATCACTCCCAGGCTATAGATGTCGCACCTCGGCCCCAGCAGGGTGGTGGCGCCATCCACCTGTTCCGGCGGCATGTAGGCGGGAGTGCCCAAGATGGTGCCGCTCTGAGTCAGGCGTGCGTCTCTCGCAGTCGGCTGGCGAGCGAGGCCGAAGTCCATGACCACCGGCTCGCCGCGCCGGTTCATCATGATGTTCGAGGGTTTCAGATCGCGGTGGATGATCCCCCGACAGTGAGCCTCTTCGAGGGCCAGGGCCAATTGGCGGACGAGGGCAGCGATCTGCCGCTGCGGCGTGTGCGGGCTGGCCCTGAGGGATTCGGAAAGCGGCTTGCCCTCGATGTAAGGCATAGTCAGATAGTGGATGCCCTCGTGCTGTCCCACGTCGTGGATGGGGCAGAGGTTGGGGTGGTCGAGGGTGGCGGCGACGCGGGCCTCGCGGTAGAAGCGTTCCAGGGCGATCGGAGCGTCCTCAATGAAATGAGGCACTTTCAGGGCCACCAGGCGATCCAGCTGTGTATCGTGAGCGAGATAAACCGTGCCCATTCCTCCCCGTCCCAGTTCCCGGACGATCCGGTAGCGGCCGAACTGTTCGGGCAAGGTCGCCGGAGTTTTTCGCGGATACGGTGCGGAGAAGGCGGCCGGCTGGGTGGTCGCCTGAGTCCCCAACCCCGCCTCCACCGGAGTGGCCAGTTCGCGGGTTTGCTCCAGGTGAAGCCATAACTGCTCCGTCCGGTCGGGGAAGCGGCGGGAGAACTCGGCGCGTTCGGCCGGGACGCCGTGCCGGCACCGCGCTTCGTACTCCTCCAGAATCAGCTCCGGGGCGACCGTTTCCGGGGTTCCCAGTTCGGGGTAGTCTCCCAGGTAATTCTCGACGGTGACGGACTGTCCTTGTTGCCAGCGCCGGCGCAGATCGATCCGGACCATACCGACGAGCAGGGAGCGACGCAGGGACGTTTCCGCCACAGGGAGTTGGGCGACGCGGACGGCGAGGCGAGCTTCATCCCATTCCCGCTCGAACTCGTCCAGCCAGTTCTGGAATCGTTGGCGTTCCTCCTCGGAGAGACTGGTGGTCTGGAGATCGACTCCGGACATGATCTTGTTCCTCGGCTGCTTGCCAGGGGCTGACCCCACCGCAAGGGCCACCCACCGATCATAGTATCGGGGTAGCCGGCTTTTCGCACGGACAATTGCCTTTGAAGGCTGCCTCGGCTCTTGCTCTCTTCCGCTCTCACCGGCCCAGGTTCCCAGAACGATTGGAAGGCGATCGGCAAGTCCGCCGGGCAAGACAATCGTTGATCCTCGGCCCTTCCAGGGATAAAGTGAATTGCGGGAGCCCTATCTGAGATCCCGCAAGGCATCCATCTGGGAACTATTGAGTAGCCTGGATTCGTCGCTGAGAAACCGAATGACGATGAAAGCGGAGCGGTTCGGCGATGCCGCGGCGCCGCTCGCCCGGCTGTGAAGCCTTCATGGGTCTTGTTTGCATTGCTTGGGAGGAGGCATCCTGTGTCCCGAACACTTCTCTGCGGCGTCGCGCTGGCCGCGTTCGCTCTGCCTGCCCGCGCCGAACCGACGATCACCTCCACGGAGATGGTAATCCGGCTGACGGTGCAGCCCATGCCCGCCCCGAAGCCGGCCCTCCGCTACCTGCTCCTGCCCGATCTGAAGGAGATGACCCCCGGCAATCCGATCCCGAACTACCTCCGCTGTCTCCTGGATCAGGACTTCACCGCCGACCGAGAGACTCTTAGCAGGTCCGCGCTTCGCCAGGTTGATCGCGCCGCCCGGATGGACAAGCCCGATTGGCAGATCCTGCTCAAACTCAAGACCGACGGCATCGGCCTGCTCCTCCCCGATTTGCAGAAGATGCGCTTTCTGGCCTCCGCCCTTCAGGAGCGCTTCCACGACGAGGTCGCCCAACGCCGCTTCGACGACGCCCTGCGCACCGCCAAGACGATGTTCGCCCTGTCTCGCCACATGGGCGAACATCCGACGCTCATCGGCGATCTCGTGGCCATCGCCATCGCCTTTGTGACCATTAACCCTCTGGAGGAGATGTTGGAGCAACCCGGTTGCCCCAATCTGTACTGGGCGCTGACGAGCCTGCCCAACCCTCTGATCTCCCTGAACACGGGCCTGGAAGGCGATCGGGTATTGCTCCTGTCGGAGTTCCATGAACTGGACGACAGCACTCCGATGAGCAAGGACCAGATCAACAAGCTGATCCAGCACATCGACAAGTTGCGCAAAATGGAGGCGAAGCCCGCCAAGCCGAAGGAGGGCGCGCGGGCATGGTTGAACGCACGGGCCAAGGACGAGAAGTTGGTGGAAGCCGCGCGCCGCCGCCTCATCGAGTACGGTATCCCGCAGGAGCGGGTCTTGCGGTTCCCGGCCGACCAGGTGATCCTCTTGGACGAGAAACGCGAGTACGAAGAGCGTCGCGATGAGTACATGAAGCTCATGAACCTACCGACCTGGCAGGTCGAGGCGATGACCGCTCGAGCCAAGCCGAACAAGAAACCGGCCCTGTTCGATTTCCTCCAGATCGCCCCCTACAAGGTGCGCCGTGCGCAAGGCCGGTTGGAGCAGCGCATCGCGCTGCTGCGTCATGTCGAAGCCCTGCGCCTCTATGCCGCCGAACACGACGGCAAACTGCCCGACAAGCTGTCCGACATCGACGTGCCCCTGCCGGACGACCCAGTTACCGGCAAGCCGTTCGCTTACAAGGTTGAGGAGGGAACCGCTCACCTGCGCGGCAGTCCGCCCCGCGGCGAGGAGAAGAACCCCGCCTATAACGTCCATTACGAGATCACACTCCGAAAGTGAACAACGAGATGACGCGCATCTTCTTTGCGGTTGTCGGACTGGTCGTGTTTCCCCTGGCATCCCGTGCCGGCGAAACCGTGGTCCGGCTGATCGTCCCGCCGATGCCCGCTCCCAAACCCGTCTTGAAGTATTTGCTCCTGCCGGAAGTGCGGGAGTTGAAGCCCGGCAATCCCGCCCAGTATTATCTGCGCTGCTTCGCCGAGCAGCGGAACTTCTTCTTCAGCAAACAGGGCGTCGCCCTGCGCGAGCGCTATCAGTCGAAGCCGCTCGCCGAGTTGCGGGCGGAAAAGGTGCGCGACTACGGCGGCAACGCCCTGCGCCAGGTCGATTGGGCGGCCCGGTTGAACGCCGTCGATTGGGAAATGGTCTCGCGCCTGCAAACGGAGGGCGTGGACCTGTCGCTCCCTGAGATGGGACCGCTGCGCATCCTGGCGGGGGCGCTCCAGGCGCGTTTCCGCATCGAGGTCGCCGGACGGCGTTTTGACGACGCCGTTCGCACCGCCAAGACGATGTTCGCGCTGGCCCGCCACCTGGGCGAGTACCCCGCCGAGTCCGCCAACCGCATCGGACTGTTCGTCGCGGGCCTGGCCGTCGATACCCTCGAAGAGATGGTGCAGCAGCCGGGCTGCCCCAATCTCTACTGGGCGTTGACCGACCTGCCCTGTCCGCTCGTGGATATGCGGAAGGGTCTTCAAGGCGGCTGCACCCTGACGGCGACGGAGTTTCGACCGCTCCGCGAGGACGCGGTGATGACGGCGGACGAGTTGGAGAAAGTGGTGAGCCATCTGTCGGGGGTGATGGGCTTCGGTCGCGAGCAGGCCGGCCGAGCGCCTCACGGCCTGCGGGCCGACCTGGCGGCGCGGGTCAAGGACGCCGAAAAGGTCCAGGCCGCCCGGGAGCGGCTGCTCTCGGCGCGTCGCGCCGCCCTGGTCAGCCGGCCCCCCGACAAGGAAACGGTAACCGCCTACCTCGACCGCCTGTTCGAGATGAGTCATGAGATAGAGCGGATCGAGAAGTTTTCGCCCTTGCAGGTGATCCTGCTGGATGAGAAGCGGGAGTATGAGGTTCGCCGCGACGAGCGCATGAAGCTGTTGGCCCTGGCTCCCTGGCAGATCGACGCCCTTAGCGGCGAGGAACAGAAACGCGGTGGCCTGTTCGTTGACTTTTTGCCTCACGTCATCCAGGCTCGCCGGGCGCAGGCGCGTCTGGAGCAGCGATTGGCACTGTTACGGCACGTCGAGGCGCTGCGGCTGTACGCCGCTGGGCACGACGGCAAGCTGCCCGAAAAGTTGTCCGACGTCGCCGTGCCGCTGCCGGCCGATCTGTTCACCGGCAAGCCGTTCGACTACAAGCTGGAGGGAACCACGGCCCAGCTGCGCGGCCAGCCGCCTCGCGGCGAGGACAAGAATCCCACTTACAATATCCGTTACGAAGTTCGCATCCGGAAGGCGGACGAGAAGCCTGCCAAGTGACGCCTTTTCTTTCGCCGGTGATTCCCGACTACCGAGGTAGGACATGGCCGCCAAGCTCTCCCCTCTGGACAAGATTGACCCCGCCGAAGCCTGGCAGCCCTGGCGTCCCTCGGCCGCCGATCCCTGGAACCGCAAATGGGCCGCCCATCTCTATCGCCGCGCCGGTTTCGGCCCCAGCCGCGCGGATCTGCGAGAAGCGGAGCGCCTCGGCTTGGAAGGCACCCTCGATCTTTTGCTCCGAGGGAGGCCGCAGGCTGAGGAACTCCGCGAGACCCTGACCGACGTGGGCCGCATCGCCGCCGCCCGCGACGACGGCGGCGAGCAGTTGCGCGGCTGGTGGATCTACTGCATGTTGCACAGCGGCCATCCGCTGCGCGAGAAGCTGACGCTGTTCTGGCACAACCACTTCGCCACCAGCATCGCCAAGGTACACAGCGCAATGCTGATGTTCCGCCAGAACTGCTTGCTGCGCACCGGCGCCCTGGGCAAGTTCGCTCCCTTCTTGCAAGCCATGAGCAAGGATGGAGCCATGCTGGTCTGGCTGGACTCCAACAGCAACGTCAAGGGCAAGCCCAACGAGAACTATGCCCGCGAGCTGATGGAGTTGTTCAGCCTCGGCGTCGGCCACTACACGGAGAAGGACATCCGCGAGGCCGCCCGCGCCTTCACCGGCTGGCACACTGACGACGACGGCTTCCGGTTCGACGCCCGCGTGCACGACGGTGGGACCAAGACGGTCCTGAGGCAGACGGGCGCCTGGGACGGCGGCGACGTGGTGCGCATCGTGCTGGAGCAGCCGGCGGCGGCGCGCTTCCTGGTCCGCAAGCTCTATCACTTTCTCATCAGCGAGAAGGCTGTTCCGCCGGACGCCCTGCTGGAACCTCTGTGCGCATCGTTCCGCCAAAGCGGTTACGACATTGCGGGGCTGGTCAAGACCATGCTGGCTTCGCGGCATTTCTACTCCGAACACGCCTTTCGGCAGCGGATCAAAAATCCCGTGGAATACGTGCTGGGGGCGGTCCAGGCGGTGTACCAGCGCTACGACGAGAAGGAGGCGGACTATCGGCCGCTGCCGCAGCTGGTTCTGTCGCGGCGGCTGGGAGCAATGGGGCAGCTGTTGTTCGCGCCGCCCAACGTCAAGGGCTGGCCCGGCGGACGGTCCTGGCTGAACACCTCCACGGTGTTGGAACGTGCCAACTTCGCCGCTGCCCTGGCGATGGGCACGCTCTGGATGGCTCCGTCCCAGAGGCCGACCGCCACGAAGGCGTCCGAGGAACCGGTGCCGCCGTCGGCGTTCGACCCGGCCCGGCTGCTGCGCGAGGAAGAGGTAAGTCGTCCCGACGATGTCGTTCGTGTGCTGCTGGACCTGTATGTGCCCGGCGGTGTCCGACCGTCGGCGCGGGAGAAGCTGACGGCCTTCGTGGCCGAGGGCAAGCCCGCCGGACTCGCTCTCGATCGCCGCGTGCGTGAGGCCGTCCACGCCATCCTGACGATGGCGGAATATCAACTGGCGTGATGGAATGTTCGTTCTCATCCATCCTGGAGTAAAACAATGTTTACTCGTCGGCAGTTCCTGACCCACACCCTGAAGGCTTCGTCGCTGGTGGCCCTCGGTTCGGTGGTTCCGCAGTTCGTGGCCCGAACCGCACAGGCGGCCGCGCCGGGCAAGGAGAACATCCTGGTTGTCGTGGAGATGACTGGAGGCAACGACGGACTCAACACCGTCATCCCCTATGCCGACGACCTCTATCACAAGGCCCGGTCCACGCTGCGCCGGAGCAAAAACGCGGTCATCCGCCTGGACGATCATGTGGGCCTGCATTCCGGCATGGAGAGCCTGCGGCCGCTTTGGGAGAACGGGCAGTTGGCGGTCGTCCAGGGCGTCGGCTATCCCAACCCCAACCGCTCGCACTTCGAGGCCATGGACATCTGGCAGTCGGCCGATCCGCAACGGCGGCTCAAGACCGGCTGGCTGGGTCGGGCCACGGGCGAGATCAAGAACTCCTCCGGCGCGGTCCCCCTCCTGCACATCGGTCCCAACCGTCTGCCGCTGGCCCTGGCCGGGACACCGGGCGGGGCGGTCAGCATTAACAATCAGAACTCCTTCCGCCTCGAAATGGCCGGGGGCGAGACCGAACGGCAGACCGTTCGCCGTCGGCTGCTGGAGGAATTGTCGGCGCCGGCGGAGAAGGCGGGAGAGGACGATCTGGCGTCGTTCGTGCGGCGGCGGCAAGTGCAAACACTGACGGCGGTGGAAACGCTGCGCGAGTTGTTGGAAGGCCCCAACGCCCTGCCGCGACTGGGCAACAGCCTGATGCAGAAACTCCAGTTGATCGCCGCCCTGATCGCCCAGGGCTTCGGCACGCGCATCTTCTACGTCAGCCTTGACGGCTTCGATACCCACGCCGACCAGGGATCCGCGCATACCAGACTGCTCGGAGAGTTGGCCGACTCGATCGGCACCTTCTTCCGAACTTTGAAAAGCACCGGCCACGATAGCCGCGTGCGACTAATGACCTTCTCGGAGTTCGGCCGTCGCGTGCGGGAGAACGACAGCCGGGGCACCGACCACGGCGCCGCCTCCTGCTTGTTCGTGGCGGGACCGTCGGTCCAGGGCGGCGTCGTCGGCAAGCACCCCAGCCTGTCCGACCTCGACGCCGACGACCTGAAGTTTCACACGGATTTCCGCCGGGTTTACGCGACCTTGTTGGACGCCTGGCTGAGTTGCGATAGCAAGGCGGTGCTGGGCGCGAAGTGGGATCCCCTCAAGGAACTCGAACGCAAGAGTTGAAGCAGAAAGGGAAACGGGAGTGGTTGCGGCCAAATCACTCCCGACCTTTTTTCCAGTCGTGCGGTTTCCGGAGATCTGGTGATTCGTTCAGGTTCCTCCATGCTCTTTCTCCGGCCGGTGGACGTTAGCCGGCTCCTCACGGACGATGAAGGGGAGTCAATAACCTTTGTCCTGCTGAGCAGGCGGCCTCTCGAGACAGCCACTTTCCGCACACAATAAATTCATCAACCTCTTGCCGGGACGGGCCTGGCGCGTTAATCTCCATACCATCTGACTCGCTTGCCACGGTTGCACCCAGTATCACCAACAACGGATGTGGGTTGAGCGCGTGAATTGGCAGACCGTACACGGATGGCTCACGGAAAGCTCGCTGATCCGAAGATCGGCGGAGGCCATGCTGCGCGCCGCTAGCCGTCGCCATCTGGCCCGGTTCGATCGGCAAGCGCCCGAACATTGCCAGAGCCGAATCCTCCTCGGCCTGCTCAACCAGGCCCAAAACACCCGCTTCGGACGCGAGCACGATTTTCGCCGCATCCGCACGGTCGCCGACTACCGCCGCCTCGTGCCGTTGTGGACGCGCGCGGATTTGTGGCGCGAATACTGGCAGCCGGTCTACCCGCACCTGGCCGGGGCGACCTGGCCGGGTCCGTCCGCCAACGGTCAGGTGAACGACGACTCGTACCGCCCCCGTCCCTCTGCCGCCCTCCAGAGCGCTCACCGCCGCGCGCTGCGAACCGCCCTCGCGCTGATCGCCCATGCGCAACCGCGAACCGCGCTCTTGTCCGGCGCTCTGCTTCTGCCCGGTGAAGAGGGACCGTCCAGCGTGTGGGAGCAAGACACCTTGCGCGAGCGCTTGCCGTCCCTGGCGCGCCCCTTCGCTCGACTGGGCGAGGAGGCGCTGGCTGAACGCTGCGCCCATCTGCGCGTGACCTGTCTGATCGGCACCGTCGAGCGTCTGCTGCCTCTGTTGGAGAACGTCCGGCAGTTTCGCGGCAAGCGCTGCCTGCGCGATGTTTGGCCCAACCTGTCGGCCATCCTTTACACACGCCGCTCCCCGACCGCGCCGGTCGCCCAGCTGCGGGCCGAGGCCGAGGGCGTGCTGCTGCTGGAAACGGCAGGGCGCGCCGAAGGGCCGATCGCGGTGGAAGATCCGCGGCACGGACTCATGCGGCTGCTGTTCGATCACGGCGTTTTCTTCGAGTTTATCTCGCCCGCCGCGGATTGCGAAGCCGTCGGTCCGCGCCGCGGCATCGACGAGATCGAGATCGGCGTTCCCTATGAACTGGTGATGACTTCTCCCGCCGGACTGTGGGCCTGCCGCATTGGCCGCACCGTTTGCCTGGAGCGCCGCGATCCGCTGCTGTTGCGCTTCCTGGAGCCGGCGAAAGAAGCTCCGGTCGCTGACGCTCCCGGCTTGCCTACCCGCCGTCGGCCACGCCGCACCGATCTGATTCTGCCTACTCTTCCGGAAGTGGGGTTCCATCCACAAAGCGACGGCAATCCGGCAGCGCCGCCAGGAAGTTCCTTCCATACCCCTTGGTCAATACTCGCGGATCGAGGATGACCACCAGGCCGGTGTCGGTGGCCGAGCGGATCAGCCGGCCGAACCCCTGTTTCAATTTGATGACCGCCTGCGGCACCTGATAATCGAGGAACGGCTGTCCCCCCGCCACCTCGATGGACTCTTGCCGCGCCGCCAGCACCGGACGGTCCGGCACCGCGAACGGCAGTTTGGTGATGATGACGTTCGACAGCGCCTCACCCGGCACATCGACGCCTTGCCAGAAACTATCGACGCCGAACAGCACGGCGTTGCCGCCGGCGCGGAAGCGCTCGATCATCTGCGTGCGCGGCAGGCCGTCGGACTGGCTCAAGAGCGGATAGCCGTGACGAGCGCACCACGGCCGCAGCTGCGTTGTCGCCCGCTGCATCATCTGATAGCTGGTGAACAGCACGAAGGCCCGACCTTGCGTCTTGTCGATGTATTCGGGGATCTTCGCCAGCACCGCGTCCTCGTACTTCGCCGGCAGCGCCGACGGATCGGGCATGTCGCGGAACAGGTGCAATTCGACCTGCTCGCGGTAGTTGAATGGGCTGCCCAGTTGCGAGGTCTTGCAGTCGTCCAGGCCGAGACGGTTTTGAAAGTGGCGAAAGCCGGTCTTGCCACCGACGCTGAGCGTGGCGCTGGTCAGCACGACCGTCGGGATCTTGTCGTAGAGTTGCTCGCGCAGCGCCGGACCCACGTCGATGGGGGCGCTGGCCAACTCAACGCGCTCCGTCCGCCCGCTGGTGATGTCGATCCAGTAGACTTGCCCTTCCAGCGCCTGCGCCAGCCATTGCCGGATGGCATCGGCCAGCCCGCGCGCACGGTCGGCCACGGAGATAAACTCGATCTGTTGCTCATCATCGAGGTTCTCGGCGACGGCGTTGAGGCAGGAGGCGAGTTTTCGCAGTTCCTCGGAGAGAACGTCCGCCACGATGCCCGGCTCGCGGACGCGGAGCGATTCGGAGGAGGAAACCGGCCGCGCTCCACCGCGGTTGTCCTTGGGCTGGCTGGCAGCCCAGACGCGGATGGCGGCGAAGAAGCGCTCGGCGGCGTGGCGCGTGATTTCCGTCTGCGCCGCGGCGTCCTCGTTGGGGATGAAGGCGAGCAGACCGCGGCGCGTGCGCGGGCTGATGAGCTTGTTCAGCAGATACTCGATCGCTCCGCGGCTGATCTGCAAACCGAGGTGATCGGCGGCCACGTCTTCGAGCGTGTGCGCCTCGTCGAAGACGACGACCTTGTAGTCGGGCAGCAGGTTGGCCCCTTGACGGCGCAGGGCGAGGTCGCTGAAGAACAGGGCGTGATTGACGATCAGCAGATGAGCGCCGAAGATGCGCTTGCGGGCCTGGAAGTAGAAGCACTTGGCGTAATCGGAACAGCCGCGGCCGAGGCAGTTGCCGCTGTCGCTCTCGACGAGATCCCACAGGGCCGGCTGCGGTTGAAAGGTCAGATCGCTGCGGCTGCCGTCGCGCGTCGTCCGCGACCAGCGGCCGATCTGCTGCAACTGCTCCACGGCCGCCGGCTCGATCAGCAGCGCCCCCGCCCGCTGCTGCGCCCCGCGCAGCCGACGCAGGCTGAGGTAATTCGACCGCCCTTTGACGAGCGTGGCGTTGAACGGCTGCGGCATGACGCTTTGCAAAAACGGGATGTCCTTGTGGACGAGTTGTTCTTGCAGGCTGATGGTGTGCGTCGAGATGACGACGCGGCAATCCTTGCTCGCCGTCGCCGCCTGGATGGCGGGCACGAGGTACGCAAAGGATTTCCCCACCCCCGTGCCGGCCTCAACCATCAGATGACGGCGCGCGGCGATGGCCTCGCCGACGGCGTCGGCCATGTCGAGCTGCTGGCTGCGCGGCTCGTAGCGCGGCAGCTGCCGGGCGATGACGCCGTCGGGTCCGAGGATGGAAGCGATGGACATATGAACGGTCCCTGTTCAGAGGATATATTCATCCTGAGAGGCATGAGTCATTCTCTCCGCTTGCTTCATAGCCTCAAACCGCTTGCGCAGCTCATCCCAGTCGATCCCGCGCCCTGCCGCCACGTACTCCGCATACTGCCGATCGAGTTCTTCCCGATAGCGCGTCACGTAGGTATCCACCTCCGCCTGATTCGCCCGAGCGAACGCCAGTACTTTCTCAATGTGATCGAGCGACAACGTCGGGAACCGTTCGTGAAGCATCTTGGCGGAATAGCCTTCCTTATGATGACTCATCACATGGTACAAACTAATGCGATGGCCGGTCAGCATGATCTCGCCGCAGGGCCATTCCGTCAAGAATGCTGGCAGTTTCATGTGCGTCCTCCCCAATCACAGATGGAATTCTACCACGAAGCAAGGGCGCCGCGAAAGGCTGGCAGCGGGGCGGCGGGATAGGCTGGTATCCGCTCGACTTGTGCGGCATACTGGCGGGGAAAGCATGAGGAGGACATGCGATGGACACCGCACAACCGAATACACCGTGGCCGCTCCCTCGCTGGCCGGTTGACCTCGATACGGGGCTGGACGTATCCAAGGTGCGAAGGGATACGTCATGGCCGCCTCGACGCTGGCAGCGTATCGGATGCTGGTCGGCATTAGCGGTCCTGATCACGTCCCCCTGCTGGGGAGTACCGCTTTTCTGCATCTCCTTACCGACAGTCCTCGAATGGTCGGACCGGGTTCCGTTCGATCCGGACGCTTGGAAGGCGACCCACGATTCAGAAAAGCGTTACCACATGAGTTGGGATCTGATGCACGGCGGCATCTTGAAAGGGAAAACGCCATCCGAGGTTGAAGAGCTACTCGGCGAGCCAATGATGAAAGATACTTTCCGCAGCGATCGAGCGCTGCCGATGTTTGACTCCCCTCACGCGAAACGGGGAGTCGAAACCTGGTACTACAGCCTTGGAAACGAACTCTACGATTCAGGACTCGGCCCATCCGGCGCCGTCCTCGCCGTTGATTTTCGGAAGGACAAAGTCTTCGATGTGCGGAAGGTGATTCATTAGACGCACGAGCAGAAAGAGCGGTTAGCCCGGAGCGCCAGCGACGGGCGCTGCGCCCGTCGCTGGCGCTCCGGGCTAACCGGCAAAAAGTTAGAGACTCTGACGCACCCCAGGTAGTTCCATGCACCTGATCTGCCCACACTGCCGCAATCCGATCGACCGAACCGACGCGCCGGCGGGAGAGATCGTCTGCCCCGCCTGCGGATCGAGCTTTCGTCTGGAGCGCGGCACGACGATCTTGCAGGGCGAGACCCCGACGCGGCAGCGACTCGGACGGTTTGAGTTGCTCGACGCGGTCGGGGTCGGCGCGTTCGGCACCGTGTACAAGGCGCGCGATCCGGAACTGGATCGCGTCGTGGCGATCAAGGTGCCGCGCGCGGGCAATCTTCCGGGGAGCGACGACCTGGACCGCTTTCTGCGCGAGGCCCGCAGCGTCGCCCAGCTGCGCCATCCCGCCATCGTGCCGGTCTACGAGGTCGGCCAACAGGACGGCCTGCCGTTTCTGGTCAGCGATTTCGTTCACGGCCATACGCTGGCCGACCTCCTGACGGCGCGGCGGCCGACGCCGGCGGAGTCGGCCGTCCTCCTCGCCGCCGTGGCCGACGCCTTGCAGTACGCTCACGAGCGCGGCGTCGTCCACCGCGATGTCAAGCCCTCCAACATCCTGCTCGACGCTGACAGCGCTCCGCATTTGATGGATTTCGGCCTGGCCAAGCGCGAGGCCGGCGAAGTCACCATGACCACCGAGGGACAGGTGCTGGGCACGCCGGCGTACATGAGTCCGGAACAGGCCCGCGGCGAGGCCCATCAGGTCGATGGCCGCGGCGACGTTTACAGCCTCGGCGTCATCCTGTACGAACTGCTCACCGGCGAACTGCCGTTCCGCGGCAATGTGCGCATGTTGCTGCATCAGGTGCTGCACGAAGATCCGCGCTCGCCGCGCAGCCTCAACGACCGCATCCCCCGGCCGTTGGAGGTTATCTGCATGAAGGCGATGGCCAAGGAGCCGGGCCGGCGCTACCAAACGGCGGCGGAGTTGGCCGCCGACCTGCGCCGCTTCTTGGCGGGCGAGCCGATCCTGGCCCGGCCGCTGAACGTCGGGCAAAAGGCGCTGCGCTGGGTCCGGCGCCGACCCACCTTGGCGACGCTGTTGGCCGTGAGCGTGACGGCGGTGTCGGTGGTGCTGGCGGTCATCGCCGTGAAGAACGCGCAGTTGAAAGACGAGCGCGATTTCGCGCGCCGCCAGGAAAGCATCGCCACCGAACAGCGCGACGCGGCCACCAAGGCCAAGGAGGAAACGGACCGTCAGCTCGAACATTCGCGGAGGAGCCTTTACGGTCTGCAACTGGCGCAGGCGGCCGTCATCTGGCAACATCAGCCGAGCCGAGCGCTGGAGCTGCTGGAAGATCCGCAGCGCTTCCCGGAAGATCTGCGCGATTTCGCCTGGGGCTTCCTCCATCGATTGTGTACGCGTGAACGTCTACCGATCCAGGCCCACACCAGTTGGGTTCTGGCCGTGGCCTTCTCGCCGGACGGCCGGACGCTGGCGTCCGCCAGCGAGGACGGCTCCGTCAAGTTGTGGGACGCGGTCACGGGGTTGGAGCGCGCGACGCTGCCGGGGCACGCCTTCGGCACCAGTTCGCTGGCGTTCGCGCCGGACGGCAAGACCCTCGTGACCGGCGGAGGGGACGGCACGGCGCGAATGTGGGACACGGCCTCCGGCAAACAGCAGCGAGTACTGGCGGACCACAAGGACTCGGTGTGGTGCGTGGCGGTTTCTCCGGACGGCAAGACGATCGCCACCGGCAGCATCGACGAAACCATCCGCTTGTGGGACGCGGCGACGGGACAGGCGCTCGCCACGCTGGACCGCACGGCGGGAGGGCACCGCGGCTGGGTCAACGCGGTGGCCTTCTCCCCCGACGGCAAGTCGCTGGCCTCCGCCAGCTGGGACGAGACGGCCAAGCTCTGGAACCTGGACGATCGCGCCAAGCCGCGCCTGGCGCGGACGCTGCGAGGACATGCTCACTGGGTCTGGGCGGTTGCTTTTTCGCCGGACGGCGGCACACTCGCCACCGGCAGCGAGGACAAGACCGTGAAACTTTGGGATCTCACGTCCGACCGCGCTGGGCCGCGGGCCACTCTGCGCGGTCACACCGGCGGCGTACTGTCGCTGTGCTTCGCCGCCGAGGGACGCACCCTCGCCAGCACGGGCGGCGATCAGACGGCGCGGCTGTGGGATGCGGCGACGGGGCAGGAACGAACCGTCGTGCAGGTCAGCAAGGGAGCGGATTTCTTCATCCCCCTGCTGCGCGATTACGCCGCCACCGGGCAGGAGCGCGTCACGCTGCGCGGACACACCAGGCCGGGCTACTGCCTGGCCTTCGCCCCGGACGGCAAGACGTTCGCCACCGGCGCCTGGGACGGCAAGGTCACGCTCTGGGACGCGGAGAAGCGTGGGGAGCGGACCGACCTGCGCGGCCACGGCGATCTGGTCCGCGCCGCCGCCTTCGCTCCGAAGGGCGACGTGCTGGCCTCGGCCGGATGGGACCGCACCGTGCGTTTGTGGGACGTGGAAACGGGGCGGCCGCGCGGCACGCTGAAGGGCCACAGCCATTGGGTATGGTGCGTGGCCTTCGCGCCGGACGGCCGGCTGCTCGCCTCGGGCAGCGAGGATGGGACGGTGCGATTGTGGGACGCGGCCAGCGGGCGGATTCAGGTCGTGTTGACCGGCCACACCGGCGCCGTCCGCTGCGTCGCCTTCGCGCCGGACGGTCGCACGCTGGCGTCGGGAAGCTGGGAGGTCAAAATTTGGGACACGGGAACGCGGCAGGAGACGGCGACGCTGGAAGGGCTTCCGCACCTGGTCGGCTCGCTGGCCTTCTCCCCGAACGGCAAGCTCTTGGCGACGGGTAGCCTTGACGCCACGGCGACGATCTGGGATCTGGCCGAGTCGCAGCCCCTCGCCACGCTCGAAGGGCACATGCACTCGGTGCAGGCGGTGGCATTCGCGCCGGACGGCAAGGCACTCGCCACGGGGGGCGGCGACGGCGTGGCGAAATTGTGGGACGTGGACACGGCGGAACTTCGTCACACGCTGGAAGGACACGCGGGAGGCATTCGTGGATTGGCGTTCGCGCCGGACGGCAAAACGCTGGCGACGGCCGGCGAGGACATGACGGTGCGCCTGTGGGATCCGGGGACGGGGCAGGAGCGGCCGGTGCTGCGCGGCCACACTGCCGAGGTCAACGCCGTGGCGTTTTCCCCGGATAGCCGACTGCTGGCGTCGGCTGGCTCCGATCGCGTCGTCAAGCTGTGGGAGGCGCTCCTGGGTCCGCTGCGGCGGTGAATTCTCGACTCAAAAGTGATACACGTACAGGTCGCGGTTCGTCATCGGCAGGGTGACGCGCCGGCCCTTAAGCAGATGGCTTTCGGTAACCGCCAAACAAACCTCCGTGGCGTGGTGCGCGCCGGCGACATCGCCCAGCGACGGACGGCGCTTCTCGTAAGCCTCGATCAGATCCTTCAGACAATTGACCGTGGCGCTGCGGGGAGCGACCTTGGGATACTCGACCGGCTGAAAGGTGTGGAACTTCTTGCCCAGCGGCCGCCGCGTGCGCAGCGACCACTCGATGTTGTTATTCATGCTCCGCAGCACGCCTTCGTCGCCGATCACCTCGAAGTCCCAGTTCCCCGCCGGCACGGTGACACCCTCCACGCCTCCCTCGATCTCGAACTGGTAAATTGCCAGCGGATCCTTGTCGAGCCGTTTGTTTTTGATTTCGATGTCGCGCGGCCGCAGTTCGCCCCAGACCGACTTGACGCGGCGGTCGCCGAGCAGGAAGAGGATGGTATCGACGGAATGGATATGGCCGTGCAGCAGACTGGCCGAGGCGTAGTGGACGGCGGCGCGCGGGGTGCCGATGCGGCCCTTGCGGATCAGCTCGCGGGCTTGATGGTAGCGCGGATCGAAGCGACGCAACACGCCGGTGTTGAAGACGGTGTGCCGGCCCTCCAGCGTCTTCTTGACCTCATCGGCCTCCTTCATCGAGCAGGCCATCGCCTTCTCGCAGTAGATCATCGGCACGCCCGCCTCGGCGGCGGCGAGGGTCATGCGGGCGTGCAGCGGACCCGGCGTGCAGATGGCCGCCATGTCGAGCTTTTCGTCGGCCAGCATCTTGGCGTAATCGGTGTAGGTGTTGGCCACGCCCCATTTTTCGCGGAAAGCCCGGTTCTTCTCGTCTACAATGTCACAGCCGGCGGCCAACTCGATCCGCGGGATCGCTTTCGCCGCCGCGGCGATGGAGTAAGGCAGAGTGATGGCTGGGTAGTCCTCGACCTCGGCGTCAATGGTGCTGCCCATGCGGCCAAGGCCGACAATCCCCAGGCGGTAAGTCTTCATTGCGTACCTCGGAGGAGAAATCCCCGTCTTCTCCCCTACAGATATAACCGGGCGGCGGGAGCGAAACACGGAAAAAGCACAAGGGAGGATAGCGATGGGGTGGTCGTGGCTAGCCTTCTGGCGGAGGTTCGCGCGGGGGCCGAACGTGGAGCAAGCGCGGCGGCTGTTCCAGCAACAGCGGGAGCGCCTGGAATTGCTGTTCCTTCAAGCGGCCGCCGCCAGCGGCAAGCCGCGCGGGCTGCGCTGGAAGAACATCGACTGGGAATCGAGCATCGAGTTCGCCCGCGAACGCGCCAGCGGCCGGCTCGCCGCGCTGGTCGGCGTCACCATCCAGTTCGAGGCCGTCGAGGGCGGCGACATGGAGGGACTGCCGGCCGTCGGCAACCTGCGCAACGCCTCGGCGGTGTTCTTTTTCCACGGCGGACGCTGGCACACGACCGGTCGCACGGTCTTCAACCTCAACCCGGACGAGGCGCTGGCGCACTTTCAAAACCAGTACGAGCGATTGCCGTCAGGAAGTTGAGGGCGGCAGCGGATACTCGATGATGGGGATGCCGAGGCGGGGCAGTTCTTGCAGGCGTCGCCAACCGCGCGTGACGCGGATCTCCTCGGCGGCGACGAACTCGCGGTCCATCAATTCTTTCGCGAAGACACTTTCGCAGCGGACCGGCTCGAACGCGGCATCGACGATGTACTGCGCCAGCGCCGGATTGCAGCGGATATGGCGTTCCCGCAAAAGGTGCAGTTGTTCGGGCGGCACTTCACCGAGCACGTAACGGAGGTAAAGGTCGGAGTCGGTGATTTCCCCAACGTCCTGACCGCAGACCTCGCACAGATAACCCTGCTCGCAACGTGCCATGATGCATCGTGTGCCAGCCCGCCGCGCCAGCAAGGGCAACCCTTGCTGGCGCGGCGGGCTGGCTCAAGAGGTTCAATCAATCTCGATCCGATACGGCATCGTCAGCCACACCGGCTCGCCGCGCAGCTGGAACAAGCTGTCCAGCGAGCGCAGTTTACGCTGCAATTCCGGCACCTCGCGCAGCAGCGAACGCATTTGCAGCGCCGGCGCTCGGGCGCCGAGCTTCTCGTCGAGCAGCGAATCGAGAAAGCCCTTCGACTTCGGCAGCAGAAGCAATTCCGGCTCCTTGTCGCCGGGCATCTTCGCCAGCTTCCAGGCGGCAGTCAGCGCGTCCTCGAAGCTGCCCAGCTCGTCGATGAGTCCGTTCTCCTTGGCCTGCCGGCCCGTCCAGATTCGGCCGCCGGCCAGACCGACCAGTTCGTCGCGCGTCATCTTCTTGCCGGCCTTGCGGCGTCCCTCCAGCGCCTTGTCGAGGAACTGATCGTATACGTCCTTCATCAGCGCCGTCATCGCCTTGCGTTCCGAATCGCTGAACGGTTTCTCCGTGGACAGGATGCCGGAGTTGGCGCCGCGGCTGATGACCTCGGTCTTGATGCCGAGCTTGCTGAAGGTGCCGCCCAGGGACATCTTGCCGCCGACGACGCCGATGGAGCCGGTCAGCGTGCCGGGATCGGCGTAAATCTTCTTCGCGGCCATGCTGATGTAGTAACCGCCGCTGGCCGCCACGTCGGACATGCTGGCCACGATCGGTTTCTTCGCGCGCTTCAGTTCGTTCCAGATGAGGTCGCTGGCCAGCGCGGAGCCGCCGGGGCTGTCCACGCGCAGCACAATCGCCTTGACCGTGTCGTCCTTCTCCGCCTGCCGGATCGCCTCGATCATCGTCGTCGAGCCGACCGTGGAGGCGCCGAACAGCCCCTCCTCGCTCTTGCCGGTGGTGATGACGCCGACCGCATGGATCACGGCGATCTTCGGGTTTTTCGAGGTGGTAGTGGTCTTCGGCCCATCCATCAGCAGTTTGAGGACCGCGAAGGGATTGGAGAGGTCCGGGGTCTTCTTTTTCTCCTTGCCGTAGTTCTTGACGATCTTGATCTCGTCGGCCCCCAGCGAGGTTTTGAACTGCTCCTGATATTTCTCGACGTAGGCCACGCGGTCGATGAGCTTGGCCTTGAGCGCGCCGCGGGCGGTGTACGGCCCTTCGTCGATCAGCTTCTTGACCTGCTCGGCCGTGAATTTCCGGTCGGCGCGCTGGTGGACGATGCGCTCGACGATGTTCTTCTCGTAGTAATCGTCGATGACGGTGGTGAGCTGCTTGCGGGCCGGTTCGCTCATGCTGCTGCGCGTGAACGGCTCGGCGGCGGCCTTGAAATCGCCCATTTGCAGCATGTCCGCCTTGACGCCGATCTTCTCGAACAGATCCTTGTAGAACGACACCTCGGCGCGGACGCCGGTCAGCATCAAC
>DATBGU010000208.1:0-4941 GCA_036557825.1 Gemmataceae bacterium
CTGCCACAACTGCAACGACGTGCATACCCGGCTGCCGCCCCAGGCCGGCATCTACGGCGGCGCCTACTACGCTCCGCTGCTGTTCCATCTGCTGCCGTACATCGAGCAGCAAAACACCTTTAACATGGCTTCCTATCTCGATTACAACGCGCAGGTCGGCCAGAGCAACCCCAATCCCGCAACCACCATTAACGTGGGCATCATCTGGCCGACCTGGGACTCGGTGAACATCGGCAACAACACCTGGCTGCGCGGGACCAAGATAGCGGTCTACCAGTGTCCCAGCGATCCCAGCCTGGGCAACTGCCTCGACTGGTGCAGCGGCGACGCCTCCTACGCGGGCAACTTCCAGGTCTTCGGCGGCAGCGCCAACGCCAGCACGCCGCCGTCGCTGGCCAACGCCGCGACCGTGTGGGACGGCGCCGCTCGCATCCCCGCCACGTTCCCCGACGGCACCTCCAACACCATCCTGTTCGCCGAGAAGTATTCGCGCTGTCAAAACGGCGGCACCGGCGGCACGTGGTGGATGCGCGGCATCCTCCACGGCGGCCAAAACATCAGCGCCAACGACGACAGCTATCCCGGCGACCGCTTGTCCGCGGTGTTCGGCGGCGGCGTCGGCATCGACGGCACGATCTGGGCGCAGGGGTCTGGCTCGCGCTTCCTGCTGCAACCGCTCAATTTCCTGTCCACTTCCGGCGCGTGTTTTCGACAATTCGCCTCCTCCGGGCATACCGGCGGCATGAACGTCGGCCTGGGCGACGGCAGCGTGCGCTTCCTGGCCCAGGGGATCAGCGGCACAACCTGGTGGTTGGCCGTGGTGCCCAACGACGGCCTGCCGCTGCCGTCCGACTGGTGAGTCGTGGTTTCCTTCAAAAGCAATTACCCCACCAGCCCTCAGCGCCGGCAAGGGCAACCCTTGCCGGCGCTGAGGGCTGGTGGGAATGAGGAGATGGTCCGATGCAATCGCTGTTATTGGGCCGCCGGCGGCTCAGTATGGGACTGCTGTTCCTGCTGCCCCTCGTGGCCGGGTGCGCTCCGGGCAAGGGCAAAGTGTCGGGGCAAGTGCTGTATAACGGCAAGCCGTTGCCCGGCGGCGACGTGACGTTCCGGCCGGCCAATCCCCAGCACAATCCCGTCGTCGTCGCGCTGGACGAGCAAGGCAACTATGAGGCGGTGCTGCCGGTTGGCGCGGTCAAGGTCCGTATCGAGAACCGCCATTTGCGCCCGCGTCCTTCGCTCGGCGAAAGGCCGGCGCTCAAGCTGCCCATCTCGGCCGAGGCGCGCAAGGCCATCGCCAGCGCCCCGCCTCAGAAGCCGGCTCCGCGGAATGAGGAGAACAGCTCCCAGAAATCACACGGTCAATACGTGCCGATCCCGGAGCGCTACCACGACATCGAAACCTCCAGGCTCGAATTCACCGTGGAGGGAGGCAATCAAAAACACGACATTTCGCTGAACAACGCTCCGTGATTGCTCTGGACAGTTTCGCACCGGCTGCGATAGGCTGCGAAGATGATCGCCGGCGAGCAATCCGATTATCTCGTCGATCTCGACACCTTTCGCGGACCGCTGGACCTGCTGCTCTACCTCGTCAAGCGCGACGAAGTGGACATCCGCGACATCCCCGTTGCGCGCGTCGCCGCGCAATTCCAAACCTACCTCGACGCCTTGCAGCTGATCGACGTGGAGCGGGCCGGCGATTTCATCGTCATGGCGGCGACGCTTCTGGAAATCAAGAGCCGAATGCTGCTGCCGCGGCCGGAGGAGTCGGTCCAGGCGGAGGACGATCCGCGTCTGGAACTGGTCAAGCAGCTGGTGCAGTACAAGAAGTTCAAGGACGCCGCCGCTCTGCTGGAGGCCCGCGCCGAGGAGCAGAGCCAACGTCTGCCGCGCCTGCCGGTGCCGCCGCCGGCCTCGTCGGCGCCGCCGCCCCTGAAACCCGTCGAACTGTGGGATCTGGTCAGCGCCTTCGGACGTCTCATGCGCGAGACGCTGGCCCTCCAGCCGCAAACCATCGCCGTCGATCAAACGCCCTTGCACGTTCACATGGAGAACGTCTTGCAGCGTCTGCGCGAGGCGCGGCGTCTGCCGTTGTCCGCTCTGTTCACGCCGCCGTACACGCGCGGCCGGCTCGTCGGTCTGTTTCTCGCCATCCTCGAATTGACCAAGACGCGCCGCGTCGTGCCCGAACAGGCGCACCCGTTCGGCGACATCTGGGTGTCGCTGGGCGACAAGGTCAACGCGGACGGACCCTCTTCGCCGGATCTCCGCGCCGCCGCCGAAAATCCGCCGCCGCCTCCTGACGAATCAACATTTGATTGACTAAACTATCGCAAAGACCGTCTCGGTCGATCCACAACCTCAAGGAGTTCGCACCATGCGTTGGCTCTCGACCCTGTGTCTGTTCGCCTCCGGCGCCGCCCTGTTGGCGGCCGACGACGCCAAACCCGCCGACGAAAAGTCGTCGGCGAAGGTGCAGGCGATCGGCTTGATCGTCCGCAAGTCGCCCCCCCCGAAACCGGGCGCGTTCGCGTTCACGCCCAACGGCGTCACCATGGACCTGACCGTCTCCAAGCCGGGCAAGTTCATCGTCGGCATCGACGCCAAGGCGAGCAAGCTCGACAGCTTCACCGACGACAAGAAAAACAACCTCTTCAAAAAACAGCCGGGCATCTTCGGCGGCGAGGACCGATGGATCAACGAGTTCGCGACCCAGTTTGCCCCCGAGGGCGACAATTGCACCATCCAGATCACAGCGGGGAACGCGCCGGGCAAAGGGGCCGCGAAGATCGTCGTCAAGGCTTCGCTGATCGTCAAGTGCGGCGCCAACGAGAAAACCACGGAGAAGAAAGAGATCGCCCTGAAGGCGAACGAGGAAGTCAAGGTCGCCGACTTCACCGTGAAGGTGAACAACGCGAACAATTTCGGCGCGGGAGTGTCCGTGCTGTCCGCCGAGCCGCGCGTCAAAAGCGTCGAGTTTTTCGACGCCGACGGCAAAGCGATCAAGGCCATGCCGCCGGGTCGGGGCAGCGATTTTTCCGCTCCGGGAGGCAAGCCGCGTGCGGCCATCTCGTACTTTCTCGGCGGCAAGCAGACGGACAAGCTGTCGTTCAAGATCACCTACTTCGACAAAATCGAAGCGGTGACGGTGCCTCTGGATTTGAATGTGGGGCTTGATCTGGAGTGATCGCAGCTTTTCGGCGAACCGGCAGCGTAAGCTGCTGGGTTTTGCTGCTGACACCCGGCAGCTTACGCTGCCGGTTCGCCGAACTCGCCCCACACTTCCGGCAGTGGGGCCGTCACCGTCAGCGGTTCGTAGCGGATGGGGTGCAGAAACGTCAGACTGCGGGCGTGCAGGGCGATGACGCGATCACGCGGCAACTCCGCCGAGGGGCCGAACGGCAAACGCGATCCATACAGGACATCGCCGCGCACCGGCCAACCGCGAACCGCCGCCTGGACGCGGATCTGATGCATCCGCCCCGTCTCCGGCTCGATCTCCAGCAGCGCTCCATCCTCGCCCGCGCGCAAGCGCCGGTAGTGCAGCACGGCGCGGCGCGCTCCCGGCGTGTCCGCCGCGACGCGCTCGGTGCGGGATTCCTCCTTCACCTTCAGCAGCCAATCCTCCCACACGCCTTCCGCGGACGGCAGTTCGCCGGGGGCCGACGCCTCGACCAGCGCCCAGTAAACCTTGCGCACCTGTCGATTCTGAAATTGCTCGGCCAATCGCCGCGCCGCCTTGGTGTTGCGCGCGAACACGACGACGCCGGACACCGGCCGATCGAGGCGGTGCGGGATGCCGAGATAGACGTTGCCGGGCTTGTGATAGCGTTCCTTCAGATAGGACTTGACCATTGCTTCCAGCGTCGGAATGCCGGGCGGCACTCCCTGCGTCAACAGCGGCGCCGGCTTGGCCACCGCTAGACAATGATTGTCCTCGAACAAGATGTGCAATGCGTCGGACACGGGAGGTTCATTTGCCAGCCCGCAGCGCGAGCAAGGGAACGACATACCCTAGCTCGCGCTGCGGGCTGGCGGGGTGGTGGTCAGGCATTCCCCCTCGGCGGCAGCTCGGCGGCGGCGCCGGCCTTGTCGATCTCCTTCTTGAGGTGCTCCACCGCCTTTTCCAGCACGCGATCGACGAACGGCTTCTTGTCCTTACCGTCCTTCTTGTCGCCCTCGGCCGGCTTCGGTTTGGTGCGCACGATGTCGCGATCGCTGCGGTAGATCATGTATTCCAGACGCTCCTCGTCCTTCATCGGCACCTCGAAACCGTCGTTCGGCTTGACGCCCCACTCGTCGCTGTCTTTGCTGTCGGGGAATCGGTGAATGTTCTTGCCGTTGGGCCGCCAGTAGCTCGCCGTCGTCAGCTTGAGCGCGCTGGACTTGCTGCCCTCGTGCATCTCGATGATGTTCTGCACGCTGCCCTTGCCGTAGGTGCGCTCGCCGACGACGATCGCCCGCTTATGGTCCTGCAAGGCCGCCGACAAAATCTCGCTGGCGCTGGCGCTGTACTTGTTGACCAGCACCGCCATCGGATACTTCTCGACCGGCAGCAGCAGTGTTCCGTCCGGCTTGGCGTCGTACGTCTCTTCCTTGTGATTGCGGCCCTTGGTGCTGACGATGCGGCCGTCGGTGAGGAACAGGTCGCTGATCTCGACGGCCGCCTTGAGCAGACCGCCGGGGTTGTTGCGCAGGTCGATGATGAGGCCGCGCACGCCGTCGCGTTCCAGTTGCTCGATGGCGTCGCGCATCTCCTTGGCCGCCGTCTTGCTGAAGTTGGTCAGGCGGATGTAGCCGATCTTGCTGTCTTTATCGAGCAGGAAGTCCCAGGCCTTGGGATCGTCGGCCTTGCGGCGATCGCCGAGCACGCTGGGCACCATGATGATGGCCCGCGTGATGGCGATGTCCTTCGGATCCTTGCTGCCCTCGTGCAGA